>JAKAVO010000013.1 GCA_021817255.1 Thermoplasmata archaeon
TTTGGAAAGGTTTGCGAAGGAAGAGGTTAAACCACTGGCAAGAGAAATAGATCTGAAGGAGGATGTTCCGCCAAAGCTCATTGAAAGAATGAAGGAGCTGGGTTTATTTGCAAGCTATATCCCGAAGGAATACGGTGGCTATGGAATGAGCTTCAGTTTCCTCATGAGGGCAATAGAAATAATATCAAAAGCATGCCCCAGCACATCACTGGTCCTTGATGGGGCTTTAACATTATTCGGGGAGCCAGTGCTGATGTTTGGAAGTGAAGAGCTAAAGAAAAAATACCTGAAAAGGGTTGCTGAAGGAGAAATAGGCGGGCTTGCGCTTACCGAGCCTGGTGCAGGAAGTGACGCAGCAGCAATAAAAGCTTCAGCAGTAAAAGAAGGGAACGAATACGTAATTAACGGAACAAAAATTTTCATTTCAAACGGGAGGCTGGCAAAGTTCTTCGTCGTGGATGTTGTCACAGACCCAGCAAAGGGGCACAGGGGAATAAGCACATTTGTTGTGGACTCAGACACACCAGGCTTCAAGATCAGCAGGGACATCCACAAAATGGGAATAAGGGGCTCTTCCACAGTTGAACTCTTATTCGAGAATGCAAGGGTGCCAGAATCCAACATTGTTGGCAAGCTGAATGAAGGGTTCAAGGTTGTAATGGAGACACTCGATGCAGGAAGAATAGGAATTGCCTCACAGGCTCTGGGGATAGCAGAGGCCGCATTTGAGGAAGCAGTGCAATACTCCCAGCAGAGAAAACAATTTGGGCAGAGCATTTCGAGCATGGAAGGCATCCAGTTTCTGATATCTGATATGGCAACCGAAATAGAAGCAGCAAGATTGCTGACTTACAATGCAGCTGAAAAATGGGACAGGCATGAACCATGCATAAAGGAGTCGTCAATGGCAAAGCTCTTTGCTTCAGATGTGGCAAACAGGGTTGCGACAGATTCACTTCAAATATTCGGTGGATATGGATATACGGTCGATCTGGATGCAGAGAGGCATATGAGGGACGCAAAAATAACTCAAATATATGAGGGGACAAACCAGATTCAGAGAGTTATAATTGCAAGAGAAGTACTGAGAGAATTGAGCCCTTGAAAATATATCTTGGAACATGTGGCTGGGCATACAGGGAATGGGTAGGAAAGTTTTACCCTGAGGGAACAAGGCCGTCAGTAAACCACTACACCAGTTTTTTCAGTGCCCTTGAAATTGACTCGACTTATTACTCAATCCCACCCAGGGAAACATTTGAAAATTCAATCAGGAAGATAAGTGAAGGCATCAAGCTGTCTGTTAAGCTGCCTTCTTCGGTCAGCCATTTCGGAGACGGGGAGCAGAGAAAAAATAGCATGGATGAGTTCAGGAAAAATGTTTTAAATCCGGCAAGGAAAAGGAATAAGGACGCTATGTTCCTGTTCACCATACCACCATGGATTAATGAAGAAGGGCTTGAAAGCTATCTCATTTCCATGTCAGAGATTGCAGGCAATGAGGGCAATATTTTCTGCGAACCCCGATTATTCAGGGAGGATAATTTTTTGAATATACTGAAATTAATTGAAAGGACCGGATTCCACGCAAGCTTCACTGACAATGCCGCCAACCATCTGGAACTGCAGAAAACCGGAAATAAAAAAGCATACGTCAGGCTTCATGGAAGAAACTCACTGTTTTCAGAAAAAGGATCGGGAATGGAGAAATTTGATTACAGTTACAGCGAAACTGAGCTGGAATCGCTGAAAAATGAAATTCTCAAGTTTGAAAATGATTTTGAGGAAGTTTTTATCTTTTTCAACAACCACCCACACGGAAACGCTCCATTGAATGCCATGGAACTGGGCAGGATCATGGGCATAAATAAAATGCAGAGATTCACCTGAAATGAAAATCCAAATGCGGATCAAAGTTCACTTGCAGGCAACCAAACATCACTTATTGTTTAAAGATTAAAATAAGGATCAACAATAATGTGTCATGCCTGAATCTAATAAACCCGAAAATGGGGATATCATTAAATTCACATGGAAAGGAAAAGAAATGGAGGGAACATTCATTTCTATCGATTCTGATTTCTTCAATGTTAAACTGGAGAATGGCTACAACATTTCCATAAAGCCACAATCCTTTGAAATAATAAAAAAAGGAGTTTCATTTGCAGTTAATGAAGGAAAAGGGGCAAAAGTTTCCGGCAAAGGGAAACCAATTTCATTAATCACTACAGGAGGAACAATTGTCAGCAAGGTTGACTACAGGACCGGAGCAGTATTTCCTTCCCTTGACATAGAGGAACTCACATCCAGGTTCAGGTATATGGAACAGAATTACAGGCTGAAAAGAGTAGATTTTTCAAACATCCTCAGTGAAAATATAGAACCAGGCCAGTGGGTGGAAATTGCAAAAAAAACCGAACATGAGCTTAGAAATTCTGAAGGTGTTGTTATTTCCCACGGAACAGACACCATGTCATATACTGCTTCAGCACTTGCATTTATGTTTGAAAAGCAGATGGGGCCTGTAATCCTCGTCGGATCGCAAAGGAGTTCTGACAGGCCTAGCAGTGATTCTTACCTGAACCTTGAAGCGGCTGTCGGGTTTGCAACATCTGAATTCGGGGAAGTGGGAATTTCCATGCACCACAATTCCTCAGATGAAAGGATAGACCTCATCAGGGGTACACGATCAAGAAAAATGCACTCTACGAGGCGGGATGCCTTCAAAAGCATTGGGGAACACCCGGTTGGTGCATTTCAGGATGGCTTATTCAGCCTGAGCGGAAAATACAGAAGAAAATGCAGGGAAAATGTTTTGAAAACGAAACTGGAAAAGGAAGTTTCCCTTGTGTATTTCCATCCGGGGCTTGAAGTGGAAGATCTGGAGAAGTCAATGGATGGCAAAAAAGGAATGGTTATTATGGGAACCGGACTGGGGCACATAAACACAAAATATCTTCAATCAATAAGTGAAAGAGTAAAAGGCGGAATGAAAGCAGTAGCCACAACCCAGTGCATATATGGTTCTACAAATCTTGATATTTATTCCACAGGAAGAGAAATGGAAAAAGCCGGCATAATATCTGCTGGAAATATACTGCCGGAAACAGCTTATGTGAAGATGATGCATCTTCTTGGCAATTACAGTGAAGAAGAATTCGAAGTTCTTATGAAAACAAACATGAGGGGAGAAATCCTGGAAAGGGAAGAGTTGGGGGTGTACCTTTAATGCCTCTGCCGGGGAACACGATGATCGGCCTTGAGGTTCACATGCAGATTGATGTGGGAAAGCTCTTCTGCAACTGCAAGTCTGAAGGCGAATTATTAGACGCATCATTTACAAGAAGGCTTCACTCCACCTCAGGTGAAATTGGATCAAAAGACATATCAACAAATTATGAGGAATCACGGGACAGATTATTTAAATATATAATATCGGGGAACTCCTGCCTGATTGAAGCTGATGAAGAGCCTCCAAAGAGGATCAACCCAGGGGCACTGAAAGCGGCTCTCTCCATGTCACTGGCATTCGGTTCATCAATTCTTGAAAGAGTCTCTGTGATGAGAAAAGTCGTTATTGACGGCTCAAACACAGGTGGATTCCAGAGAACATCCCTAGTGGCAATTGGCGGGGAAATCAATTCAGGAGGGGTAACCGCAGGAATCACATCCATTTGCCTGGAGGAAGACTCATGCAAAAAAGTGGATGAAAGGGAAAACCTGGTCACCTATTCGCTTGACAGGCTGGGGCTTCCACTGATTGAAATATCGACGGCACCTGACATGAAAAGTGCAGATGAAGCTATTGCAATTGCAAAGGAAATAGGAAACAGGATGATGGTTCTTGGGCTTCTGAGAAAAGGTGCAGATTCAATAAGGCAGGATGTAAACTTTTCAATGGGGTATGGAAGGGTTGAGATAAAAGGCGTCTCAAAACTTTCATCCATAAAGGAAATACTGGAGGCTGAAGCCAAAAGGCAGGAGTGGCTGGCTAAGGCTGTAAAAATAGTGAAGGAAAGAGGAGGCTATGAAGAACTGAAGTTTACTGAAGTTTCCAGTTTATTCAGGGACAGCAACTCAAAAATGGTAATAAAAGGCATAGAGGAAGGAAGGAGAATATTTGCATCAAAACTGCCCAATTTCAGGGGTGTTATGAAAACAGAAGGCTTCAGGGTTGGCCGTGAAATAGCTGATGCATTGAAGCAGATAAATATCAAGGGGGTAATTCATTATGAAGAACTTCCGGCATATGGGTTAACCCTTGCTGAAAGGGATATGGTTGCAGCCCAGCTTGAGTTAAAGGAAAATGATTCATTTCTCATGCTCATAATAAATTCCGATTCTGCCAATATGGCAAAAAGTACAATTGAAGGCAGAATTGAGAAAATACTGTCCCTTGATTTCTCTGAAACAAGGGCAGCACTGGTTGACAACTCCACAAGATATATGAGGCCACTGTCAGGAAGCAGCAGAATGTATCCGGAAACTGACATTCCCGTGATCACAATAAGCTCCCCGCTACTGGAATCGGCAACAGAAGAAACACCACAGCCACTTTCTGAATTCACCGCAGATATAAGCAAAAAATACGGCATATCAGGGCAGGATGCAGAAACTCTAATATCTGAAAGGAACATAAAAAAATTCACCGGCATTGCAAATGATAAAAACGGAAAAATTATTTCAAGGATCATAAACCAGACAATCCCGGAATTAAATAAAAAATACCAGAGGGAAATCGAATGGGAGAACATTAAGGAAGTGCTGGAGTTCTGCAACGAAAATTCACTTGGCAGATATTCAATGGAAAAGGCGCTTGGCCTTATCTATTCCGGCAGCAGGAAAGAGGATGCCTTAAATTTAAAACTGCTCAGGCCGCTCACAGAAGGCCAGATAAAAATTCTAATTGAAAGGCATGAAATCAATCTCCATTCAAACATTGCGGACATAATGAAAAAACTTAACGCACTTGATGAAGGTGTAGTAGATCCTTTACTGGTTGCCGGGTTATTAAACACTGAGAAAAATAAAGGCTCAAATTAAACAACACTTATATATTTTCCTAAAATATCGAATCATGTTGCTGTATGGATACATACCTGCGCTCATAACTCTCGTTCTGCTCGCAATGGCTATGTACCTTGTTTTCACAATTCTCCCCAGCCTCGATAAGGCAAGGACAAAAGGCAAAGCAGCCAGAATTTCTTTCAACCCTTCAAATATTATTTCCAATCTCTCCAAGGAATCATCCCCTGTGAAGGGATCTGCTTATACAAAGCCATATGAATCCGGGGAAGTTGCAAGAGGATCATACCATGCATTTGTAAGAGTCCAGTATTATGTTATTATTCTTCTCTTCATATTGTTTGATGTGGATATGGCGCTGCTCCTCCCCTGGGCATTCGATTTCAAGAGTTTAGGGGTTTATGCATTTATTGAAACTATTATTTTTATATCAATGCCCATGAGTGTTGTATATTACGCATTCAGGAAAGGATATATGAGGTGGATTAAATGAAAACTGGTGATTCCGGATTTATTACAACTACTATGGATAGGGCTATGGAGTGGGCAAGGAGCAATTCAATCTGGCCCCTGACCTTTGGGCTTGCATGCTGTGCTATTGAGATGATGGCAATGCAGGCATCAAGGCTTGATGTTTCGAGGTTCGGAAGTGAAGTATTCAGGAATTCCCCAAGGCAATCTGATCTCATGATCGTGTCAGGGACAGTTACAAAAAAAATGGCTCCAAGGCTCAGGAGATTGTATGATGAAATGCCTTACCCGAAATATGTGATAGCAATGGGCGTATGCGTTATCCAGGGCGGGCCATACAACCAGGGTTATTCCGTGGTGCTTGGAGTTGACAGGGTGGTGCCGGTTGATGTATATGTTCCGGGATGCCCGCCAACGCCTGAAGCACTCACAAATGGAATAATTCTTCTTCAGAAGAAGATAAGAAATGAAACGGAAAGGTGAACCTGATGGCTTATGAAGTTAAAGAAGAAAATAGCAAGGATGGCAGGAAGGTTCTGAGAATATCAAAGGAGAGCCTGCTGGAACTTATGGGCGATATCAAGGGAAGTGGGTATGATTCCCTCTCCCTGATCAGTACTGTAGACTTCAGGGACAGAATTGAAGTTGTTTACCACCTGACAAATTCCAGGACAGAAGAGATGCTGGCCATAAAGTCTGAAACCAGGGATTCGAGAATGCCAAGCGTTACCTCATTGTTTGAAAGTGCAAACTGGGATGAACGTGAACAATACGATATGATGGGAATAATATTTGAAGGACATCCGGATTTGAAGAGAATATTGCTCCCTGAGGGATGGGTTGGATATCCGCTGAGAAAGGATTATGATTTAAGCAAGGTACAGTACGTCAACATGGACGATGAGGGCAATGACCGTGTCAGCTTTGATCCTGGGGATGGGTGGTAATAATAATGGAAAATAAAGGTTTGAAAGAAAAATACATCGAGCTCAACATGGGCCCACAGCATCCCTCCACCCACGGTGTACTGAGATTAAAGCTATTGCTGGACGGTGAAACAGTAAAGAATGTTGAGCCGGTTATTGGTTATCTGCACAGAAACGCAGAAAAAATATGTGAACTGGACTTTTACTGTGATGCGCTCATATATTTCGACAGGATGGATTATGTTGGGGCAATGAACATGGAGGTCGGATATCTTGAGGCAGCCGAAAAGCTTCTTAACATAGAACCTCCGGAGAGAGTTGTCTGGATTAGGACTGTAATGGCAGAACTCAACAGGCTGGCATCCCATCTTGTCTGGGCAGGTGCATTTGGCCTTGATCTCGGAATGCTGACCCCGTTTTTCTATGTATTTGAACAGAGGGAGAAAATTCTTGATCTTTTTACAGAGATATGCGGTTCAAGGCAGGAAACTAATTATATGAGCATAGGCGGAGTTTATCAGGATTTCAATGACAAGATAATATACAAAATAAAGGAATTCACAAAACAGTTTCCAAAAAAACTGGATGAGGTTTACAACCTGCTTGCAAAAAATGATATTTTCATATCAAGAACAAAGAACGTAGGCATACTTGAACCAGAGGTGGCACTGGACTACGGTGTAACCGGGCCTATGCTGAGGGCATCAGGAGTGCCATATGATGTCAGGAAGGCAGAACCGTACCTTGCATATGACAGGGTAAATTTTGATATACCTATTTCAAAGGGGAAGGACGTGCTTGCAAGATTTGTTGTGAGATTCGAAGAAATGAGGCAGTCCGTGAAAATAATCAACCAGGCAATTGACAAGATCCCGGACGGGCCCTATTTCAACCCAAAGGCAAGGAAATCCCTGATGCTGAGGCTCAGGGGAGAAGGAGACGTTTATGCAAGGACAGAGTCGCCAAAGGGTGAATTTGGTGTATACCTTGTGGGAGATGGTTCAGTAAAACCATACAGGGTTCATGTCAGGAGCCCTTCATTCAAGAATTTATCAATCCTCCCATATCTTTCAAAAGACGTGCTGATCGCAGACATGGTTGCAATTTCCGGTTCAATCGACCTCGTATTTGGCGAGGTGGATAGATGAATTTGCTCCTCAGGATCAGCAGCATACTGTCTGTGTTTGGGCATTACCCATCATTTATTCTCGCATATATCATTGAAACCCTTATGGTAATAATATTTGCAACTGTTGTTGTAGCTGGAATGGTGTATCTTTTCAGGAAATACATGGCAAGAGTGCAGATGAGGGTTGGGCCAAACCGTGTTGGAAAGGCCGGAATATTGCAGGTAATGGCAGATGGGCTCAAACTTATCCAGAAAGAATCAATTATGCCGGAAGGAAGAGATGATCTTGCCTATAAAGTTGCTCCGGTCCTCATATTTTTCGGCCTCATAATGGGATTCATATTCATTCCTTATGGGCCGCTTGCATGGTTCGGGCAGTTAACCGTTTCCCATTCAGATGTGAGCCTGATAATAATCTTCGCCCTGATTGCAATAATGCCAATTGGCGAGATACTGTCAGGAATAAGTTCAAATAATAAATACGCAGTTCTTGGTGCTTTGAGGGGAGTTGCAAAGGATATCTCCTTCGAAGTGCCAATGATGCTCTCAATCCTTGCTGTTGTTATGATGGCTTCAGTGAAGGTATCAAACCCGCTTGATATCAACGGTGTTGTTGTGGCACAGTCAATCCCATTTGCCATACTGGAGCCATTGGGATTTTTTGTCTTCCTGATTTCAATGGCAGCCAGGGCATCTTACTCACCATTTGATATGGGTGAGAGTGACAGCGAGCTTGTGACCGGAAACACAACTGAATACACCGGGTTAAGGTTTGGGCTCTTTTATCTGGGCCTGTTTGGAACAATTTTCCTTGGATCCATGTTAATAAGCACAATATACCTTGGCGGCTATTATGGCCCATATACAAACTATGCAGGGTTCATATGGCTTCTCATAAAGACGGTTGTGCTGGTTGTAATTTCACTTACTATCTGGTTATCGATGCCCAGGGTCAGGATTGACAAATTCGTCACCTTTGGATGGAAGTATCTGCTTCCAATCTCGTTCATCAATCTCATAATTACAGGAATATTAATATTTGGAGGGATAGCATGATAGAAATAAAAGAAGTAAAAGAGCCGAAGAGAATTCCAGTTATTGGCTCCATTATGGGAATGTTCACTGTATTTAGGCATCTTTTCCAGAAGCCCGTAACTGTGCAATACCCTGAAGTGAAAGAGGAATTGGCGGACAGGTTCAGGTTCAGGGTGTACCTGAGCACAGACGACTGTGTGGGCTGCACACTTTGTGAACAGGTCTGCCCCAATCTCTCAATAACGATGATGAACCTGGACAAGGAAAACCAGAGAAACAAGAGAAAAATCTATCCGTCCGTGAACTTCGGCACCTGCACGGTATGCAGGAATTGTGAGGAGATTTGCCCGACAGATGCAATATACCTCAAGGAAGTGTTTGAGACAGCAAGGACAAAAAACAATTTCATGTATTCACCAACGGATCTTGAAAAAGGGGAAGAAGAGGTAAAAAGATGATCTTTACATTAATAACAATCATATTTGCAATTATCCTCATAATTCTGGCTGCCATATCTGTAGAGCAGAAAGACATAGTCAGGAGCATTATCTTCCTGATGGCCTTTCTTTTTGTGCTGTCTGCAAACTTCATTTTTCTTGGAGCCACTCTCATAGGAGCTATTGAGCTGCTTGTTTACGTAGGGGCAGTGAGCGCTCTCCTGGTCTTTACAATGATGATAACGGGAGGTAAGGAGATTGAATAAAATTCCTGCAGCTATCTCAGCGATTATGTTCTTCATAATCATGGCAGTTTCCGTCCTGGGCATTTCCGGATCCTACGTTCCTGTCCAGCAGCATATAACCGGGATATCAAAAGAATTGTTCAGCACATACCTCATTCCTTTTGAACTCCTTTCAGTAGTTCTTGTCACTGGCATAGTGGGCATGTTCCACACAGCGGAGGATGATGAATAATGGATCAGTTCATAGTGCAGTTAGTTTCACTGGCTCTCTTCACAATAGGGCTTTACGGCATCATGATATCAAAAATCGGGATAAAGATGCTTGTTTCAGTTGAAATATTGCTGAACGGCGCAATACTGAGCCTTGTCTCAGCAGCTATAGGCACCGGGAAAGTTGACCCTCTGGTTATGGCTCTTTTCACAATTGCAATTGCTGCTGTTGAATCAGCAGTTGGAATTAGCATAATGGTATCAATTTATAAAAAATTCGGCAAAATAGATATTTCATTGCTGAAGGAGATAAGGTGGTAAAATGTTAAACTATGCATGGTTCATATTTCTTACGCCAATTATTTTTGCACCCATCAGTGTAATTGCCGGAAAAAAGGCAAAAGCCCTGGCGGGAGTGCTTGCATCCCTCTCAATCCTTATATCGCTCATACTTTCCATAGTTGTATGGCTAAATATCAGGGGAACCTCCACACCTATATACCAGGCCTACAACTGGTTTGATAACATCAATGCCGGCATCTACGTTGATCACCTGGCTGTTGTCATGGTTCTCATGGTATCATTTGTATCCCTGATGATACATCTTTTTGCCCTTTACTACATGAAAGATGATCCAAGAAAAAACACTTACTTTGGTGAAACAGCCCTTTTCACGGGTGGCATGCTTGGGCTTATTATAGCATCCAACCTCCTTGAATTTTTCCTCTTCTGGGAACTGGTCGGGCTCTGTTCATATCTTCTCATAGGGTTCTGGTTCTTCAAGCCAAACGCAGCATCTGCGGCAAAGAAGGCGTTTATTGTCACAAGGGTTGGAGATCTTCTGTTCATCATAGGGTTGGCGGTGCTTTACTCATTGTTGACAGTTCAGGGAGTATCATCTCCCCTGAGCATACCATACCTGATCAATAATGCGCCTAAAATTGCAACGGAAATAGGTGCCCAGAACCTGACCATTATAGGCTTGCTGTTTTTGGGGGGTGCTGCTGGCAAATCCGCGCAATTTCCACTGCATGTATGGATTCCTGATGCAATGGAGGGGCCGACTACGGTCTCAGCACTGATCCATGCAGCCACGATGGTGACAGCGGGAGTGTACCTCATAGCAAGAGTACTGCCGCTTTATGCCAATGCAACTGCCCTTGCCCCGGATGCTGTTCTGTACATCGGGGCTTTTACAGCACTGTTTGCAGGCACAATAGGCATAGTCGTGAACGATTTGAAAAGGATTCTTGCATATTCAACAATCTCACAGATTGGTTACATGATGGCAGCACTGGGCATGGTCTCCACGTTTGGAGAAAGTGTGATAGGCTATTCCATATACCATCTTGTTGTGCATGCAGTGTTCAAGGCTCTCCTGTTCATGGCAGCAGGAGTGATCTTGCTGTCACTGATGGAACTGAGAGACGTGAAGAAAATGGGTGGGCTCTGGAAGAGGATGCCTGTCACAGTTTCCCTTATGTTTATAGGATCTATAACACTTGCAGCATTGCCTCCAACAGCTGCTTTCTTCTCCAAGGATACAATAATTGACGTCGCCTACAACTATTTCATAATGAATGGCAGCAATGCATATTCCATCCTGCCCTGGATATTCCTGGTAATAGGCGCACTTATGACTTCACTTTATACATTCAGGATGTTCTTCCTGGTTGCCCTTGGAAAACCAAGGTCAAAACTCGCTGAGGAGGCAAAGGATCCACCAAAGATTGTTCTCATACCATTGATTATCCTGGCACTTTTATCGCTCACGCTTGGCGTAGTTCAATACAGGTTTTATGACTTCATAGTTCCAGGCACCACTAAAGTTGTTGTTCCAATGTTGGCAGAATACACGCCCTTAACGGTTGTAGTTATAGGTTTGCTCATCACCATTGCACTCTATGCCACAACCTCATGGCAGAGGATCAACCTTGAAAAGAACCCTGTTTATAAGCTTCTCAGGGCTAAATACTTCCTGGATGCATTATTTACAAGAGTAATAGCAGAAAGAATAATCCTTCCACTCTCGTCTGGTGTTTCCCGGGTTGAAAATGGATTCTCCATATCAATAGAAGGAACCGGGAAAGGGGCAATGGGATTCGGCGGAATTCTCAGGAAAATAGAGAATGGCGTAATAGAATACTATTTCGTATTCCTTATAGCTGGAGTTGCCATCCTTATGCTTCTCCTTGAAATTTTAGGAGGGATTTAGATGTTTGTTTTACTAATATTTCTATTAACAATAATATTCGCAGCCATTTCAATTCTTCTCAAGAAAAAGGCATGGGAAACTGCAGCTGTTGAAAGCTTCATAATTCTTGTGCTTACAGCGATTTATGGGCTTGTGGACTTCAGGGCATACACAGGAGGGATAGTTTCCAGCAGTTCATACCCTATTGACAGGTCAATAGGAATAACATTCAGCACCGGCGTTGACGGACTATCCATAGCATTGATTTTCCTGACCACTGTTATCATGTTCGCTGCTATCTACACCGCAAAAAACGAGAAATTCGACAGAAGATTCTACGGATTGATGATGTTCACTGAAGTTGGCCTCTATGGGCTTCTTATTTCAAGGAATTTCCTTTTCTTCTATGTATTCTGGGAAGCAATCATTATACCAGTCTTCCTGTTAATAGCGATTTATGGTGACTCAAGGAAGGAAAAGGCATCTTTGAAGTTCTTCGTTTATACACAGATAGGCTCAGTATTCCTATTGCTTTCAATACTGACATTATTCTCCTATTATGGATCGTCACATGGAAATGTTTTCACATTGAACATGTCAAATCTTCTCAACCCCGCTTTCATAACAAAGGACATTACTGACAAGGTTCCGTTCTGGACAGATTTTGCACTTTTCGGATTCTTTTTTGCATTCCTTGTAAAGATGCCTTCGTTCCCGCTTCACTCATGGCTTCCGGACGCATATACTTCTGCTCCATATCCAGTTACAATTGTACTTTCGGGAGCTATTTCACTTATGGGCGGATATGGATTTTTCGCAGTCCTGATGCCTATAGCACCTGTTATAGGCGTATCAACTGCCTGGTTTATAATCGGACTTGGAATATTCAGCCTGATATACTTCGCACTGACTGCGATGTTTCAACCAAACACAAAGAAGATGATGGCATATGCAAGTGCCGCTTCAATGGGTTTTATCAGCATATCTTTTGGGGATGGAATTCTTGCCGGTGGAGCGGTTTCGTACACTGCTTTTGCAGGTGGGATTTACCAGATTCTCGCCCACGGCTTAATAATGGGGCTGGTTTTTGCTTCCCTGTACCTCATAAAGCAGAGGGCAGGCACTGAATCCAATCTCTCCGTGAGTGGCCTGTGGAGGGATATGCCATACATATCTGCATTTTTCCTGGCAGGAATAATGGCTTCCCTTGGGCTTCCAGGGCTTGCAGGCTTTATATCTGAAGCATCAATCGTCTTATCATCATATTACGCAATTGGCGCATTAATATTCATGGTCATATTTGGGATGATAATAACAGCTTCATATCACATCTGGGTGGTTCAAAAAACACTCAACGGCCCGTTCAACGAAAACATGGGAAAATTGAAAGATGCAAAGGGATCGGAAATATTGCTGCTTTCTTTCCTCTTTGTGCTCATACTCGTTCTTGGAATATATCCAAACCTGTTCTTTGGCCCAATATTGAGCTTCGTAAAGGGGGTAATTTAAAATGACATTTGTATTAAATTCTTCAATTCTTGAATCGCTCTACCCTGAAATATTCCTGGGCCTCGTGGCTTTTGGAATGTTGCTGATGGGAAGGAGAGTAAAAGACTGGGTGGTTTACACTGCAGTTTCCATAATATCATTGCTCATATCAATGATACTGCTGCTATTATTCGATTCGTCAAATTCCTCTTTCTTTGGAGGGGCATTTGTAATAAATAATTTCGGGCTTTATTTTGCACTGATACTCATAACATCATCACTGTATGTGTCATTCACTGCTGGTTCAGAACTCAAGCATGATCCTGAAATTTTCTTTTCCATATTCCTGTTTGTAAATGTAGCCATGATCATTGCAGCGTTCAGCCTGAACCTGATATTCATATTCATAGCATTTGAAGGAATAAGCATAGGAACATACATTTTATCAGCACACGGCAAGTCAAAAAGGAACCTGGAAGCATCTGCAAAATACTTCTTTACAGGAGTTATTGCAACAGGTTTCATAGTACTGGGCTCTTCCTTTTATTTTCTGTCCACTGGAACATTCAACCTTGTTTCAGTCACATCAATATCTCTTATCAACAAGCCTTCAATGCTGCTTGCAATGATACTGCTATTTGTGGGATTTGGGTTCAAGCTTGCACTCGTTCCACTTCAGCAGTGGGCAGTGGATGCTTATGACGGGACAAAAAATCCTGTATCTGCCTTCCTTTCCTCAGGCACAAAGGTGCTTGCTTTCCTTGTAATCCTGAGGGTATTTCTTGTTGGCTTTTCATCAATGAATACCGACGTCTTTTACCTTTTCACCATTGTTTCTATAGTCACGATGACATACGGAAACTTTGCTGCCCTTTCTGAAAACAACCTTAAGAGGATGCTTGCGTATTCAAGCATTGCACAGGCCGGCTATTTAATTCTGGTTCTGGATGTAGTGTCGAGCAATGCATCACATTTTGCATTTACAGTTGCAATATTTGCTGCCATGTATTATTCCCTGGTGTACATTTTCATGAAAGGCGGTGCCTTCATAGCATCAGGCGCAGTCAGGGAAGACAAGATAATGATAAATGATCTTTCGGGAATTGGATTAAAATCCCCTGTCTTTGCAATATCACTTGGAATAATGATGCTTGCCCTTGCAGGAATTCCTCCCACTGCAGGATTCTTTGCCAAATATTACCTGTTTCTTGCTCTCATAAGCGGAAACCTGTGGTATCTGGCAGTTATTGGCATACTCAACAGTGCAATATCTGTTTTCTATTATCTGAAAATAATTGTGGTCATGTTCAGGCCGGCCACAGAAGAAAGAGATTTCAACCTTTCCAGGCCCATTCTCATCCCGGTTATAATAGGTGCAGCCATGTCAATAGCCCTTTCGTTCCTTATTTATGGATATCCCTATATCAGCAGCATAGTTGCAGGGCTGGGAGTTGGTGTTTGATGAATCCTCTATACGATCTGGAAATAATAGATTCTGCTGTCCTCTCCGGGGAAATAGATGATGCAATGAACCTTATCGAAAAGAAAATAAGAAACCTGGATAGTGCAGTAAACGTTTCAAAAAACGGAAAACTTAGGAGCCATCTCAAGGTATTGCAATCAATAGAAGATTTCCTCATGGGAAAAACAGGCATAGATGCCCTGAAGGAGGCAATGAGGTCTAACTTCATCTATGGCATGGAAGAAAAGGACGGCTTTATTGAAAACTTTACCTATCATCTTTATTACGCCGCAGACAGGTATAATGTAAGGTTCCCGGAATTTAACGGGAAAAGATGTGGTGATCTGTAATGAACGGTAATGTGGAACAGGTTTTCAAAGGGGTTGAGAATGCAGAAGAAGTTGCTGAGAAGATACATGAACTTAAAAAGGTGGGATACCAGTTTCTATACAGTGGCAAATTAAAGAGGCTTATTATCGGGCAGGAATGGCCATATATAGAAAAGAACCAGGAGTCTCCATATGAAGCTGTGATGAGTAAAGTATCCCGGGTGCTTGGAATCGAAAGCAGGCAAACATATGAGGAGGTTGATGAGAGATACAACCTGACAATGTATTGAACCAGAAGGTCATTCACGAAGAGACCGATAAACTACACTTTTTGACTGTCAGGAACCTCCCGGAAAACAGCATGGACATGGAGGTTCTGCAGCAGTTGTTCATGAACCTTTCATCTATATCATCCGAAGAAAAACTGAAACCTGTAGTCATTAAATCTGCAGGAAAAAATTTCTCTACAGGGTACGATTGCTCCTGCCACCTGATCAAGGACAACGATTTTTTGCTTTCTGTAATTACGCTTGGGTCCGGAATACTTCAGCTCATCAGGAATTATGAGGCTCCGGTTGTATCATTCTGCAATGGCTACACACTGGGTGCAGGTTTAGAACTGGCATTGATCAGCGATTATTCCGTGGGCGAAAAAGGCAGTTCCTACGGATTTCCTGACATCAACTTTGAATTCCCATCTATAATGGTTCCACCTGAGGGCTTTAGAAATTTCCTTTCCGGCAGTTCACTAAAGGAATTGTCGTCCGGAAAGATTTTCAGCTGCAATGAAGCTATTGATTATGGCTTTATATCCAGGCAGGGAACCCTGAAAGACGCAGAAGATATGGCAATTTCACTCAACAACAGCTTTTTCAGGAGAATCAAGAGTTCCAGATTCATGCCAAATGAAGTAATAAAGTCGTATGCGCATTACATAGAAACGGCAAATACCAAATTAATAAGGCTGAAGGATCTTGAAAGCTTTAGAAAAAAATTAACTGGGGCCGCCTAAATCTTTCTGTATTTCTGCCTTTTTCCTTTTCTCGACCCTTTCTGCTGCATAAATTCCCACAAAATAGAGTGCGATTATTGGAATTGCAAGAAGAAGCATAGTCAGTCCGGTTACACCGGGAGAGAAAATCACGCCAAAGATAAGTGCTGCGACTATTGCATACCTCCAGTTTTTTCTCCAGTAATTTGCGGGCACTATTGACAGGTAAGTCAATCCAACCATTATCACTGGCGTCTCAAAGGACAACCCAAAGGAGAGGACATAAATGAAGAAAAAGGAAACAAAGGAAGTAATGCTCATCGTTGGCTGGGAACCGACGCCAAGATCGAAGTAGTACAGAATTCTAAACATAAGTGGCGCCACGAAATAAAACCCAATCAGTGCTCCCACCAGGAATAAGGCAAGTGCCGGGTACATTGTAGTCTTGATAAGGTGTTTTTCAGATGCCTTGAGCGCTGGCCCAATAAATCTCCCAATCTGGTAAGAAATATTCGGGGAAGTAACTATGATGGATAAAAACAGGCAGGAATAGAAATCTGCCACAACACCATCTGTTGGCTTGATTGCTATAATTAGAAATGGCTCAACAATCACATGGCCTATTATGAGTTTAAGGAACTGTGCCCCCATGTTTTCGTATGGATATGGATAAATGTAGGGAAAACTGACCGCCCTGGATCCAATAATAATGATAAAGAACCTTAGATCGAACAGTAGAAATATACTAAAAAAAACAAGAACTGGAATTACAATTCTTATAACCCTGAAACGTAATTCATCTATATTATTTGTAATGACCTTCAGCGGGCCATTTTCCATTAATTATCACTTTTAAGCTTTTCTGAAAGCTCGTTCTTAATCTGGTTCGGCTCCTTTCCCGCGGTTTCAATGCCCATGGACTGCGCTAGGGCTACCATTTTTTCTGTTTCAGGCACGTTTTCTTTTTCTGGCTCCAGGAGTGACTTCTTTATCTCCTGCTGTATTTCGGTCTGCCCCCTCTTGAATTCACCGGTTGCCCTGCCTAGGTTTCTGGCAAAATCTGGAATTTTTTTGGCACTTCCGAATAAAGCAAGGATAACAATGCCTACTATGAGCCATTCCCATAGTGAATCTATCATAATAATAGTAAATGTAAATTGATTATTTAAGTCTTTGATCTATTCGCAATAGTTGATGCTTTATCCCGGTTTGATCACGCAAGGGACACAATATCGCCCTGTTTTCCAGTTGGTTCTACAACAACCGCAGTTCCATAGGCAACAATCTCCGTCATCAACTGTGCGAAATCCGATGAATCAAACCTGACATCAAGTATTGCGTTTGCACCTAGGGCCTTTGCCTCCTGCCTCAGTCTTTCCATGGCAATATTCCTGGCATCATTGAGCAATTTAATATATTCCGTTATTTCTCCACCTTTGAGTGACCTCAGCCCGGCCATTACATTCCCTCCTATGCCCCTGCTTCTCACTGTAAGCCCCCAAACAGTGCCAAATACTTTTGTAACCCTGTACCCACTTATGTAATTAGTTGAAACAGCTATAATGCCATCATTTTCCATGGGTCACAAATATAACATTTCTAATAAATTTTTTCTTGCGCCGGATCTGTTATTTTCATATAATTCGGACCTTCAAAAAAATTGAAAAATTCTAAAACTTTTGATTCTTAACACAGGTTCCTGATACCTTTAAATTGAATTTAGAAAAAATTGATTGAAAAGGGTTTTTCAAGCTTCATTCCAGATCGTATTCAACTTCATATCCCTTGGTTCCAATTTTGGATCCAATTTCCTTGAGGCTTTTCACATATTTTTCCGGGAGCCCGTTGAATGCCAGGGAAATATGCTTCTTTTTAGAGTTGACAATTACAAAGCCCAGGGTATGATCCTCAGGCATAATCTCATCTGTTCTTGCGAACTCAGTAATAAAATCAGCAAGTGACTCTGAAAGATACTCCGTCCCGATCATTTCATAAATGGATTCAAGCGAAGGTATTAATTTTGATATCTCAACACATATGGTTGATGGATGTGTTCCATCAAATGTGAGATTGTACATCGCACAATCTGTCATTTTACTCTTTTAAGGTACCATCTCTCAGCGCCATCTTTCTCCCTGTTATAGCTCTCTTCCAGTGTGCCCGGTGCACCCATAACTCCCGGTTCGCCTTCCTGCCAGTTGGCCGGAGTTGCAAGTTTTCTTTCCCAGTTGAACTTCAAAGCCTTAATGACCCTGATCAGCTCAGAGATGCTTCTCCCGACTTCAGCGGGATAATATGCCATCCATCTTACTTTCTGGTTTGGATCAATTATGAAGATTCCCCTTACGGTCATCCCATCAGCGGGATTTATGATATTAAAAATATTTGCGACTTCCTTGCTTACATCGGCTATTATTGGGAATGGTATCTCCACTCCGTACTTCTCCTTAATATCCCTCACCCATGCAATATGGCTGAATACACTGTCAATGCTCAATCCAACCAGGTCAACTCCGAGTTTCTTGAAATCATCAAACTTTTCTGTAAATGCCATAAACTCGGTTGTGCACACCGGTGTAAAATCTCCCGGATGGGAGAAGAGCAAAACCCACTTTCCTTTATAGGAAGACATGGTAATAGGGCCTTTCGACGTATTTACGGTAAAATCAGGGACTTTCTCCCCAAGCGCTATCGACATATAATCACTGATCAGGGATTATATTAACTTTATTAACTATCCTGATTCTATGCAGATTATGCACACAACTAAAAAATATAATATTAAATGGTTAGCCTACTGGTAAGAGGGGTCTACATAGTAATTGTGGAAACCACCATAATATCCAGACATCTTCTGGGATGCTGTAGACTCGCTGGAGATTGCATTTCCCATGTTTCCGTAGATCTTGTTAATTTTCTCCTCTACTGGCATATATATTTTGAGCGCTTCAAGCACATCATCTTTCGTTATGTATTCGTGCTCCTTGCTTATTGCAATATCCCCTGCAGCCCTGATCAGGCCTCCAAGTTCCCTTAGCCTTAAAGTGAGTGCATTTTCCTTATGGTCTATTATATTCGCCCTTCTCCTGCCCTCTTCAACAATTATCATTGCAGCATCTATTTCCATATGCGGGATCTTTCCGTCACTGATGATTTCCTGGGCTATGAACTGCAAATACCTCTCTATATTTTTCTCATTTGCCTGCATAGACACTTCCATTAGCACTTCATACCCATTTCCCGCAATCCTTGATCTGAGCGGGCTCAAAATCTGTGGCAAATCCTGGATGTTGCATGCACCAACAAGGATGAAATCCGTAGGCACAGAATCAACTCTTACACTGGCGCCTGCGCTCTGGGGATTCCTTCCAGTAATTGGAAATTTTTTCTCCTGCATTGCCGTCAGTATAGATCTCTGGAGCTCTCCTAGATGTGTTATTTCATCAATGAAAAGAACTCCCTCATATGCTTCGTGAATGGAACCAGCTATAACTCTTTCATATGGCATCGTGCCAAGCTGTGGATGCCCACCGTATGGATCGTGCCTCACATCCCCAAGAAGTTCAGTTTCACTTGCTCCAGTCGCGAGGATGAATGTATTCCTGTTAAGGGGGACAATAACTTTGCTCGGGCTCTTTCTCTCCATTTTTTTCTTCCTTTCAAGCGCTTTTTCATCAAGAATCTTGATTTTTTCGTTAAAGCGTTCGTAAATTATTACCTCCTCCTTTTCACCAACCCTCCTGGTTGAGGAGACCCTTTCCATGTTGTTCTGGACGCCAAGTGCTGCACCCAGCACATTGAACATGTCTCCAAACGGGCCCTGGGGATTATTCTTGTTTTTTAACTCCCCGCATCTTGGGCAGGTCGTTTCCGTGTACATGGAAATATAGCCACAGGATGGGCATCTGTATCCGAGTTTTTCCGATACATCTGCCGGCACATCTTCAGGGCTGATTATTGCCCCGTCAGCAGCATTCATCTCATCGCTTTCCTGTTCAACCTGGGATCTGCTCTTAATTTCAACGTATGGCCTCTCCGGATACATTAGATTATGGATAACCCTTACTTCATGCTCAGGAACTGCAATTAAAAATGACATTGCCTGTGCTATCATTGACTTCCCTATTCCGGGTGGCCCAACAAGCAAAAGGTTTCTCCTCTGCTTTGCGGCGACTCTCGCTATCCTTACTGCATCATCCTGCCCAATTACCCTGTCCAGGGGATTGGACGGTATTTTTACATCTTCTGTAGTGCTCACTTTTCTTTTTGGCAAAATTCACGCCTCTTCCAATGGTATTACCCTCATGTTTTCGGGTTTCTTGGTAATGTTGCCTCTTTTAGCTCCGTAAATTATCTTGACTCCTTTCGTGTGGCATATATCTACAAGCCTCTGGGAAATCACACCACCAGTGAGGACATACTCAACACTTTCCATTTCTGTAATTTTTTCTGGTGCTTCGGCAAGCTTGAAACTTTCCATTGGTTCTCCTTTTTCATTGACTATCTGGGTCTCCTTCCTTTCAAGCAATTCAGTTATCCTCCTTCTGACGCTGTTTGGATCCATGATGGAAAATTTATTTCCTCTCTTGTTCTCTTCCGGTTCCTTCTGGCGCTCTTTCTTTTCCTCTGCAACCTGAACTTCTTTCTGGCGGTGTTCGTGCTTTTCGTGCTTTGGTTCATTGTCATGATCCCGCTGTTCATTCCTTTTCTGTTCGTGCCTCTCGTGCTCATGTGTTTTTGGCTCTGTTTTCACATGCTCCGGTTCCTGAACTTCCCCGCTCGTTTCCCTTTCATTCTTCTCACTGAGGTTCTTCAGTTCGTCATTCATTCCCCTCATCGCAAGATATTGCTCTGTTGGGGTTTTGTACCTCAAGGCTTTTACTATCTGCTTGTAGCTTAACTCCTCGACTTCAGTTCCCGGAGGTGCCCTTGCTACAAAGTCCACTTCTGCAACCTGGAGCATTTCCTTCAGTATCAGATCCCCTCCACGGTCTCCGTCAAGGAATACTGTCACTGTCCTCTCAGTGGAAATTTTCTGGACTGCTCTTGGTATATTCGTTCCCTGCACAGCTATGGTGTTCTTGATTCCATATTTCAGAAGGTTCAGCACATCGTTTCTTCCTTCGACAACAATTATTGAATCTGAATCCCTGATTGCTGGCCCCGCAGGCAGTTTCTCTTCACCATAGGAAATTATCTCTCCCCTTTCAACCTCTTCCCTGACGGTAGAAATTATGCTTTCACTGACTGTCTTTCCGGAATCGCTCATTTTCTTGTATAGCTGCTCTGCCCTTTCTACTATTTTCTTTCTTCTTTCCTGCCTTACATCTTCAACGCTTTCAATTTCAACCTTTGCCTTGCATGGCCCTATCCTGTCAATGGTTTCAAGTGAAGCAGCAAGAATTGAGCTTTCAACCTGATCAAGGCCTGATGGTATCAACGCGAACCCTTCAGTCCTTCCTTTTTTGCTGTCTATCTCAACCTCTATTCTTCCTATTTTGCCTCCTTTCTGGAGGTCCCTAAGATCTAGCTCTTCACCTAACAGTCCTTCCGTCTGGCCAAAAATAGCCCCGACAACATCGGGTTTTTCAACCACCCCATCGGCATAGACTTTTGCTTTTATCAGATATTTTGTGATATTTGGATCTACATTCATCAAGTACACCTCTGTTAATTATGGGTAGAAAATGGCTAATATTTATTTTACACCAATCTACTTCCATGTAGAATTGATTGCATGTTAATATTTAATTTATTCTAAAGACTAGTGGGCAAATTGCATTTTTTTGAATATATTGAAATAATAGTGCCGGAAAACCATGTATTATCGAGCTTAAAGATGCCATTTTTCAAGAGGTTGCTTTTGCAGAGGAAAATAAAAACTAATAAATCATTGTAATCTATATGCTAGAGTTTATGATAAGATATGGTATCGCTGGTATCCCCCTTACCAGCAAGGGTAGAACCTTTGTTGATTCAGTTGAAGAGATTTATAAGCTAGGGCTGAAGGCACTTGAGGTACAGCTTCTTAGAGTCAATGTCCAGGAGAACCAGGGTATTGAATATGCTGGGATGCTGCCAAAAGACAATGAGAATTCGATCATAATAGATGTGCTGAGGCCAAATGAAGAGGGCATATACTCAAGCATTGGAACGGACACTGTGATCCAGGAAGACGACATCGTTGAGGAACTGTTCTGGAATATGGCGAAAAACTATGATGACCTGAAGCTCGGGGGAGACCTTGCAAAGGAGCTTGACGTCCTTCTTTCATTGCATAGCCCTTATTACATGGATATGCTTACTACCAAAGCGCTTTCCAACGATGAAGATATTTCAGAAAGATCAATCAACCATCTCAAGTGGTCTTTAATAATTGGCAAAGCAATGAATGCAAGGCGTGTTGTGACCCACACAGGCTTTTACAATGAAACAAAAAAGGGGAGCCTAAAGAAGGCAATTGAAATTTATTCAGCAATTGACAAGGAAATGGGCAGGGAGCGCGGGTTTCCTTATATAGGCGTGGAAACATCGGGAAAGCCTGAAATATTTGGATCCGCAGAGGACCTGTTTTCTATAGCAAAAAAAGTTCCTTCTGTAGAGCCCATACTGAACATGCCCCATTACCATGCAAGGACAAACGGAAGCCTGATCCAGGCAAAGAATTTCATAGAAGTAATCAACAAGTTCAAGCAATACTGCAAGAATGATTTATATGTTGAGTTTGCCGGTGTTGACTACTCCGGTTCAACAGAGACAAAACTTACTGCTATCAAGCACGGGGACCTGAAGTTTGAAACAATGTCAGAGGTTTTGATGGACTACCAGGACGATCTTACACTTATATCCAGTTCTCCGCTGCTTGAGCATGATGCCCAGTATATGGAGGTAATATACGCTAGAAACTTTGCAAGGCATTTGCAGAGAAAAAAAGAAAGAGGTAAGGAAAAATGAGGGAATATCCGGTAAAAAAAGGAAATAAAACTGATGTGGGCGCAATACTTGAAAAGGCAAACAAATTTTCAAAAGATGGGAAGGTTGAAGGGGACATGGTAACATTCACGCTTCCCGGGCTGAAAAAAGTTGAGGTACAGTGTGGAAAGAAAAATCTATTCATAGGGACTGAAACAGATGAATCATATGGAGAACCAATGAATTCAATCAAGATTTTCAATAACTTCCTGCTAGAAGCAACTGGATTCGACTCAAAAGAAAGGAAAAAAAGATTTTCAAAAATTTAAATTAAAAAATTGTGTTTAGTTTTTGTATTTTATCTTGCTTGAGGGCCTGAAAACAAACTTCTCCTTCTGGGGGACCTTTATTTCCTTTCTGGTCTGCGGGTTTTTAGCGACCCTTGGCTTCTGTGTTTTTCTTTCGAAAATTCCAAAACCAGCCAGGTTTATTTTCTGCTTCTTGTTGGCCTCGCTTACTACCTCATCCAGAAAGACTTTTATGACCTCTCTGGCAACTTTCTGTGTCTGTCCAGTCTTTTTAGACACTTCCTTAGACAATTCACTTATGCCTACCATTTTAACCAATACTTAATACACATACAAGTATTAAAATATTTTTATTCTTTTTTTAGTAAACCTAGCAAATAACACTAAGTGGGGATATATCATTATTTTAATAAAAATAAAAAATCAACATATTTAGTTTATTTCTGAAATCTTTCTGTCAAAACCATGACATTTTGTCACAAATCGCACACAACAGCGGTCATTCTGGTTAAAACAAACGCACATGGCATTGAATAAACTTACTTATGATGAGTTGATTATGTTTCATTGGACTACTTTGAGTTGCATAAATTATTGAAGCAGGAGTATGGAGAGCTGCACTGGTGGCCTGCAGAAACGGTTGACCAGGTGATACTTGGTGCAATACTGACTCAAAACACTTCATGGAATAATGTCAGGCTTGCTATGAACAACCTTTCTAAAGCAAAATTAGACAGCATAGATGCAATTGCATCTTTGCCCGTTGAAGAAATTAAAAAATACATTAAGCCTGCAGGTTTTTTCAACCAGAAATCAGTTTATCTCAAGGAGATATGCACTCAGATAAGAAAAGAGGGTGGCATAAGCAGGCTGGAAAAGATGAGTGACAAAGATATTGAAGCTTTCCTCATAAAAATAAAAGGTGTTGGAAAAGAAACCATGCAGGATATTATGTTATATGCCTTCAAAAGAAATGTTTTTGTTGTAGACAAGTACACTGAAAGGCTCTTCTCCAGGATTGGAATAATTAAGCCGGGCATGAAAGAAGCACATAGGCTTGGAAAGGAAATTGAGAATAGCATGAGCCTTGAAGATTTGAATAATTTTCATGGAGAAATAGTGGAAATAAGCAAGAGCATCTGTAAAGCCAGGCCAGAATGCGGAGTGTGCTTTTTACGCAATAATTGCAGTTATGAGAAGGATTTTACTGAACCATAGCCTATGAGCCTCCACCGGTTCGATATCCTTCTGCCTATGGAGATTCTCTCACCCTGCTGCACTGCAACCGGGTACCTCAGCATTATTTCAATTTCCTCGTCTCTTGCATTTGAGATCATTCCAATAGTGTTTGAAGTTCCAAATGTAAGCATAACGCTTTCCCTTGTTCTTATCGGCTCAACTTTCATTTCTTCATCAAAACCAACAACCCTGTTCAGCAAGTGGGAATCTGCCACTATAAAGGTTGCAACCGCAGGGACTTTGCCAGCTTTGCCAAGTATTCTGCCTGTAAGCGAGTCATTCTTGGTCAGGAACGGATCAAGGTATGTGCCAACTGCAGAGAGGCCTCCCGGGACTATCTCTTCATAGGAACTTGAACCAGACATCAGTGATGAAACTTCAGAAAAAACGTTTTCCCATATTGTTTTGTTTCCCTTGGTTTGCTGGATTCCAGGTGCTATTTCTATTTCATCCCCCACTTTCAAGATCCCCTGGACAAGAGACCCTCCAAGCACCCCGCCTTTAAGTTCAGATGGCACAAGCCCTGGCTTGTTAATATCGAATGACCTTGCAACATACATTAATGGATCAAGCTCTTTGCTTTTCTTTGGCGTCGGAATGAATTCTTCTATTGCTTCAAAAACCTTGTCTATATTCTTGTTATGATATGCACTTACCGGAATGACAGGAGCATTTTCAGCAACGCTTCCTTTAACAAAATCCTTTATTTCCTTATAATTTTCAAGTGCCCTTTCTTTTGTTACCAGGTCGATTTTATTTTGAATAATTATGATGTTTTTTATTCCCATTATCTCAAGCGCAGTAAGATGCTCTCTCGTCTGGGGTTGTGGGCATTTTTCGTTGGCTGCAATGACAAGAAGAGCCCCGTCCATAATTGAAGAGCCTGAAAGCATTGTTGCCATCAGGGTTTCATGCCCGGGTGCATCCACAAATGATATGACCCTTTCAAGCTTGCAGTTTTTATCAACAGGTTTATTGGAATAAACCTTCCCGTTGTCTTCACAGGCATAAACTGGAGTATCCGCATATCCTAACTTTATTGAGATGCCCCTTTTAATCTCTTCAGAGTGTATGTCTGTCTTTTTCCCAGTAAGGGCTCTGGTCAGCGTACTTTTGCCATGGTCAACATGGCCCACCATGCCTATATTTACCACAGGCTGTGGCAACTTACTGCTCATTCTTTAGGTGCCTCAGGTTTTTCCAGTGGATCCGGCCCATATTGGGTCACTATGAAATTTAACTGAGAAATGTCAGGTCCAACAATTGCCCCCCTGAATGTAACTCTTTCCCTCAGCCCTCTTTTTCCCCTGTCACCCTTGGTATATGTAACAAGTATCCTCTTTTTCCCCTGAATAAAAAGGTCAGGTTTCATCGGGAATCCATCTATGGATGAGCCACCGGTTATTTTCAGTTTATAGCCCGGCATTTCGAAAAATATTCCATCAATTTCTTCTCCAACCTTTCTTCCATTCAGCAGACTAAGGTTCTCAGGCTTAATCTCTCTCTTGTATGTTTTTCCAGTTTTTTTGTCAGCAATGATTGCTAACGAATTTCCTCCAGCCATTTAATTAATCCTCCTTTACTATACTATGGGAAATACTAAAATGGCTTATAAATTTATCAATTAGAAATTTAAGTGTCATTTCGCATAGTTAATTTGTCTGTTTATTTCACAAAAAAATATAGAAGCAATATGCAGGGAAAGCATCATACATATCAGAATAACACTTCTTCAAACAGCAATGGTTTCTTACCCAGCCACAGAACAATAGGTGCCTCAAGGAAGATTTTACCGGCAATAAAGCCATCTGCCAGCCATAAGCTGATATCATCCATGCCTCAAAAACATTAAAAATAATAGAAGCCTAACCAATTCATTGAATGGGAAGCAAAGTCATAGTCGTAGGGGGAGGGAATGCTGCCCTTAGCAGCGCCATTGAATCAGCTGAACGTGGAAATGCGGTAATCCTGCTGGAAGCTTCCCCGCTTCATTCGAGAGGGGGAAATTCCAGGTATACCAGAGATATAAGATACGCCCATGAAGAAGATGAATTCACATCCGGAAGCTATCCGAAAGAAGAATTGAGGGACGACCTGATTGGCGTATCGGGAAGTTTTGACAATCCCGAAGTGGCAGAGCTTGTGATCGGCAGATCGCAGGAGATGGCACAATGGATGCATGAGCATAGCATAACCTTCAAGAAGGAAATAAGGGGAACCCTGAATCTGTCAAGGACCAATGCATTCTTTATGGGAGGTGGCAGGGTTTTAGTCGACACTTATTATAAGTTGATCCAGAAGTTGGGAGTAAGGGTTTTTTATGATGCGCCTGCCTCATCAATAAATATATCTGATTGCAGGGTAAACAGCATCACAGCATTTCTTGACGGGAAAGAACAGGAAATCAGCGCTGACAAATACATTTTCGCTTCAGGGGGTTATGAGGGAAATAAGGAATGGCTTTCACAATTTTGGGGCGAGAAGTCAAGAAATATCAAGGTGAGGGGATCCAGATTCAACACCGGCATTCCTCTAAGATCCCTTATGGGCAGCAATGCGTTGATGTGCGGAGTGGAGAAGGCAGGGCACATGGTTGCAGTTGACTCCAGGAGCCCTGAATATGATGCGGGGATCGTCAGCAGAATTGATGCCATTCCATGGGGGATTGTGGTTAACAAGAATTGTGAGAGGTTCTATGACGAAGGCCAGGACATCTGGCCTAAAAGATACGCAATATGGGGTAGGCTGGTTGCAGATCAGGAAGGACAGATGGCCTATGTGATTGTTGACAGCAAAGCAACCGGAAAATTCATGCCTACGGCATATCCTTCCATAGATGCAAATTCCATTGAAGATCTGGCTGGAAAGATAGGGCTGAATGCTGATAAAACAGCCCGGTTGATTTCTGATTTCAACAATGGCATCACTAAAAGCGGTGAAGACGCATTCAACTGGTCAAATAATGGTTTGCCGGTTCCAAAATCCCACTGGGCTCTTCCTATAGACACTCCACCATATCATGCCTATCCTCTATCACCGGGGCTTACATTCACTTATCAGGGAGTTAGGATCAATAAAACTGGAAGGATTGTGTTGAAAGACGGGGAACTTGAAAATGGTTTTGCAGCCGGGGAAATTGCTTCAGGCAATGTATTGAGGTCAGGATATCTCGCAGGTTTTGGCCTGACCATAGGGACAACACTTGGAAGGCTCGCAGGGGGATGGGAAAATGACTGATGAAAATCCAATAGTTTCAGAAGCAGCAAGGCAGATGTCAATCTGTAATGCATGCCGTTATTGCGAAGGATATTGTGCTGTCTGGAACGCAATAGAATTCAAGCCAGTCCTTGATTCAGGTTACATCAAGCACCTGGCCAACCTGTGCCATGACTGCAGGGATTGCTATTATGCATGCCCATACAATGAACCGGATCACGAATTCAAGCTCAATATACCGAAAGCCATGGGTGAGGTGAGGATGGAAACATACACTTCGTATGTAAGGCCAAAATTCCTGAAGTTTGTAATAGAAAAACCTGCTCTGGCTACAATTCTTGCCTCATCTGCCGCAATCGCTGTGGCCATGCTTTACGCTTCACTGGTATTTGGGGCAGGCAAATTCTCAACTTTGCCAATGACTACAGTCATTCCAGCCTCAACATACAAACCGATCACTATGCTTGTATATGTTTATACAATAGGAATATGGTCCTGGGAGGGCATTTCTTACTGGTCAGAGATCAACGGAGGAACCCATTTTTCCGGTTCAGGTTTAGCAAAAGGCGCATATGATGCTATTTTTCATACAAACTTCCGCGGTGGTGGAACAGGCTGCAAGGTTCCTGAGGAAAGAAATAGATACTTTCGCATGTCTGCACATTCCCTGGTTATGTTTGGTTTTATAGATGCACTGGTCTCAATCTCTTTTTATCCGGATATTTTCGGTTTAGCCGGACTCGCCTATCTTCTTGGATCTCTGGCAGTTTCCACTGGCACTGCTGCACTCATTTATTTGCATATGAAAGAAAGGGTTGGATCGAGGAGCCAAAAGCAATCTTCAATGGATTATCCATTCACAATCCTGTTGTTTCTTGCCGGCATAACAGGTGTTCTGGTTCCTATTTCCACAGGAACAGCGTGGTTCAACTGGAATTTTCTAATGCATGATGCTCTAATAGCTGTTGTTTTCTTGCTGGCTCCATACTCTAAGTTCGTTCATCCCGTTTTAAGGATCATATCTTTAATCAAGTATAATTCAGACTCACTGAAACAAACAATTTAGCCTATGCACTGGTTGAAACTTTGCCTTCCAATTCAATTGCGGCCGAGGAAGGAGTTGTTTTTTATGGCATCAGGGAAAAAAGTTTCACTTCCGGATCATGACAATCATAGGGAAATCTGCAGATTTGTTTCATATATTACGGCAATGTGATTATTTGCCATTTAACATTAGGAAATATATTTCAGCAAAGCCTGGAATGATGAAATATTTTGCCTATCCCTCATTATTTATATGATAAGCAATAACCTGAAAAAATGAAACCCCTTAACCTGTTATAATCTCAATATATATATTGTTGTGAAGTTAATATTACCATGGTAGAGAATAACTCGAATCCAGATAATAATATAGCTGGAAGGCTAGAAAGACTGCCATATAGCAGATTTCATGTAAAATTTGCTTTGATGCTGACAAGTGGAGAATGGGCAGAGAGTTTAATGCTGCTAGGAAACGGAGCAATACTTGGGTTGGTCGCAACATATTTTGCGATATCAAACACATCCGTACTGGCAACATACGCGCTTCCCGCTTTCTTCTTCGTTGGAGAGTTCGTGGGTTCCATGTTTTTTGGAAGGCTGGCGGATGTCAGGGGACGAAGAGCTGTATTTCTTTATAATCAGCTGATTTTTGGTCTCGGAATGATAATTGCCGGTTTCATGAACTCGTGGCAACTGGTTGCAGTCTTTGTGTTCGTAGGCGGTATAGGTGTAGGTGGTGAATTTCCACTGGTAGATAGTTACGGTACGGAAATTTTCGTCAAGAAAACAAGAGGTGCCTGGCTCGCTCTAATTTACACGATTGCAGTCACATCAGCACCTTTGGTAATTTACATTGCATCGCTGACAGCAGGCCTTGGATACTACTCCTTCAGGATCCCACTATGGTTTATGGGTTCAGCAGGAATAGTGGTCTGGATAGTAAGATTCAGGCTCAAAGAATCTCCAAGATGGCTATCAACGCACGGCAAAATGGATGAAGCCAAAAAGGAAATGGATCAAATAGAATCAGAGGTAAAGAAGGAAAGGAAATTAAAAGAACTTCCTCCAGTAACTGACACGATTGAAGCACCTGTTCACGTATCAGAATATAAGGAGATATTTGCTCCTGATGTAAGGAACACGACAATAATGATGGCCATATTCATGTTCTTCCAGTCAGGAATATTTTATGGGTTCGTAGTATTTGCCCCAGGGCTCGTTTCCGTATCCTATCCTACAAGTGATCCATTGGGAGCAGCAGCAGTAATATTCTCAGGTTTCCTCGTAGGGAGCGTGTTCAACATATTCATCATTGATAAAGTCGAAAGAAAGTGGGGAATTATATTGTTTGCCATACTGGGAGGAGTATTCGGAACATGCTTTGCTGTAATTCACGGACTGGATGAAGTTATAGTATTTGGGTTCCTTACATCTTTCATGCTCTGGAATTTCTCGAACTTTATGCATCAATACAACGCAGAAATATTTCCAACAAGAATAAGAACAACAGCTGCCGGCTTTGTCTATTCCATAAGCAGGATTTCAACAACAATACTGGTGTTGTTCATAGCATTCTTTATTGGTGGAAAAAATGCACCGGGGATATTTGCATTTGTATGGGTGCTTGTTATAATCTGTTCTCTCGTCCTGATACTCATGGGGCCGAAGAGTACTAACAAGTTTGTTGAAGCCATAGCAAAATAAATTTTTAATCTCCAATAATTTTTTTTTCATTTTCAGATTCTAATTTTTGTTCTAATGTGTTAGGGTATTGGTTTAAGTAAATATTTTTAATTGAACATTCATGATCTCTGATGACTCATTAAGGGAAGGTATGCAGGCTCCGGGAATAAGTTTCAGCACTGCAGAAAAAGTGGATCTTGCAAAAAAAATATCAGAATGCGGGATCTCAAAAATTCTAATTTCTTATCCTCCAGCCCACAAATCTGAGGCTGTTGTTGCTTCTGAAGTGGCGAAAAAAGGTTATTTCAAGGAAGTATTTGGCCTCGGGAGGGCAATAAAGCAGGACATCGATTTAATTTACTCAACCGGTGCTAACATCTCTTTGCATTTTCCCTTTAAATACGATTCTATTGAGGAGATTTACAGCAATGTGAAATATGCTGTTTCGCTGGGAAAAAAGGTTGAAATTGCAGTCGTAGACATAACGCAGTACAGTACAGGCCAATTGATGAAAATTGTTTCCCGGCTATCAGAATTAGGAGTTGATACAATTCAGCTTCCGGACACAATGGGAAAAGCCACTCCAAAAATAATGGAGAGGGTCGTAAGGGAATCAAAGAAAATTTCAAATTCAAGCATAGAGATACACTGCCATAACGATCTTGGCTTATCAGTTGCCAATGCAATAGCAGGGATGGAAGCAGGGGCAGACTCAGTGGACACCACTTTTCTCGGTCTCGGTGAAAGGAACGGAATTACAGACACAGGGGTTATGGCAAGGTATATGGAAACAACCGGCAGGCACTCAAACCTGAATCTTGACAGGATAGACAACCTGTCTATAGAGTTTTTAGGCATTGTCCTGAAAAAAGCAGGGGAATCCTTCTTTGGAAAAAATCTGCCAAACATAGGCAGGAACACATACATTCACACTGCAGGAACACACGCAGCCTTTTCTGATGTTTTTGAAGGGCAGGACTTTTCAGTAAACGTTTACACAGGAAAATCCATGCTTAAAAAAATCCTGGAAGCAAAGCATGTCAATCTGTCGAAGGAAAACCTTTCCACCCTTATGGAAAGGGTAAAGGACCTATCGGCTTCTGAGGGCAGGGTAATTGGTGCTGATGAAATTGCCAGGGAGGCTGAAGAACTATGTACAGAGTAATAGAATTAGGGCATATTGTGGCGGGGCCAACGGCAGGATTAATTCTCTCGGAAATGGGGTTTGAAGTAATAAAAGTGGAGCGCCCGGGTGCTGGTGATATTGCAAGGAACCTGACGGGAGAAAGTGCAGGTTCATTTCCATATTATAACAGGAACAAGAAAAGTGTAGTGATAAACGTAAAAGTTCCTGAGGGAAGGGAAGCACTCAGGAGATTGATCAACAGTGCTGACATAGTAATCGACAACTTCAGCAGTGATTTTTTAAGTGGGCTTGGACTGGACTATGAGAAATTAAAGGAAAGCAACCCGGGGCTGATATATGTATCAATCAGGGGATATGGAAGGGGAACAAAGGAAGGCAGAAGATCACTTGATTATCCCATAGAGATTGATTCAGGGATAGCTTATATGAATGGGCTGAACAACAGGCCAATGAGGGTTGGCGCATCACTTGTAGATATGTTTTCTGCTTCAATGGCAGTAATAGGGATATATGACTCTATTCTTGAAAGGGAAAGGACAGGAAAGGGAAAGGCAGTTGAATCGTCACTGTTTTCAAACGCCATGTTCATGATAGGCCAGCACATTTCCACGTTCCAGATAAACCGCAGGGAAATGCTTCCAATCAATGAAGCAGGGTTTGCATGGGGCATATATGACTTCTTTGAGACACTGGACAAAAAGAAAATCTTCATAGCTGTCACCACAGACGAACAGTGGAAGAAGTTCTGCACAGTTTTCAATATTGATGGGGAAATATTCAGCAGATACCAGGCAAACAGCGAGAGATATGCCAATCGGCAAACACTTATACCGTATTTGTCAGAAAGAATATCAAGGCTTGAATCAGGTGTGCTTGAGTCCATGCTGGACAAGAACCAGATAGTCTATTCGTACCTGAGGAAACCATGGGAGCTATTGAACGATCAGGATTCACTGAACTACATGAATCCTGTCACTTTTAAAGGAAAGGAAATGCTCCTTCCGGCTACTCCTGTTTCAGGGAAAAGGAATGAGTCTGTTCCTGAACTGGGCGAGAATACTGCTGAAGTGCTTTCCAGCCTTGGTTTTAATGATACAGATATAAAAACAATTTCAAGCAAATAGGCTTTGAAGAATTTTTCAAAATATTGAAATAAAGCCATTTGCAGTTATTCAAAAAAAAATCATTTTATTTAGAATATTATTCTTGCCCATCATTTTCCATTTTGCTTATCAACTCTTTTGCATAATTTATCGCACCGCCAATGTCAAGTATCTCCCTCAGAATGCCAGCTGGCGGATTAAATTTCAATGTTGCCCGTGCATTGTATATCCTGTTTTCGCTAAAATCAATATTTACGGTGTCTCCCTGGGTGAATGGATTAGTTCCGAAATAAGTTCCAGGATAAAGCCCAACATTTATGGAATTCCTGAAAAAAAGCCTGGAGAAGCTTGTTGCAAAAACTGCCTGGATGCCAATCATCTTGAGCAGGACAGGCGCCTGTTCCCTTGATGATCCTGTGCCGAAGTTGTCTCCTGCAATTATTATGTCCCCTTTGGAAACCATACTGGAGAAACCGTTTATAACGGATTCCAGGCAATGCTCTACCTGTCTTTCAATGGGCAAATGGAGAAAGCCGCCTGGGGCAATATTGTCGGTGTCAATGTTATCTCCCAGCAAAAATATTCTCGGCATTTCAATCACCCGGGACTTTTATGAAACCTTCTATGGCACTTGCAGCTGCGACATATGAATTTGCAAGGTACACCCTGCTCGAGGGATGCCCCATCCTGCCCATGAAATTCCTGTTTATATTGGTTATGCAGGTCTCGTTTTCAGCCAGCACGCCCATGTGCAATCCTGCACAGGCTCCGCATGTTGACGGGCCAACAGTTGCGCCTGCGTCCAGGAAAGTGCCAATCAGCCCTTCCTTAATTGCCTGTTTATAAATATTTCTGGTAGCGGGTATAACTATCAATTTAACCCCGTTTTTAACGTGTTCTCCCTTCAATATGGATGCTGCTTCCCTTAAGTCGCTAATGGTACCGTTTGAACAGTTTCCAATATACACCTGATCAACTTTGATCCCCTCCACTGCCTTTGCGTCTGATACATTTCCGGGAGAATATGGCTTCGCAATCTGGGGTTCTAAATTTGAAATATCCATGATTCTTTCAGTAAATTCAGAGCCTTCATCGCTTTGGGGAAATTCTCTATTGGAAGCCAGGTTTTCATTCTTTACTATGCAGGTTTTTGCACCCGCTTCCACTGTCATATTTGCAATGGAAAGATCATCATCCATGTTAAACTTCAATCCTTTTTCAATGTGAAATTCCATGGAGGCATAATTTGCACCATTCACTCCTATGTCTCTGAGAACTTTCAGGATGATGTCCTTTCCGGTGATATATTTGCCCTTTGTTCCCTCTACCCTGAACAGTATTGTTTCAGGCACTTTAAACCACAACTTTCCCAAAGCAAGGAGGAAGGCTATGTCCGTAGATCCCAGGCCAACACCCATGGCACCCGCAGCACCTGCTGTCACAGTATGCGAATCTGTCCCGGCAGCAAGCATGCCTGGCCTTATTGTTCCATTCTCAATAAGAAGCGTATGTTCTATGCCCTCTCCAAACGGGATGGTTTCCCATTTTTCTTCTCCGGCGCTTTCACCAAGCATTTTGATATTATGCGCACTTTCAACATCTTTTGGCGGGTAAATATGATCGTTTACAACAACAACTTTTCCGGGATACCTGGTTTTTCCCCCTGATATTTTGTTCAAGGACTTGATGGAAGAAGGCCCAAGTATGTCGTGCATATAAATTAAATCGGGAACTGCCCAGACGTAATCTCCCCTTCGGGCATCCTGCCCGGACTTTTCAGAAAAAATTTTCTCTGCGGCAGTTTTTGATGAATTCACAGCAAAAAAATACGTTCATACTATTAATAGGCACTGGTCACATACAAAAAACTTAAGACATTTCACTTCATCTGCAGTTTATTGTATTATCTGGAATTCGGAGTTGGAAGCAAATGTAGCATAGCCAATGCAAGCGGGTATAGTCCAGAATCACTATTGATTCAAAATGCAAAAATTATCAAAGGAGATCTTAACCATGTGATTCTAACTGGTGTCAACAGGGAATATGAGGAGGTGATTTCTGCACTCAAGGCTGACTTTAAAAGTTACGAAAGTTCTGTATACAAAGGAAACATGTTCGTTGATTCCTATAAAATTGGCCATGGAATCCTGAAAGCTATAAGGAGCAGGGATGTTTTCGCGCTCTTCCCTATTATAGCAAGAAATGGCGTTGAAAACTTCAGGCTGGTTTCAAAGGATAAAAAAGACCTTGAGGAAATAATCGAGAGGGTTGGAAATAAAAATGTGGTTGAAAGCCAGATAATGGAAAAGGTATCAGTGGCGCAAGTGATAGCAGAGAATCAGTTGCAGTACGCATCCCCATCCCTTTATGGGCTTACGGACAGGGAAATTGACACCTTGAAAGTTGCAATTTATTCAGGGTATTATGAATGGCCGAGAAAGAATGGGCTTGGAGAGATATCTTCCGGAAACGGTGCTTCAAAGGTAACAACATTGTACCACATAAGAAACGCTGAAAAGAAGATCCTGGAATCAATCTTCAGGAAAAATGCAAGGTAATAAGTTTATTTTTTGTTATTAGATTACAAAAGTAAAACAAAATGTAAATATTTATTCCATTTCTGTAATTTCTTGGATGTGAATATCAGGACAAAAAACATCGAGGCAGAAATGAGTGGCCACTACAGCATAGATGGTGCTGGAGTGAAGCTTCTGAGAGTTTTTGGCGGGCCATCCACATTTGAATACACAGATCCTTTCTTACTGCTGGACTACTTTGGTTCATCTATTCCGGCAGAATATGAGAAAGGGTTTCCATGGCATCCACACAGGGGAATAGAGACAATCACGTACCAGGCCAGGGGAAAGACTGATCATGAGGATAGCAATGGAAACAAGGGCACCATTTATCCTGGAGATTTCCAGGACATGAGTTCCGGCAGTGGAATATTTCACGAGGAAATGCCGTCGCATCTGGAACCGGAAAATAAGGATTTTAAAAATATAGATTCAACGGTGCTGGGATTGCAGCTCTGGGTTAATACGCCTGCAGAAAGGAAGATGAAAACTCCTGAGTATTCCTATTACAAATCAACCGATATTCCAGAATACAAAACAGACATGGGATCAACTGTGAGGGTATTTGCAGGTGAGATTGGAGACGCAAAGGGCCCGTTTGGATCTAAATATGGGCTGGATCTGCATTATTTCCATATAAAACTGAAAGAAGGGGACAAACTCGAACTTAGCAATCTGGACAGGAAAAGGGCCATAATGTTCAACTTTTCCGGAAATCTAAAAATCAACAATGAAACTGAGATGGCTGAGAAGAAAGCATTCATATTTGCCAAAAACGGGGAGTATATAGAGGTCAAAGGAAGAACAAGGGAAAGTGATGTTGTGCTCATCGCAGGCAATCCAACAAATGAACATATTGAGTGGTATGGCCCGGTCGTCATGAATACAAAAGGCCAGTTAAATGAAGCATTAAGTGATCTTAGAAATGGGACTTTTGTAAGGGAAAAGGAACCATTAATCAACTGATTCACCATGAATGCATTCCCAACCCGGGTAATATACTAATTTAATGTACCACTAACTTATTAGTGTACGTTGCAATACAATATAGAAGACTTAAATGAGAATCGAGATCCTTCTCTTTATTATCATAACGGTGCTTTCATCCGTTCTTTCAGTAACGTATTATCTTTTAAATTCTTACCTTTCCAGGCGCAAGATTACTGAAGTTCAGGCTTCAGACGGGTTAGGTTCCCAGAATGCGACCATAATAATTACAGTTTATAATGAATCTGTTGACCACCTCAGAAGGGCAATCAGGTCAGTTAGAAACCAGGTAAAGGAGATAATTGTTGTCGGAGACGGGGCCACAGAACCATATATGTCTCTGTGTGAGGAGGAGAACGTTTCTTTTCTGACGACAGGTGTGCATGCCGGAAAAAGAAAGGCCATGGCACTGGGTGTATCCCGTGTAAATACGGAAATTGTCATTTTCATGGACGGTGACATGATCCCCGAACCGGATGCAATAAAAAACGTGCTTCAGGAATATTCCCCAAAGGTTGCTGGTGTTGGGGGAAACATAACATTCGATACAGCTGGCGGAAATTTAACGTCTTATGCTTCCCAGTTTATTGAGAGGTCAAAGGAAGTCATCCAGAGTTCAATGAAGCACTTTGGCAGCGTGATGCTGATAGACGGTGGTTTTGGATCATACAGAATGAGCGTAATCAAGGACTATATAACATCACCAGAGTTTTACGATTTTAAGATTAATGGCGAAATACCGTATTATGGCGGTGGAGATGATGCCGATCTTACCGCTTATATTATTGGAAAGGGGTACATCGCAACAAAATCATTCGAGGCAAAGGTTACAACTCTGCCAAAAGAAAATATAAAAGCATACATGAAGCAAAATATAAGATGGTCAAGAACAGGGTGGAGAACCTTTTTCAAGAGCCTTAGAAATGGAACATTGAGGAAGGCAAACAAGTTCTACCGCATAGAACAGATTTTTACCTATACACTTCCACTTGTATTTTTAGCGTTAATAATATTAAAGGGAACGATTTTCATGGAAGTTTTTTACCACAGGGGAGCCATTCCTGCAATAATCAACCTGATAGGATACCACTTGCTGGGCAAAATTAACACATATACTATCCTGTACCGCCTCAGCACAACTTCATCTGTAATAGCATCCCTCGTTTTTGCAGGGTCTGTAGCAACCAGAACGGTAAAAGACAGGCTGAAAACAATTGCTTATGGCTCAATAGGGGCAGGGCTGTTATTCATAGCTACTGTATACGCAATGTTCACATTCAGAAGAGCCTGATATAATTAAATAAAAAACCAGCATACACATTCAAATGCTTGCTCTTGGGTTAGAAGGTACGGCACATACCGCCAGCGCATCAATTCTTGATGAAAATCATATATATTCAACAGTGTCAAAAACTTACAAGCCCGAGAAGGGTGGAATCAACCCAAGGGAGGCAGCAAATTTCCATTTTGAAAATACCGTCAGGGTTGTGCATCAAGCAATTAAGGAATCCGGGTACAGCGAGAAAGATATAAAATTAGTAGGCTTTTCCAAAGGGCCAGGGCTGCCGCCTTCGCTTAAGATTACTGCAGTGGCGGCAAGGGCTATGGCACTGAAACTCGATGTGCCGATTGTTGGAGTAAACCATCCCCTTGGCCATATTGAAATAGGCCGCAGGGAGACAGGGGCAAATGATCCGGTGATGCTTTACGTATCTGGTGGAAACACGCAGATACTGGCGCACAAGAATGGGAGATACCGGGTATTTGGGGAAACACTGGATATTGGCATAGGCAATATGCTGGATAAAATTGCAAGGGATATGGGTTTTCCCTTTCCCGGCGGGCCACAAGTTGAAAGGCTTGCAAGAAGTGGCAAAAAACTGCTGGACCTTCCCTACTCTGTCAATGGGATGGATTGTTCTTTTTCAGGCATTTACACGGCTGCGAAAACCTTTTTAAATAAGGGGGAAAGTGAAGAAGATGTTGCATACAGCATCCAGGAGATTTCATTCTCCATGCTTGTGGAAACACTGGAAAGGGCACTATACACTTCAGGAAAGAAAGAGGTCCTTCTGGCAGGAGGGGTAGCAAGAAACAAAAGGCTGAAGGAAATGATATCCAAAATGGCAGGGGATCTTGGAATTGGCATCTTTGAAACTCCTGAAAAATACTGCATGGACAATGGGGCGATGATTGGGCAGGCCGCCATTCTCACCTACAGCACTTTTGGAGGCCAGAAGATAGAGGATACAGCTATAGACCAGATGTACCGGATAGATGAGGTCGAATCCCCATGGGTAAAGGAAGTGAATGTTATATATGCCAACAGGGGAGCGGAATCTGTGATCAGCGAGGGAAAATTCCACGGTTACGGCTCAATTGTCAAGGAACGTATTAGCAAGTCATACAGGCAGGAATCCCTTGACCTGAGAATAAGGGCAAAACGAATGAGAAACGAAATCATATCGCTCCATAGAATGCTGGAAGCTAATATCAATGTGCCATCTGTGTTTTCTATGGACGAGGGCAGGTTAAGTTTCGAGATGGAGAAAATACCCGGCCTTCAGGCTTCAAACCTGGCAAAACTGGAAGGCAAAATAATCGAAGAAATAGCAGATGCGGTTTCAAAACTTCATGAAAATGGAATCATCCATGGTGATCTAACACTGAATAACATGATAGTAAATGGAAACAGGATATTCTTCCTTGATCCCAGCATGGGCAAGATATCCAGCAACCTGACGGACATGGCATATGATCTGAGGCTGCTGAAAGAGAGCATAATATCAATCTATGGACTGGAAACATACAACAAATTTGAACAAAATTACATAAAAAAGGGCCAGAAATGCCTGGAGATTCTGGGTGTATTAAACGACATAGAGAAAAGGAGGAGATATGTTTGAAGCTACAGTTCATAACAAGCAACATGCATAAATTCAATGAAATCTCAGCTTATCTTAAAGAAAGTGGAATAGAATGCCAGTGGGTCAAAAGAACTTATGAGGAGATACAGGCAGAAACAACAGAAGAGGTTTCTGTGGACAGTGCAAGAAAACTATCAGGGGAAATCAGCCAGAAATTTTTCCTTGAGGACACCGGATTATACATACAATCCCTGAAAGGCTTTCCAGGGCCATACTCTTCCTATGTTTTTAAAACAATTGGAAACCAGGGAATTCTTGATCTTTTATTGAATAAGGAAAGGGCTGCTTATTTTTTGACAGTAATATCATATTTCAACGGAAAGGAGATACTTACATTTTCAGGGAAGGAACAGGGAACAATTTCTATGGAAGAAAGAGGAAGAACAGGCTTTGGGTATGATCCTATATTTATTCCATCCGGGTGTGAAAAAACACTTGGTGAAATGAGCATAGGGGAAAAAAATAAGCACTCCCACCGCATAAAAGCACTTGAGAATTTCATTGATTCAGTAGAAATTGAGGACTAAGTTTATAATTTAAAATATATATGTGCTGATTAATGGCATCAAAATTGAGAGAGTTTCTGTTATATTTCTATCTCGTAATTGCAGTTGTAGGACTTGTATTCCTCTTCTTTTCCACAAATTACCTTTTCTTTCACAACAGTGCAGTTGATACGTACTCATTTGGACTGGATACTGTGGGCAACTGGAACGACTGGATCTTTATAATTTCCTTGTTTATCAGTGGCGTTTTTGTGTATTATGTTTATAAGTGGATAGATGATGACAGATTCTTCATGAGGAATATCAATTCTGACAGCAAATCACACTTCATGAAAAATATGAAAAAATTAGAGAAAATTGCAAGGGAACATGGAAGCATATACCAGCAGATGCTTCAGAACAAGAAAAGCTTCTGGAAGATTAGAGCGTGAGTTTCTTCGCAAATTCAGGCAAAGCAAAACTTGACCTGGCTATTTCCAGGTTGAAATAATTTCCATTCTGGACTTTCTCTGTCCTGAGCTTTATTTCACTCTTCTTCGCCATTGTGAAACTCCAGAAGCCACTGGGGTACGTTGGGATGAACGCAACATAACTGGCAACATAGGGGAAAGATTTTTTCATGCCCTTGTTAGCAAGTTCTATAGCCCTGGGCTGGTAAAATGGCGAACCTGACTGGGTAACAACTACCCCGCCGTCCTTGAGTATTCTGTAAACATTTGAATAAAACTTTTCGTTGAAGAGATCTTCTGCAGGCCCTACAGGATCAGTGGAATCAATTATAACCATATCGAATTTCTCTTTCGAATTGTTCACATATTTTATTCCATCATCGATAACTAGATTGACTTTCGGATCATTGAATGAAGCCGTCAGGGAAGGAAAATGTTTTTTGCACACCTCAACAACCTGCCCATCAATCTCCACGTTGGTAATTGACTTCAGCCCAAGCTTCAGGAGTTCCCCTGCAGCTCCCCCATCCCCTCCTCCGATTACCAGTGCATTTTCTGGAGGCGTGTCTGAGTAGTAAAATGGCATTCTGGTTATCATATCGTGGTAGACAAATTCATCTTTTTCCGTAAGCTGAACCGTTCCATCAATAGAAAGCAGTTTCCCAAAATCATAAGTTTCAAAAACATCAATCCTCTGGAAGTCAGTTTTTACTGATAAAAGTTGATCACTCACCCTGAAAGATAGCTGAAGATTATCCGAATACCTTTCTGAAAACCAATTCTCAATTAATTTCATTGATGGGTATATGCTCATTCTAATTTAATTATTTTTCACAATTATGCTCTAACTCTCCATCCATGTTTCGGAACACATAACATTTTTTTATTCTACAATATATATTTAACATCAATTTGCTTTTCCAGTATTTAGAGTATTTCAGGTTGCATGTAAACGTTTTTAAGTTAGTCCAATTACACAATTTATTATGGAAATGAAAAAATTTGGAAATACTGGCATGCTCGTAAGCGATTTATGTTTGGGCACAATGACTTTTGGCTGGCAGGCTAACGAATCCCAGAGCCACGATATACTTGACAAGTTCACGGAAAATGGCGGCAATTTTATTGATACAGCAGATGTTTATTCTCACGGAAAATCAGAAACAATTATTGGGGAATGGCTGAAAGGGCAGGACAGGGAATCATTCGTTGTCGCAACCAAGACCAGGTTCAGGATGAGTGAACAAGCAAATGGGGTGGGATTATCAAGAAAGCACATGATACACTCTTTGAAAGAAAGCCTTACCCGGTTAAATACTGATTATATTGATCTATTGCAGTTGCACACATGGGATGAGCTTACCCCGCTTGAGGAAACATTCAGCACACTTAACCGGATGGTGGAGGATGGGTATGTAAGATACATAGGAATCAGCAACTTCCGGGCATGGCAGTTTGAAAAAGCCCTGCAGCTATGCAGGTCAAAGGGCTGGCATGAACCCGTCAGTTTGCAGCCGCATTACAATATTCTTGTCAGGGCTACTGAATTTGAGCTTTTGCCCATGGCAAAGGCAGAGAATATTGCTGTAATGCCGTGGAGTCCGCTTGCAGGCGGGTTTCTGAGTGGAAAATACAAAAGCGGAGTGGCAAAGGCATCCAGTGGCACAAGAATTGGAGAATCAAATAACCCGGATCTGTACAAACACCTTGAAAGCAGAAGGGCAAAGAACATACTGGGAACCGTTGAAAAAATTGCACAAAAAAATGGAAAAACCGAATCCCAGGTTGCTTTGAACTGGCTATTGAGCAACCCTTCTGTAACTTCACCAATAATTGGCGCAAGAAATATAGATCAGCTTGCAGACAATATGGGAGCATCAGGATGGCATCTATCCAGGACTGACATTGAAAGAATAAACCGCTCAAGTGAAATGGAAATAGGCTATCCCTATGATCAGAGAGCAGAGGATCAGCAGAAAGCTGGGAGAATCTCTGATTAACAATAAAATTTTTTGCAATTAAATCAGATGTAATTCAGGTCATCGGTAAACATAAGTGGCAATCCAAGCCCATTAGAATCAAAAATAAAGTGGGTTAATTCTGCATATCCATTTATATTTTTATCCACATCCCCTGGCGTAAATGACCAGCTTTCATCGGCGTCCATATTTATATCAAACTCACTCCCGGACTTTTCCCTTATTAGTGGTTCCAGTTTTTGGAAAATCGACTTGCTATTCAGCACTCTAACGGTGCCCTGTGAATTTCCCTCTTTCAGTTCAATCTCCATGCTGGAGCAAATATCAAGGAATTCTATATCATCGCCGTTAATTTTCAATCTAATCGTGTTGCACTCCATTATTTCTGCAATCTTGCCAAGGGACGAAGATATGGCCCTCCTCGAACCCGCATATTCCATGACTATTAACTCATTATTGCCGGTTTTATTGAAAGCAACAACATAGGCAACAAGATCTTCTCCGGCATTTTTAATTTCAAAGAGTTCCATGCGGAATCCAATGCGCTTAAACCACACCGAATCCAGCAATGTTTTGAAATCCTTTTCTGTTCTCAGGTACCTGAACTTTTCTTTCCTGTAAATCTGCTGATAATCTTTGCTGTTTTTTATTCTCTCTTCGATGTTAGTCTTTTTCACAGTGTAGTTTTTGCAACCAGGCAGGTCGTGGGCAATTCCAGTATAAACTCTGCCAGTCTTTACGCAATTTAACTTTGTGTATAGCTCTATTTCACCAGAAACCAGCAGAAGATCTATTTTTGATTCAGTGTACACTCTGATAATCTCATTAATTATTCTTGTAGACAGGCCTTTGTGCCTGTGTTCTTTCAATGTAGACACAGAACCTAATGAGGCGACGTCCAGCACTGCGCCGTTTATATTCACCTTTGATAAAAGAACGCTTGCCTGGCTTACCGGACTGGTACCATCATCAATATAAAATGTATTATGAATATTTTCTTCGGAAAAGAGGTGAGGAAATTCAATCTCCATTGAAGATTTTTCCACATTTCCCGGCCTGAAAACTGAATCAAGAGAGTCTATGAGCAACCTTCTTTTTTCTACTGTGGCACGTTTAATTCCACTGTACACAATATGTAGCATCCTTACGGGTTAGATTAAGTTTATCAAGAGACTGAAAAATAGAGTGAAACCAATGGCAGTTCCAACCTGAATATTATTTTAGGACAGAATCCCACTTAAGAAGGAATTAACAGGGCATATATTTCAATGGAATTCATTTTTTTTGTAATTTTTGAAATATTATATTGCATATCTTGGAGGAATTAGCTTATGCCATTCTGTATGATCCTGGACGAGTGTCGCAAAATCAATGCAGACTGAATCAGAATGATTCTTTCCAACAATCTGCAGGCCAACCGGCAGGCCTTCAGATAATCCGATTGGAATTGACATTGCCGGATTTCCCGAGTAATTTAAGGGGGAAAGAAAATCCACATAGGGGACCTCCTCACCTTTCTCATTGTTATCCCTTTCTGCCACTATTGGCGGTGCGGGTTCCTGAAGCACTGGAATTATGACAACATCCAATGAGCTAAAATTTGAGTCGAACAGCAGCTTCAACTTCTGCCTCTTCCTCTTTGCCTCCACGTATTCAACTGCCCTGTTATTCAGTCCATGTTCGATCTGCCTTTTTGAGCTGTCCAGATATTTCCAGGGATATTTCTCATAGTTCGCCCGATGCGTTGCAGCTATCTCAGTTGTATCAATAATTTCATGGAAATATTGCATTTCTTCAAAAAGCAAATTTTCGGGTTCAATATCTGCATAGTCCAGATTCAATTCGCTCTGTATACGATCAAGGGCTTTCGATGAGATGTCTTTAACTCCGCCCCAGCATTTGTTGAACAGATCCCAGGCAACACCCACCCTGAATTTCCCGTGTTCTTTTTTAACTTCAGGGATTGGCTTTCCTATCATCATTTCCAACTCCAGTTTTAAATCTCCAGCGTACCTGGTTATTGCACCTGCGTGATCAAGTGACCATGATTCAGGAAAAATACCGGATTTTGGTATCAGGCTGTAAGTGGGCTTAAAACCGGTAACCCCGCACATTGCCGCAGGGATTCTGATGGAACCTCCTGTATCTGATCCTGTGGCGAATACTGCCAGCCCCGCAGAGACAGCAGCAGCTGAACCGCCACTTGAACCACCAGGAATCCTTTTCAGGTCCCATGGATTTTTTGTTGGTTGGGAAGTAATTCCAAGGGCAAATTCGTGCGTAACGGTTTTGCCAACAATTATTCCGCCGTTTCTCTTTATATTTTTTATTGAAACAGCATCTTTTTCCGGAAAATTCTTTGCAAAGATTTCTGAACCATAATTGGTCTCAATGCCTCTGGTGTTGAACAGGTCTTTTACTGAAACAGGAACGGGAAATTCAAATTGTTTTTTCTTTATAGCGCATTCTTTAAGGGCATTTTCATTTATTCTTGCATAACTATTGATCTCAGGATCAAATTCGTCTATTTTCATCAAAAGCCTCTCTAAAAGCGAACATGGCGAAAGCTCTTTTTTCCTAACCATTTTGATTATCTGCGGCAGTGGCAGAAATTCTGCAGCCATTTCCATGTTTATTCACCCGAACCATTCATTTTTCATCAGAACAACAAGTTATATTTTTCATGTTCATTAATCTTCATTCTTTATCAATTCTGCATTGTATATTTTATCAAGTTAACCGGGTTTTGAAAAACTAATTCATGCATTCACCGGCAAAAAAACATCTGCACATTTATTTTAATCTCTTTGCCATACAAGGTTATGGTTACTGCATCGGAAAAGGAAAAAATACTGAACTTATGGAATAAATTCTATAGATATGATCCGACCACCATTTACCAGTTAAATAGAAAATATTTTGAAAACAAGTATGTTGATATAATAGGCAAACAGTCAAACAAAAGTGCCTTCTCCCTTCTGTGCAAAAAAAATGGAAAATTCAATAATGAGGATGGAAAGGAAGATAAAGAGGCATGGATATTCTCTGCAGGTTACACTCAAAAAGAACAGCTTATTGAACTTTTATATAAACAGATTGAGCTGGCAAGGAACCTTGGAATCAAGAAAATTAACTATTCAAATTTCTCCCCAGGTTATTTTTATCCGGGGTTAGACAGTGAGAAGTATCCAGAACTATATAATTTGATGAATGAAATTGGTTTCAGCACTATTTCAACAGCATTGTCAATGGAGGCTGAGATAGGGGAGATGCAATATGAATTGCCCAAAGCAAATGATTTGGAGATTGGGAATTTGAAGATGGAAGACAAGGAAGAGTTTTTGGCAATTGTAAAAAATAACTTTCCATTTGACTGTTATCTGAGAATTGAAGGAGTCATAAGATATGGAAGCATTGATCAGATTGCAGTTGCGAAATACAACAACGAAATTGCTGGATATTCAATGTATGCCAGTGGGGAGGGCCCGTTTGAATATTCGCCTGGTGAAAGATTTGGATGTTTTGAAGTTCTGGAGAAATACCGTTCACTTGGAATAGGAAGCAGGTTACTCATAGCCACACTGATAAACATGAAAGCAAATGGAATAAGGCACACATACTTCCTATGGACAACAGAGAAAGCCTCCCACTTATACAAAAGGCATGGTTTCAGGATTACACGCCGTTTCCAGATAATGTCCCTGCTCCTTTAAACATTTTAACATAATCGGCTTGCCAACTTTTAGAGGCACACAGGGATTTTATTGAAATTTATGGAAACACTATCTCTTCTCGTATTCTTTTATGAAGCCCATTAGAATTTTGTCTATCCTTTCCTGTATAAGATTTGAACCATTCAGGCTGTTGTTTATGATTATAGAAAATTCAACATCCAGCGATTTGATATAGCCACTGAGCGAAGAGACTCCAAACAGGCTCCCGGTCTTGGCATATATTTCATACTCCTTAAGGGAACTTAACCTCCTTCTCAATGTCCCAATTCCACTGGTGGGCAGCAATTTAATAAATTCATTGCCATATTTCTTCTTTGCCTGCAGAAGCAGGTTAGATAAAAATTCTGTTGTCAGGTAATTATCCCGGCTGAGCCCTGATCCATCAACAATCCTGACGTTCTCTATTCCCCTAATCTGTGATTGGGCATTCTTTACGATAACAGGCGATTTCTCCCAGGAACCAGGCTCTTTCACAGTGCTAGAAAGATATTTAAAAACAACTTCTGCATAAAAATTGCAACTTTCATACAATATATGCTGCAATACTTTACTCAGTGGTGAAGAAAGTGAAATTGTTTTTTCATCATTTGCCAACACTCTCTTTCTGTGCACAACCTTTCTTTGCTCATCTTTTCCCAAAATAGCCTCAAGAAAATTCCTGTCCGGGTCCCTGGCTGGGTTGAATGAACTCTCATTCCTGTGCAAATAATCAAAGTCTGCCTCATCAAAACTTAGGCCTTCCTTAATTTTGCAATTTTCATTGATAAAAAAATTTGTTATTTTGGGCTGGTAACAGTACTTTGAATCACCGTACACCCAGTCATCATTGTAGTATTTTTTATCAAGCTTAGGTGATTCCAGATAAATTTTATCCGGATTATTGAGTTTGGATCTTTCTAAAATATTCCGAAATTCAATATTATTAAGGAAAAAAGATGGGTCTCCGGAAATATGCATATTTTTTCCATCTGTCAAAAAGTTTGTTTTAAACGTGTGATCTTTTCCCAGCAAATCCATAGCCGTAATTGAAGTGAGAAGCTTCATGTTAGAGGCAGGCACAAGAGAAATTTCCTGGTTAATAGATTTCAGCAACTCTCCTTTAGAATCAAGAAAGCAATAAGAAACCATTCCTTCAGCATCTTTCACAAAGTGGAATAATCACCCTATTAATTAAATCTTTTATAACTCCATTCACAGAACAATTCTCCCTTAAAGCAAAACTATAATAATCGCATGACAATGTGTAGCACTATTACTTTACTGATTTTTGAAGCAAAGAGGTGTAGT
>JAKAVO010000031.1 GCA_021817255.1 Thermoplasmata archaeon
TTTGGGACCTTTGGGTTTCTTGCCCTTAATCCAGACAAAGCCACATTTGACGACATACTGCTCACAGAAGGGGAAAAGCTTTGGAATCATATTAATAAGGAATTTAATTTTCAGTTTTCCATTCTTGATGGGCAGAACAACTTCTTCCCTGGCGGAAAGGAAATTGTAGACACGAACCCGTACTTCAGGTCTGCTTCAAGGCTGATAGCAAGAATGAAGGACCGGTATAGAGGCAGGGCAGGCTATTCAAAAAAGACCATATCCATAAACTCTCTTGGGAGCATGGGAATCCAGGCAATTGTATTTGATTATGAGGATCAGAAAAATGGCATTTTGCTGACAGATTCCAACAATATAACCGGAAGCCTGATGAAAGAAATAAGGGAGGGTGCGAAGGATCTTGTCAATTACCTTTCAATATACACAACAGACAATCATATAGTCAATCAGAGTACGCTTGACATGAACCCCCTGGGGGAGAAGGATGACAATGAATTAATTAAGGGGGTCGCGCTGGAAGCAATAAAAGAAGCGGCGGAAAAAATGGAAGATGTTTCTTTTATCTACGGCCATTGCGATGCAAAAGTGAAAATGGGTTCAGAAACTTCATACACCACACTGATGAACACAGTGTTTGCATCTTTAAGAAAAGCAAAATATTACGCAGCTTTAACGGTCTCACTGACGTTCCTGATCCCGTTCATACTTTCCATAACTGGACTCATTTATAAAATTCCCTTTATACGCTGATTGTTTCCTCAAATACAGGTCAAGCAATGAGATTGCCGTTACGCATTTTACGACAGGCACTGCACGTATTGCTATGCAAGGATCATGCCTCCCCTGTACCCTTAATGTAGTGGTTTTCCAGTTCTTCAGATCAACAGTTTCCTGTTCAGTTCTAATTGAGGAGGTAGGTTTAAACACTGTCCTGAATTCAACACCGTTTCCATATGTTATCCCTCCAAGGATTCCACCATTATGGTTTGTCCTGCTTTTTACTGTGCCATCGCCTATGTAAAAAGAATCATTTGCTTCACTTCCTTTCATTTTACCCAGTTGAAACCCATCCCCAAATTCAATTCCCTTAACGCCAGGAACTGAAAACACTAAATGAGAAATTATTGACTCGACAGAATCAAAAAATGGTTCACCCATGCCCGTTGGAACATTTTTCACTACTGTTTTTACAATTCCACCAGTGCTGTCTCCAGAAGACTGCAAATTCCTGATGAGCCCTTCAGCCATTTCGTCAATGCCTGAATCAGGAATTCTTGACTTTCTTTCATAGACTTCTGAATCCTCGTAAAATCTGTTTTCCTTTATCTCTATATTTCCCATGCTCTGAAGATAGGACGAAATTTGAATGTCCTTTTCCGTAAGAATCTGCAGGGCAACAGATCCTGCAGCAACAAGCGGGGCTGTCATTCTCCCTGAAAGGAATCCCCCACCAGAATAATTTCTGTATGGGCCATATTTATAGTACAAACTGAGATCACCGTGGCCAGGGCGTGGCTTTTCTTTCAGTTCATCGTAATGCTTTTCAACAATATCCCTGTTCCTGATAAGCATTGTTATGGGCCCGCCATCAGTGAAAGCATTGTTTATCCCGGAAAGAAATTCCACGCTGTCCGTTTCTTTTCTCTGGGTCGTGAGAGAACTCTGCCCAGGTGCACGGCGGGACATCCAAAGATTTACAACGCTCTCATCTATCCTGAAACCAGCTGGAATGCCATCAAGAACACATCCTACCGAAGAACCATGTGAGGATCCGAATATTGAAAGTGAAATCCTGTCTTTGAACGTAAAACTCATTTTATAGTGAAATGCAGATATTCTTATTAGACTTTTCAGGAACAATATCCAAATTAAAAAAGCATGGCGATATTAATTGTTTGGCATCCTTTTTGTCTCTACAGTTGAAATAAGCATCTCTATTATTTTTCCCCTTATTATTGATGGGTCTGTTGTGCTGAATTCACCTCTTACAAGTATGACATATGTGTTAAGCGTTGTTTCGTCTATTGCCAGGAAAGGGCTGCCTCTTAATTCCGCCATCTGTTTAAGCCCTGCTAATATTTCATCTTTAACTAGTTCGAACCTTAAATATTTGGGAATTTCATATCTGACCTGAACCACTGGTGTTTTCGAAGTGATCCTGTATGCACTCTGCGTCAGGACGTTGTTTGCTATTTTAACAACTTCTCCCCCATCAGTTACAAGTGTTGTGTAATTTATGCTTATATCCTTCACTTTTCCAACAAAACCGTTGTTGTAGAGGAAATCACTTGAAAAATATTTGGGCGCTATGACTGCGTACATAATGCTAAACTGCCAGGCGTGTATCCATACGCGGTCACCAATTTTGAACGGCCTCGTAATAATCAGAAGCAGGCCGGAGAACTGGTTAGCAAGTACGCTCTGGGAAGCAAGCCCAATAACAGCAGCAAGAAATGTGCTCCCCAGAATTATAGATGACACATTTATGCCGAAAGAAGCAACCACGGCCAGGGCTATTATAAAATAACCAACCATCCTGACCATGAAGATAATTGGATGCAAAGTGGACTGATCCAGAAATTTCCCAAGCACCCTTCTGATATATGTAAGTACAATCCTTACGACGACATAGGATATTATGGCTATAATTGCAGCGTCTATGAATTTAGAATAATTGGCAGGTATTATTTTTAAAATCTCAGTTACAACGAAAACAACTATAAGAAGCCCTATAAGGAGTGCGATTAGGGATCCCAGGGCAAGAAATCTGTCCTTATGGTTCTTCGTTTGCATTTCTGGAAAATGCGTTTCTGGTTAAAAAGTTTTTAATCAAATGGCTGGTGATCCATTTCGCCTTTCCGAAAAATATAAAATAGCCACCGCAACGGACAGTCAAAAGGTTTCCGGGAAAGAGTATTCGCCTTCCTGGTAACTATCAGGGTTGAGAATTGTTGTTCCCTTTTTAAGGTTAAAATAACCATATATTTCCATTTTTATGTTATAACCCTTGCACACCCTTATTGCATCCGGATGTATTATTTTTCCTTCAATTGCAAAGTTCATTGCTGTATCATAATCCATTTCCTTAATTGGGGATTTTACCTCGAATTTGTTTGGATCAGCAGGGTAAATTCCATCAACGTCCTTGAACAAAATGAGTTTTTCTGATCTGACTTTAAGGGCAATTACAGAAGAAATATAGTCACTGCTGTTTCTCCCTGCGATAGCAACCTCTCCGTCCTCACCTATGCCGTAAAACCCTGTTGTAATAATTGTCGTTTTTCCGATTGAATTCCTGAATTCATCATTCCAGCTGGAAATGGATTTCTTAAGGTCAATCGTGCTTTCTTCTTCGTATTTTCTGATAAAAATGCCTGTATCAAATGAATCAAGATAGGATGTGGGCGTATACCTCTCCAGAAAGATAGTGCAAACAGCCCCGGAGATACGTTCTCCAAGTGAAACATAAAAATCCTGATCGCAATTCATTATGCCTTTCTCAAAATCTTCGAAGTTGTTAAACCTGATCATTGAAAGAATTCTATGAAACAGTTTTTCCGGACTCCCTACCTGGAGTTTTGACAGTTCCACAGAATAGCTGCGAATTAGATTTTCAACATACCCAAATCTTTCATTGCTGTTGTACGACCTGTATAAAGAATCTGTTATTCCTTTAAAGGCGCTCACAACGATTATGCTATTTGGCCATGCGCTGGAAATTTTCACTAGTTGATCAAGTGAGCCAAGATCGGCAAGGCACGATCCTCCAATTTTTATTACGTGTTGAGTCATGGAATTATCCCCTCCTGCCTTGCTATTATCTCTGCATTCAAGATTGATGCGCCAGCCGCTCCACGAACCAGATTATCAACCAGTATTACCATAGATACATATTTTCCAGAAACTCTAACCCTTCCCACTTTTACCTGCATTCCCTCCTGATATCCGTTGGGAACCAAGTCAAGCAGAGGTTGGGGTCTGTCATTTTCGGTCATAAGAACAACGCTTTCTGAAGGCAGGGATGGGAATTTGCCCTTCAGGAATCCATTCCTGTATTCCTTGAACTTAGTCAGTATAAGGTTTTCTTCCATTTCATCCCTGAATTCGACTTCAACTGATATCAAATGCCCATTTCTAACCGGAACTCTTGTGGTTGTGGCGTTAATATTCAGTGGGGATTCGGAAATAACACCATTTTTTGCGGTCCCAAAAATTTTCTTAGTCTCCAATTCTAACTTTTTCTCTTCCCCTTTTATGAAAGGAATTACATTTCCAACAATGTCAATTGCTGGAACTCCAGGGTACCCGGCACCACTGATTGATTGAAGTGTGGTCAGTGAGAGGTGAACCGGGTTCAAACTGAAAATAGGGCCAATGCCCAACGCCAGGCCAATAGTGCTGCAATTCCCATTTGCAACTATATACCCACTCTTCCCCTTTATTAAGTCAAGGTGCCCATAATTGATTTCAGGAACAACAATAGGAACATCGGGATTTAAGCGGTTTGCAGATGCGTTGGTAAAAACCTTCTGGCCAGCTTCTGAAAGTTTCAACTCAATTGGCCCGGCATTCATATCGCTCACAGCACTGAATATAATGTCATGTCTTCCTCCAATTACGTTTTCTGTGGAAGATTCCTTAACAACCATGTGGGCGTCTTTCTGCAACCCTGCATTAACGCCAATTCCAGCAGAATTTTTGGAAGCATATGCTCCGTCAACCTTGAACCACGGGTGATTTTCAAGAAGCCTTAGAAAAGTTTCTCCAACAATTCCTGTGCATCCTAATACGCCAACACTCAGCTTATCCATTTTAACACCCATTCCCAGTGAATGAGGTCATTCACAAATTACCTTCGGCAATATTATTTTCGATAACTGGTGGTTAAGTAATTGAGAGTTCAATAAATCTGAATAACCTAAATTTGCTTCTAACATTTTTCTTTCACTTCATTCGAGAATTTTTTATGCATATTTCTGATTTTTCTCATAAGTTATGACCACAGGTAATTAGCGTTTTTATTTCAACATTTCTATAAAAGTAAAACTTTAAGCCTTTTTAGTGGTTATGATAACATGGATGGCAGATTCAAAGTCATTGTTCAGGAAAAGAAAACTTTCGAAAAGAAGATGAAAGAGATAATTGCAATAGAAGCACACGAACCGAAATTAATAAAATTTGAGTCCGGCGACGAACTGAAAGACGGCGATCTTCTTGAATTAAGGGGGGAAGATGTTTACTATTCAGATAAATTGATAGGAAAAGCCAACACGATAAAATCGGCAAAGGATATTAAGGCAAGCCATGATTTTGACATTAAGTACACTGGCGGTTACCCCATCGATGGCAGCACCATTTTTCTGGACGAACATTTTCCTGTAGAAATTGAGGTGGAAAACAAGAAAGTAAACACCATGATGACAATTGGATACCATCATGAACTTCCAGAAAAATGGCTGTCTGATGAAAAGTTCGAATATCCCTATGCACATGAAAAAGCAACCGGCATTGAAAAAGAATATGTTGAATCTTTAGGAATCACGTGGAAAGGGTACTGTTCTGTTGTAGACAGAAACCTGAGAAATGTATATTCAAAAACACTGGAGAAATCTCCGCCATCACTTGACCTCGCACCATATCTCTACTGCAGGGACAGGGAAGCATTGAATGAGATCAGGGATAGTTCACCAGAATAAGGATTTATTATTGAGTCATCTCCTTATTTGTTAGAAAAACCAATCTTGTTCTGTTAAAGCTCCTTGCAATTTCCAGTGATTCCAGCCTTTCCCTTTTCATCTTTCTCCTTATCTTGTTCACTGTAACTTTCATGTCTCTAAAATACTGGTTAACATTGAAATAAACACTTTCTTCGGTTATCTTAATCGGGCAACCAATTCTGTAATCAACTGTTCCGAATGGATCCTCCGGATTAATTACAATTAACGCTGAACGCCCTATGAAATATCTATGTATTATGCCACCCCTTATCACCCTGTATGCCTCCTTTGCGTTGACATCTGAATAAACTTTTCCAGCATAGTCAAGGTAGGATTGAAAATTTCTATTGGACTGGCCAGTTCCGAAAACAACATTTTCACCTTCGCCATTAATCATCCTTCCCATGGCACCAAGAACTTCGGAATATACAAATAACGAAATAATGGATGCATTAGGCAAACCATTCCTGATGTTTATGGATATTTCATTGTACATCTCCCTCTTAACGACATCATCAAAAAAAATTTTCATGTTCAAATCTAAGACTGTTGGATTAAACAAACTCGCTTATTAATCTATTTCTCTTATTTTCACGTTGCAGCGATTTGGTTGATGTTATCCTGCCCGTGAGTGCTCAATATCCATGGGCAATTAATAGAAAGTTAAAATGCATAGGCTCAGCGGCAGGAATATATCCATTTATCGTGAAGCAAACCTCTGCAATTCTTACGGCAGACGACTCACCCATAATATTTGAACAAACATATGGCAGTCCACCAAAATAGAAACAATAATAACATTATTGATAATTATGAGAGGATGAAAGGAATAGTCCTTCACGGTGGGACCGGCACAAGGCTCAGGCCATTGACATATTCTGATGTAAAACAACTCCTCACAATAGCAGGCAAACCGACAAGCGAATACGGCTTTCTTCAGATGAACGAGATAGGAATAAAGGATGTATGCATTGTTATTGGGAAAATAGGGGGAGAAGAAGTAAAGCAATACTACGGGAATGGCTCAAAATGGAATTCAGCAGTTGAATACGTGTTTCAGGAAAAACCCCTTGGCATAGCACACGCAATATCATTATGCAAAGACAATACCGGGGACGATGATTTTGTAGTTTATCTTGGCGACAACGTAATTCAGGAAAAACTGGTTGAATCGTATGAAAAATTTCAAAAGGAAAAGTACGATGCATTCCTGCTTCTGGTTCAGGTGAAGGACCCAAGCAGATATGGCGTTGCAGAAGTAGATGGAAACATCATAACCAATTTGAGGGAAAAGCCTAAAGAATCCAAAAGCAATCTTGCTGTTACAGGCATCTATTTCCTGAGGAAGCCAATATACCAATACATAGAAAAACTTGTTCCATCAAAGAGAGGAGAATACGAGATCATGGAAGCACTTCAAGCCATGATTAACGATGGAAAAAGAATTGGCTATAAGATTATTAAGGGCTGGTTTAAGGACACAGGGACAGTCGAAGATTTCATAGATTGCAATATGCTTGTCCTGGAAAGCATCAAAGAAAATGAAAAATCTGAAAATCTGAATATAAAGGGCACAGTCAAAATGGGTTCAAATGTAGCCCTTGACGAAAACACAAAAATACTTGGCCCCTGCTATATTGGAAATAATGTAAAAATTACTGATTCTTTTATAGGCCCTTATACGAGCATTGGAGATGGATGCGTGATTAAAGGCATAGATATAGAAAATTCAATTGTAATGGAGAATTGCAGGATTGAGTTTCAGGATGGGAGAATAATATATGAGAGCATCATTGGGCCATCCTGTTCAATAAAATCCGGGAAATCAAAGACAAGAAGAACAAAACTTGTGCTCGGAAGAGATTCCAAAGTGGAGTTGTAGATGAAAATCCTGATTACTGGTTCAACCGGGCAGCTGGGGGCAGAAACCGTAAAGCTTCTGGAAGATGTTGTGCCTTCGGAAAGAAAACTACTGAATCTTGAGAATCCCGAAAAGATTTATGAAATTCTTGACAGGATAAAACCGTCCATGATCATAAACTGTGCTGCCATGACGGACGTTGATGCATGCCAGGTAAACAAGGAGAGGGCATACAACGTTAATGCACTTTCACCATCAATCATGGCCAATTATGCAATCAAGAACAACATAAAGATTGTGCACTTTTCCACTGACTTCGTTTTTAACGGGGAAACAGGGAATTATTCAGAGGATTCTATTCCTGACCCAATAAATTATTACGGTACCAGCAAAATAATGGGCGACATGGCCATTGAGACCGTTCCAAACCATCTCATAATCAGAACATCCGGTGTTTATGGAGTGAAGAATAATTTTCCGGTTGTGGTGTACAAGAGATTGAAAGAAGGAAAGGAAGTCAGGGTTATAGATTCATATTATTCACCCATCCATTCCAAAAACCTTGCAAAAGCCACGGTGGAATTGATAAAAAACAATTACAACGGGAGGATCAACATTAGTGGAGAGAGAATTTCACGGAAGGATTTTGCATTAAAAATTGCCGATTTCTTCAGGCTGGACCCTTCAAGGATACTTGAGAGCCAGGAATTTTCCGGACAGGTTGCAAAGCGGCCAAGAGACTCATCACTCAATATCGATCAGGCAAGATCTGTATTAAACTGGGACTTTTACAGTGTAAAATCGAATCTGTCGCTGATGGATATCAAAAACCTGTCTCTTTAAAATTCTTCATGATAATTTGACTGGAATTTCTAAGAAGAG
>JAKAVO010000014.1 GCA_021817255.1 Thermoplasmata archaeon
ATGCCATAAGGTACCACGATGTGAAGGGGCACCTTCCATATGCAGACTGGATAAATAATCCCGAATCTGTAACAATAATAGAGCATGGATGCCAGTTTAACTGCGTTTTCTGTGGTGGCTCCAATTTTTCATACCGAAAAAATTTCTTTCCTGTTTCACCCGTATACAGAAATCCCAAAACAATAGCTAAAGAGATTGAACTTGCAATGGAAATACTAGGAGCTCCAATTTTTGTTGCAGGCGACATTAATCTAGCAGGGGAAAAGTACTATGGCAACCTGTTCAGGGAAATAAAAGAACTGGATGCTGATATTCCGATCCTGACAGAGTATTTCAAGCCGCCGCAGAAAGATTACCTTGAAATGCTGTCCAAAACCTTTGGGGAGTTTTCCGCAGAAATTTCACCTGAAAGCTCCAGTGAAGCCATACGAAGGATAAATGGAAGGGAATACTCGAATGAAGATTTGGAAAAGAGCATTGAGAATGCAATGAATGCAGGCTGCAAGAAATTTGACGTGTATTTTACGCTTGGCATCAGTGCCCAGGGAGAAAAGGAACTCAATGAGGATATAGAATACGCAACAAAACTGATGAAAAACAATAACAGCAAAAAAATGAAAGTTTATTCGTTTATTTCTCCGCTGACCCCATTCATAGATCCGGGTTCTTTGATATATGAAAAGCCTGAGAGATATGGTTTTCATATAACAGCGAAAACGATAAGCGAATATTATGGCCTTCTTGACCAGGGAAAATCATGGGTCGAATTCCTGAATTATTATAATGACTGGATGAGCGCATCAGACATAGAAAGGCTGACCTATCTGTCGGAGATAAAGATGATGAGAGCGAGAAAGGATGTCGGGCTTATCGATTCTGAATCAGCAGGCAGAATAATTGAAAACATAAATATGTATGTGGAGGGAAAAAGCTATCAGAAGGATTTCAGAAGGAACTCCCATCTTTCCTACCTCAATAAGGATATCGAATGGTCAAAAAAACATAATATTACAAGGAGTTCGCTTATGATATTCTGGTACAAAGAACTGATTGGCCTCGAAAAGGAACTGAGGAAGTTATAAGTTCAATCATTCTGGTTAAGCTATTCATGATGTTATCGCAAAGTGCAATGAAATGAAAGACGTTATGATGCAATGATATTCATTCTAATTCCACATATCCCAAAACATCCATCACCGTTCAATCCATGCTACGACTTTTTTCCCACCACTTTCTCCGCTGAGTCCATAATAAATCTGGCTCATTCTTGGAATATGATGTGGTAAAGGATGAGGGAATAGAACCACTTGGAACCTAATATAATGTGATAGTGCCCACAATCCAAAAGAAGAATGTATACAGAAAAAACGGGTTTAAATGTTTATAAATAAAGAAATGAGAAATCATTCCAAAAATAAAAAATATGAGTTTTCGCATTTAATATCTATAGATAATTGTTAAAAGCCAGCCAATTACTGTAATTGCATACAGTTTAAGCCCATAGAATTTTTCTACCAAAATATCGCAAGTGTTCTATCTATATAAATATCAAATATTCCATAAATAAAAAACTTTATATATTTATGATATTTAACATGTTATAGGTATAAAAATGAAAGAAATAAGGCCTAAAGAAGATAAGGCGGTTTCACCTATCATTGCTACCATTTTATTAATAGCAATTACGGTGGTACTGGCTGCGACCCTTGTAACAATATTAGGAGGGTTCACGCACAGCGCAAAAAACACCTTTGGAGATGCAGCAGCTACAGTAAGTGAAACGGAGCACAATAGTACAACTTACGATCTTAATTTGAGTGTCTCGTCGTTCTCCGGATCCAGTGTAGGCAATTCTCATGTAACAGCAACGGTTACATTCACTAATGGAACTACGGCTAGTTTTGCACTTTCGAACTCTACTGCTAAATATATTAAATCAATCAAACCATCAAGTTCATCCTTTACAGCGGGATCGGTATATCTCATGGTAGCATCTGGTCCGATAGCCTCAATTGATTTGTCTTATTCTGGTGCAACAATTTATTCATCTGGAAGTATATCACTGTCCTAATTTTTAAATTACCAACTTTTTAATTTTTAATATTTATACAATTCCTTTAATGAAGTGGAGAAGGCCTACCGTATCTTTTTAAGCCAATTGTGTGATGATTGAATTATATAATGAATGATTCCGATAGAAATGCACAAACAGGACCTTATTTAAACGTATAATTACATCTTAGGAATCTTCCACTATTTAAGTGGAATTCAGATGGATAGAAAATGACAAGTGTTGAATTTTGAAAGAAGGACCAAATATGATTCCCACCTGCTTTCAACTTTGGTTTTATTGTCAAAAAAGAGTATATAATTAGTGGATCTAAACTTTATCTCTGTCAGACATTGATCTTACCATTTAAGCGATGTTTGTGTGGTTATAGTAGTATAGTATACAATTTATAAATATGTAGAACATGAAACTCATTAACTTGTAGAATTTTATTTTATATTACATATAATTTACAATTATTCGCACCATTTTTGGCATCATTTTACGATTAAAATTAAAAGCAATTGAGTTTTTTATAACTACAATATTATTCATAAATAAAAAACTTTATATATTTATAGTATTTAACATGTCTTAGGTAAAAAAATGAAAGAAATAAGGCCTAAAGAAGATAAGGCGGTTTCACCTATCATTGCTACCATTTTATTAATAGCAATTACGGTGGTACTGGCTGCGACCCTTGTAACAATATTAGGAGGGTTCACGCACAGCGCAAAAAACACCTTTGGTGACGCTTCGGCGACTGTGACAGAAACGAATGTCTCAACATCAACGTTAGCATATGATCTAAATTTGAGCATTTCATCATTCTCTGGATCCAGTGTAAGCAATTCTCACGTCACAGCAACAGTTACATTCAGTAATGGAGGTACGGCTAGTTTTGCTCTTTCGAGCACTACGTCTGGATCAATTACATCAATTAAATCGTCAAGTTCTTCCTTTACATCAGGGACAGTATACCTCTTAAAATCAAGCAGTCAGATAGCCTCAATAGATCTATCTTATTCAGGTGCAACAATTTATTCATCTGGAACAATAACACTATCCTAATTTTTAAATTACCAACTTTTTAATTTTTAATAGTTATATCCTTTTTATGAACGAACAGAAACCGGAACTATACATGTTAATTTTTTCTCTTAAAGAATTAAGAAGAAACCATATGACTCAACTATTACAGGATAAGAAAGATACTCTTTCAAATGAATCTGGTCTGACACATTTTAATATTTACCATTCGCTCAGGGGAGACTGCGATCTGGTGGGATGGGTTTCTGCAAATGATCCAACCCAAATTGAACACTTCCTCAGATCTATGAAGGATTTGCTTGAAAACAACGGGGAGATTGTGCATTCCTTTATGTCAATTTATCAACGGTCGCCATATCTTAAAAACTCACTGAAGATAGAGGAACAGATACTGGAAAGCAAAAGAAAGTTTATCATTGCTTATCCAATGTCAAAGTCGAATGAATGGTACCTTCTCCCATATGAAGAGCGGAAGAGAATTATGGATGAACACATAAAAGTGGCCATTACAGATCCAAACAACAAGGATATTCTGTCTTACACCACTTATTCCTTTGGCATTGGCGACCAGGAGTTCGTTGTGATTTACGAAACAGACAGTTTATATTTGTGGATGAAGGTAACTGAGAAGTTAAGGGAAGTGGAGGCTAGGAAGTGGATAATAAAAGAAACCCCAATTTTGACTGGAATCAGAATTTAGAAAATTCAAATCTATATCTCATAAGATACTCAGAGATAGGCCTGAAAGGAAAAAAGACAAGAAACCAGATGGAACTAAGGCTAATAAACAACATCTCAAAGTCTCTGAAAAACAAAAAAGAAAAAACATCATTTGTACGGGAGAGAGGCAGGATTTTCGCCATATCCAGTGAGAACGTTTCAGTAGAAATCTCCAGGGTTATGGGTGTAAAATCATTCTCTTCTGTGAAGGTAATAAAGTTTAAAGAAAAACAGGAACTTCTTGAAAAAGTTGTGTCGGAATTTACCGGGAAAGTTGAAGGAAAAAAATTCGCTGTGCATACAAGAAGGACTGGCAATCACGATTTCACTTCGATTGAGTTTGATAAACTTGTTGGAGATAAGCTGTTTGCCTTTTCGAATGGTGTTGATCTGAAAAATCCAGATGTAAAAGTGGCGATTGAAATAAGGAATAATCTCGCATACCTCATAATGCAAACCTTTGAAGGGCCTGGTGGCCTGCCTCTTGGGACAGAGGGAAAAATGATATCACTCATATCCGGGGGCATAGATTCGCCTGTTTCCACATGGTTGATGATGAAAAGGGGATCACCTGTGGACATGATTTTCATTTCACTGGCTAATCCCATTGATACGAAAAATTTCCTGAAAAAAGCCCTTATATTGTACTCAAACTGGTATTCCGGGTACAACCCGCATATCTATATTGTGGACGCTTCAAGGCTCATTACAGATTATCTCTTCAAGGGAAAGATGAAGTATGCAAACGTGAGCTACAAACGAAAAATGTACGAAATTGCAGATAAAATTTCCCAGGATATAGGGGCATTTGGGATAATTACAGGGGAATCGTCAGGCCAGGTCTCCTCCCAGACGCCGGAAAACCTCTATGAATTGAGCAAGGGCCTGAAAACCGTGATCCACAGGCCTTTAATCGGTATGGACAAAGACTGGATCATTGATTTGGCAAGAAGAACTGGAACGTTTCATAATGATTCCACAGAAGAATTCTGTGCACTTTTTGGAGAAAAGCCTATTACAAAGATTAAACACGAAGAGTTGGAGCAGGATGTTGAAAGGATATCCGAATACTTTCCCTCAGATTCAGAAATTGTAAAGATCAGGGGCAGTGAGATAGAAGAATATCTGAAAAAAATTGGCGATCCGGAATATGAGATCAAGTCGGCAGACAAGATACCTGAGAATTCACTTATTATCGATGTAAGAGATCCGCTTTCATACAAAGGCTGGCACCCGGAAGGCGCAATTAACCTGAATCCTGGCTCAATTAGCAGGATTGAAGAGATAAATAAGGAAAACAGATCTATTGTTTTTTATTGCAAACAGGGATTGCAGAGCGCTTACATGGCAGGAAGGCTCAGGAAAAAGGGGTATGATGCCTATTTTGCTAGTGAAAAAATATTTATGAATCAAATATAAGCGGGTCCTTAAAACCCTTTTCCCTTAATCTTCTTGCTGATTCTATTGCAATCTCAACTGCTTCCTTTGCGTCCCTGGCTTTAAAATATCTGCCTTCCCTCCTTCTTGTGGGAGCGAGCTCAAAACTTTCTATTCCAATCACGTCTTTGCCCTCGCTGATAGCAAATGATTCCTCTGATATTGTGCCGTTTGAACCATCTATTGCAATGAGTGCCTCTGCAGCCCTGACAATGAGGAAGTTCCTGGCGTATCCTATGCCTGTGGTAATTGAGTATGACAGGTACTGGTTTTCATCGCTTCTGCCATATCCTGGAAGAATTCCAATTACAACTCCCCCGTTATCTCTCACGCCTCTCGAAACCTCCCTCATAACACCGGATAATCCACCACAAATGACTGTAACGTTGTTTTTAGCAAGCAACTCCCCGACTTCATAAGCAATTTCAAGAAATTTTTCAGGAGGGCTCGCACCTCCCAGAACGCCAATATAAAAATTCTCTTTCATATCATGGTATATTAGTATCCTATTATTTTTTTCTCATAATAAAGGCTGGATATATATGCAATACGCTTTCTTATGATACATCCTTGAAGCGACTTTTCTTTTTTTGCATAGAGGTTTAGCAGACTGCTATTTTTTCCTGATGCATTATCAACAAATTTTATAATCTTTTAGTAATTACCTGACTACTCAATTAGCCCTGGTAGTGTAGCGGCCTATCATACAGGCCTGTCGAGCCTGTGACTCGGGTTCAAATCCCGGCCAGGGCGTAAAAACCGTTTATGCATAACGGTTGATCTTTTCGCTATCATTTCACTATATTTTTTTGCTTCCATCAAATATTTGAGAAACCAACATTCTGTTAAATTATTTCTATAAACAATAGAAATACAAGTTGATTTATTATTTAGGCATATCATATCCCCTTCAAATGGGTGGCTACAACAAGTACTTTAGCATTTCATTCAGTTACATTCCAGCTGGAATTGCTTTCGGTGCTTTTGCAATAGCCCTTCGAATTCCTGCGCCATATGCGATCATGCTGTCGTTGCTCGTTTTCTCAGGAGCTGTACAGTCTGCATTTCTTGGATTCTGGGTTGCCGGGATAGAACCTTTTTCAATCATTCTCACCGCTTTTCTTCTGAATCTAAGGCACACATTCTATGGAGCACACATTGAATCCCAAAGAAAAAATGTCACAATATCAGATATTTTTAAAATAGGCCCGTTTCTGACGGATGAGGCATATGCACTTGCAGTTTCTGATTCGGGGATGAGCAACAATGCCATATTTGCCCTTTCAATCTATGGCTATATAAACTGGGCCTCTGCAACAGTGCTTGGAGTGTTTCTTGCTTCAATTGTTCCCCTGCATTACCTTGATATACTTTTAATGGCTTTGCCAGCACTTTTCATGGGGCTCCTTGTGCCCAAGCTGAAGGGAAATTATGCAATTATTACAGTGGCATCAGCAGGCGCAATTTCAATAATTGGCAGGATATTGGATTTTCCCTCTTTTTTTATCATAGTTCCGATCATGCTCGGCGTAATAGCCGGAGCGACATTCAAGAAATTATCTGAAGGTGGGAAATAGATGCAGTTCCTGTTGATAATAATAATCATAGTGCTTGCAGTTTTGAGCCTTGTGCAAAGAGTTGTCCCATGGATATTCTATTCAAGGTTCAGGGAGAACAAACGCCTGGAAAATTTGTTCGAGTTGTTTGCCATTTCAGCATTCACATCTCTTTTCGTATATAACGTGCAAAATGTGAGCTTCATAAGCATAGCAGCACTTTCTGTGGCATTAATAGTTGCTTTAAAAACCAAGAACCTGTCACTGACCATTGTTACTGCAATATTGGTATATTCAATTTCTTTGCTATTTTGAAGTGATTCACGGAAATGATGAATTATTCCCCTTTCCCTCATCACTTCCTCACTATTGACAGCACTGAAAGTTTTGTCCTCATTACGATTCTTTACATCTTTTCTGTTTCTGTGTAACTTAAGAACTCTACTTTATCAGAAAACTGACCTTCGGGAACCGTTCTGACGGGAAATCAGAATATATTCAGATTGTCATGCAAACCTTCGCTTGCTCTCTACTCGACACACGAGATGCCATATGCAGTGTGTCTCAACTACAAACTCATTACATTCGAGAATATTCCTGTCAAAGAGAACAATAGAAACTTGTTGAAGATTTGGGACTGATGATCTATAGGAATTGCTTCTGTGTTGTTCATACTCCAGAAATAATTTCCTCAATTTTTCACTGCCTGGCGAATCAACATAGATATTTCTCGTCCTCAATACATGATTCGAGAATTGGGTATATGTTTTCCTGTCAGACATACTGTTAGTTTAGATTCTACGAAAATATAATTAACTCCTTAACAAATACTATGTAGCATGGTTGAATTAATGCGCGGCCAATCCTTAGAAAAAATCGTGTTTGAAGACAAGGTGAAAGAGGACTTAATTGTTATAACAGGATATCCATTCTCAGGCAAGAAAAGCATTGTATGCCAGATGATGGATGAACTGCAGCCATCTAATTTTTTACTGCTATATTCAAATCTTATCCACGAAAGTTCTGATCCTGTTCAACGAACTTTGCTGGATGGCATCATAAAAAAAAGGGGTGTGGATGCACATGAACTTGAAAATATTGAGGATATAGCAGACAGGGTTAAAGGGAAGACTGTTTTTCTGCTATTACCTTCCAGGCTCATTTCAAAGAAGGGAAAAACAGGTGAAGAAATTAAAAAGCTGGCGGGGTCAATTAACAAGATTAAGAGTAGCAATCGATTGGTGCTCGTTACAAGGGAGTACACTTACAACTACCTATTTAATAGTGGCAAAGAAGTCATAGGAACGCAGCCAGATTCTGTGTTAAATAAGATGACAGAGTTCTTCTCAAAACACCTGAAAAGAACAAGCGATGCAGTATTGCCTGACAATGAATGGGTAGTGAAGATAGTTTGCAAAGAACGCGATGCTTTGGATATTATTGACAACCTCGATAAGAAGAACGGCGTAAGACTATCTGAAGAAACGAAACAGGCAATATTGAGGCATGGCAGGGTGAACCACGGCCCCTATCAGGGGTATTATTTCCCCGGACTTATTATGGACGGGATCAGAAAGAAAGACGAGATCAAAAATGAGAGCATTAAGAATATTGAAAAGTGCGAAGGAGCTCTCGCACTAGAATCAAGCATTCTGGCAGCTCTCGGCATCCAAGTCCCGGCAATGCTGACCTCAGCATCTGCACAACAATCCATACCCGAGATCGTTGGCAAATTCACCAGTTCTATGAGTAAGATCCTATCAGTCATTGTTCCTGGACTTGCGACCTTTGGAGGAGGGCTTGCAGGGGCGTTTGTTGCTCTCCTTTTTGCAAACTCTTCAAATAAGAAGGAATTTGGGAACGAGTTGCTAAAATGGGCGTCAATGTGGAAGGAGATGCCAATAGAGAGAAGAGAGTACATTGCTTATCAGTATGATGCATTGTACCACCTCCCTCCAGGTGATTCTCTTGAGATCTTCGGTAATTTGTTCGGCACCAGACTTAGAGACCTTGAGACGAAATTTAATGCGTTTAGCAGGCAGGTAGAAGATAAGATTGGTTCCATTGAGGGAGAGCTATTCTCCACAAAGGAAGAAATCAGAAAAATAACTGACAGTATAGTCAATCAGGAAATGCGCGGTCTTGAACTTGTTGTAACCAAAAATAACTTAAAGGATATGGTCTTCGGTAAAACAGCAGTCCCTGAGGATAAACTGATAGTGGGTTTAAACAGTTCCAAAGAAGATGAATTAATCAAGGAAGAAGCCTTCAAAATAACAAAAGATTCTGAGCAGGCCAATATAACTGTCCTGACTGGAAAGCCTGGGTCCGGCAAATCTACACTTCTCTATATAATTGGTCATATTCTGCTTGATAAAGGGAAGACACTTTACGGAATCAAGGATTTAAGCATTGCAAGCTTCGAATATGCAACAGCAGCACCTGCTCCTGGCGGTTACATCCTGATTGACCTGCCAAATGAAGAAATTGCAAATGTGTTTAATAATCGGATAAATGCCATTCTCTTGCCGCGATTTTCAAAAGTAATTGTATCTGCCAGAGAAGGGTACGTTCACGACAGGGGAGGAATCAAGGCTCTAATTCACACAGTGGAACTGAGTACCGAAGCCCTTAAAGCGATAGCATTAGAGAGAGTCAAGGGATTGGAGTCTGTAAATGGATTGGATAAGATCAGTCTTGCAAGTACTCTTGTGAAAAGATCGGAGGGGCTACCTGTGTATATTTCAGAGGCTGTGAAGTACATTTCTAAAAAAGGCGAGTGGAATGAAAATGAGATGCCGGACGGTGTCGGCAACCTGATCCAAAAAATCCTTGAGGAAGAGGGCAGAAGGGATCATGGTAATATTATTGTATACAACTTGGTTGCCACCTACTCTTATGTGCCAGAGAGACTCGTTCGGATGTCATATTCTATTCTAGACATAAAACGCGAAAATGAACCTAGATACTTTGACTTAGAGCATCTCGGCTTTCACCTCCATTCCTGGTACAAGGATATTTTGCTTCAATTTCAGGAGAGCCTGTGGGAGAGAGATGAGTTCAGTAATACTCCCTATCTTCCTATACTTGAGAAAGATCTGATGAATATCAGGAAAAATTTTGATTCAATCAAGGACCAAAGGCTCAAAGAGATTAAAAAGAATTTTGCAAGTTTTGTGGACAATTTTCGATCAGGCATTTCCTATCCGGAAAACTTGGGAGATATGTCGGATGCTCTCCTGTTGGTTTCCATCTGGAGATTCTCATCTAAATACCTCAAGGCAGAAGGACACAAGTATGGTTATAACATATTAAAGGAGGACATAGAGTATCCTAAACTGGAAGAAGGAGAAGGAATTAAAAGATACAACGAAATTTCTGAATACCTGTTAACACAACTATTTCAGACGGTTGGAGAAGGAGATGTAGGTAAACGGGTTTTGCTGCCCATCATAATTCTTTATTCTGGTAGATTTTTCAATATCCCTTTCTCTTTTGCGCTACGCGAAATCATGTTAAATAAGAATCCAAATATTGATGAATCTAGGCTACTTGAATCTGCTATTAACGAAAGATATCCGGTTTCCAACTATATTAAAGCCACTTCATACCTACTGTATCAGGCAAAACTCATAAAATCACCGACAGATGCAGGTTTATTAATGATGACGGGGATGTATGAGGGCGCAGTTGCGGAATATAACAACCTACTATCGAAACACCCTAATAATCCTGTTTATCACAACAATAAGGGTACTTCACTATACGAACTGGGGAAGTATCAGGAAGCAATTGGTGAATACGACATCGCTATTTCACTTGACTCAGCTAATCCTGCTTATCACAACAATAAGGGCATTGTACTGGATGACCTAGGAAGGTATCAGGAAGCAATTGGTGAATACGACATCGCTATTTCACTTGACCCCAATATTACAGTTTATCACAACAATAAGGGTACTTCACTATACGAACTGGGGAAGTATCAGGAAGCAATTGGTGAATATGACATCGCTATTTCACTTGACTCAGCTAATCCTGCTTATCACAACAATAAGGGCAGTGCATTAAAGAAACTTAGAAGGGATCAGGAAGCAATTGGTGAAATTGATATAGCCATTTCACTTGGCCCCAATGATCCAGGTTATCATTACAACAAGGGTATTTCACTATACGAACTGGGGAAGTATCAGGAAGCAATTGGTGAATACGACATCGCTATTTCACTTGACCCCAATGATCCAGGTTATCATTACAACAAGGGTATTTCACTATACGAACTGGGGAAGTATCAGGAAGCAATTGCTGAAATTGATATGGCCATTTCGATTGGTCCGGATGATATTAGTTACCACTCTTTGAAGGGCAACTGTCTGAAAAAACTGGGTAAGAATAAAGAAGCAAAAAGCAGAATTGAAAAACCTTAAAAGTCTTAGCGATCAGTTACCTCGAAAACAGTAACGCTTTTCCTATATTTTCATTCACTTCATAACTTTTAGATTCTCGGCGTTCCACTTTTATTCGGATTTCTTTTTATGCATATTCTTTACGAGGTATATTCTTGAACTTTCCTGTTCATTACTTATCAATCCAAAAAAAAGTTGATTGTGACATTTATTCATCAAATTTATTAACAAAGTAAATATACTCAAGTAACACAAGTTACAGATATCTGTGGTGATTTTGATTGTATGCAATTATAGAGGATGAACATCTTGCAAGGGTACCTCCTACCCTATTGGGAGAAAATTATGACAAGGCAATCGAGGAAGTTACAAGGGAAACATTGCAGGGGACATTGATCGATTATGTGCCTGACAAAAATTCAAGGGCGGACATGCTTAAGTGCTATGTTATTTCTATTTTAAGCATAAAAAAAATTGATTATGGAATAATAGTTCACGGGGACGGTGGAGTATACCAGAAAATAAATTATAAAGCATTGGCTTTTATTCCAAAAAACAATGAGATAATAGAAGGAATTGTTGTATCAGTTGTACCTAAAATAGGCGCCTTTGTTAGATTTGGGCCGTTTGAAGGCTTGCTTCACGTGGGCCAGATAATGGATGACAGGATAGATATGGACGAAAGCCAGAACAGACTGGTTGGAAAGGATACCAATAAGGACATAAGAATAGGCGATCAGGTAAGGGTCAGGATAGTTATGCTGAACCTCTCTTCCTCATCTGTAAGGGACAGAAGAATTGGATTCACAATGAAACAGCCGGGATTGGGCAAGCTTCAGTGGCTCCAGGCTTCACCAATTGCAGAAAAAGATGCTTTGCAAAAGAAGGTTCCAAAAAAGAAACCAAAAGTGGATGAAAAGGTAAAGGAGAGTGCACAGTAATGGCAGGAAAATCAACAAAGAAAAGGACAATGGCGTGCAAGACCTGCAAGAAGATTTATATGGACTCACCATGCCCTCAACACGGCGATGGTCGTATGAGCGTTGAGTGGTTTGGTTTTTTAATCATCAATGATACCGAAAATTCAATAATAGCAAAGACCGCAGGAATAGGAGAACCAGGAAGGTATGCAATTAAGGTCAGATAGAGATTACATTTTAACTGAAGAATCAAAAATTTTAATTCAGAACCATAACGGCAAGCTCACGGACATTGAAGAAATAAAAAAACAGAATCCCCGATTTTTGTATGCTGTGGGCGATTACACCTGCCAGCTCCTGGACAGGGAGAAAATAGAGCCACAGATAATGGTTTTTGATTTAACAACCAAGAGAGGTGAAACCGCCTATCCAGACAGGCCAGGATCAATAACCGTGGAAAACCCACAGAGTGTGATCAGCGGCAAGTTGATCGAACTCATAAGGGAAAGCATCAGGGAAGGGAGAAAAGTTAAGGTAAAAGTAATAGGAGAAGAAGATCTGGCAGTTTTACCAATAATTTTTTATGCTCCTGTTAATTCACTGGTAGTTTATGGAATTCCCAATCTTGGGACTGGTTCCATAAGGATAAATGTGGAAGTCAAGGAACTGGCAAATTCAATATTTGAAAAAATGGAAGTGAAATGAATGAATCTAAAAATAGAGGAAACGAAAGAGAATAAACTATTGAGAAGGAAGGAGATAAGTTACACTGTAGAGTTTGAAAAGAACAAAACACCCTCCAGGGATGTTGTAAGAGAGCTGATTGCAAGAAATTTAAATGCAAAAAAAGAGCTTATTATAATTGATTACAACGAGCAACTGACAGGCCTTCACGTCATCAAGGGATATTCAAAAATATACTCAACAAAAGAGGATGCAATGCTCTATGAGCCTGATTATGAATTATTCAGGAATAATCTAAAGGTAAAGGAGGAGAAACAATAATGCAGAAAAGAGAATTATACAAACTTGAAAACAACAAGATAACCAGGGGAAGAAGAAGCTGCCCGAGATGCGGGACAGGAGTTTTTCTTGCCGAACATGAAAACAGGCTGACCTGCGGAAAATGTGGGTATACTGAGTTCAAGAAGAAAAATTAAAGTTCATCTATTTTTTTAGTAGTTTCCCCTGCAGCCTTCTCAATATCCTTATATTTTATCCTTTCATATTCTTTTGACATTTCATCAACCGCATTAATTCTTAAAAGGTTGAGAAGGTGGCTAAGCTCTGAATCCAGTATCAATGAAAGGGTTCGCAGCATTTCAGCCTTTTCCGGTTTAATTCCCTTTCTCTTTGCAGATACAAAACAGTCAAAGTGCACACTTCCCTTTTTTGTAAAGGTAAATTTTTCCCCTGTCCTGACCTCATCGTTGCATACATAACATTTGAATTGTGCCATGTAATGAAAATACGCAATCGAATATTAAACTGTCTTCATATTTATATTGACAAAGTCACATTCAGATTATCTAATATTATTTCAGAACTTTCTATTGAGGGAATGCGAGAAAATACCACTGGCCTTGGACCGCATAGTAGAAAGAATGGTGGAAAAACAGGTTATGGGGATATGCACTTGCCTGCAAGGATGGAATTCCAAAACCCATAAACCAATGATGGTACGGCAACTCCATGGTACAGTGGAAATTTGCTCAAACAGGCTGAATATAACCCACTGAAAGAGAGAAAATCCTCAGCAATATGGCTGGAAAAGTTCAACCGTGAAGCACTTCTTTTTAGTTGATTCTTTAAAGATGTGGTTTAAATTGTAAAAACCCTTTTATATCTTTTTACGTTGAACTTCCGATTATCACGTTTAAAGAGACTGGCGAAAAAATAACAGGTGTTGAAGAACATTTACCATTTCTTGATCCAATTATTTCAGAGTGGTTCAATTCAAAGTATAGTTCACTCACTGTTCCACAAAAAAAAGTAATTCCGCTGATTCATAAAGGAGAGAATGTGCTTGTTTCAAGCCCGACAGGAACGGGAAAAACACTTACGGGATTCCTTGCAATAATTAACGAGCTTTTTTTAAGAACGAAGGAAAACGGGCTTGAAGACAAGATAGAATGCGTTTACATAAGCCCTCTAAAGGCACTTGCAAATGATATTAACAGAAACCTGAATGAACCTTTAAGTGAAATCTACAAACTGGCTGAAAAAGAGCATATGGGCCTGCCCAAAATCAGGGTGGGGCTCAGAAGCGGGGACACAACCCAGAATGACAGGCAGAAAATGTTGAGGAAGCCGCCACACATCCTTATTACAACACCGGAATCATTCGCGCTTTCACTTACTGCACCAAAATTCAAGGAGAAATTCAGGGACGTGAAATATGTTATAGTTGATGAAATCCACGAAGTCTCATCCTCCAAAAGAGGCACTTTGCTATCCCTGAACCTTGAGAGGCTTGAGGAATTATCCCCTGGCTTTGTAAGGATAGGGCTCTCGGCAACACAGGCACCACTGGATAAAATTGCAAATTTTCTTTGTGGTTTTGAAAATGAGGCACCAAGGAAATGCAACATAGTTGATGTGAACCTCAAACGAGGGCTTGATCTTATGACGCTTACGCCTGTTGATGATCTTACAACGGCAGGTTTTGAGGTTGCAAATGAAAGAATGTATGACATTCTCGTAAATCTTATAGAAGAGCATAAAACAACACTGATATTTACAAACACAAGAAGTGCAACAGAGCATGTTGCCATAAGGCTCAAAGCAAGGGGTGTTGACAGCCTTGAGGCACATCATTCATCACTGGGTAAAGAGATAAGGCTTGGAGTGGAGGAAAAGCTTAAGAATGGCGAACTTAAATGCGTCATCTCTTCAACTTCCCTTGAGTTGGGCATAGATATAGGCAGTGTTGATCTTGTTGTGCAGATTGGAAGCCCAAAATCAGTGTCAAAGGGATTGCAGAGGATAGGCAGGGCCGGGCATTCAATCACAAAGTTAAGCAATGGAAGATTTGTTGTATTCAGCTTGGATGATCTGGTCGAATGCGCTGTTTTAACAAAAGCTGCATATGATCGTGAGATAGACAGGGTAAACATACCTGAAGGCGCTCTGGATGTCCTCTCACAGGCGGTTGTGGGAATGTCCCTTGAAAAAACATGGAGCATAGAGGAAAGTTACAGCCTCATAAGGAGATCGTATCCATACAGGAACCTGGCAATGGAAGATTTTATGTCGGTGGTAAACTACCTTGCCGGAAGAATAGAAAACAACACAATATACTCAAAGATATGGTTTGACGAGGAAGAACAGGTATTCGGCAAGAAGAAAAGCACCAGGATGATCTATTTCATGAATATTGGGACAATACCTGACGACTCGGATTACAGGGTAATTGATCTGAGCGGCAGGCACCTTGGACAGTTAAGTGATAAGTTTGTTGAGAGGATGAGTGCAGGCGATATCTTCGTTCTTGGCGCCAGGACATATGCTTTTATAAGGACAAGGGGAAACCGTGTCATAGTGAGGGATGCAACCGGCCTCAAGCCAACCATTCCATCCTGGACCGGGGAGATGCTTCCGCGAAGCTATGATCTGGGAACACTGATTGGAAAATTCAGGGATACTATCCAGAAGAACCTTGAAAATGCTGATCTCAGGGAGTGGCTGATGGAAAATTACCACCTGGACGAGAATGGCGCAAGAAGCATCATATCATATATAAGGGCACAGACAAAATTCACAGTGCCCACTGAGAAATATCTTTATATTGAAGGCTACAGGGAAAATGATCTGTATAGCATCATATTCCTTATACCACTTGGAAGAAGGGTAAATGATGCAATTTCCAGGGCATATGCCCAGGCAGTATCGAATGCATATGAGACAAACACCCGTGTTACAGTAACTGATGACGGCTTCATGCTCACAGTCGATTCTTCCATTCCCCTCCGTGATCTGGTGAGACTCATTAATGTGGAGAATTTTGTTGACTATGTAAAAAGATCAATAATGAACACAACCATCTTCAAGGAAAGGTTCAGGCAATGCGCAACAAGGGCTCTGATGGTTCTCAGAAGATATAAGGGACATGAGGTTTCAGTTGTAATTCAGCAACTTAGAAGCGACAAGGTTTTGAGGGCGATTGAAAACATACCAAATTTCCCGGTTGTAACAGAAACATACAGGGAAATCATGAATGATATGATGGACGTCCCTTCCGCTCTTAAATATGTTGAAGACGTGATTTCAAGGAACCAGTATCACATCAAAGATTATTCAGAGGAAGCAAGCCCTTTCTCCCTTTCACTCATTCTTGCAGGTGTTTCTGATGTTGTCCTGATGGAAGAAAGGGCAAAGCTTATGAAAGAACTTCAAAGCAGGATAGTTGACAGGGTTTATGGAACTGAATACATGGATTTCAAGATAAAGGATCCAAGAATTGTTGACAACTTTTACAAGAGCAAGGTTCCGGAAGTTGTTGACAGTGAAAGTTATATTGAATTATGCAGGCACTTCCCAATGGTTGATATTACAAAATCAAGGTTTAATTCCCCATTCCCCTACTCTGCAACGGACACACTTGCCATTGGAAGAGAGCTTGTGAAGGAAGACAGGCTCTGGAGCATAAGCCTGAGGGGCCTTTACTGGGTTCCGGTGGAAAGATACGGACTGTTCAGGAAACTGTTCGCAAGGCACCGCCCAATGACTGATGAAGAGGAAAAGGTGTTTGAACAGTGTAATGGCAATACGCCCAAAGAGATTCAGCAAAATCTTGGGTTGGAGGAATCACAGGTTAAGAATTCCCTGATAGCTCTGGAAACCATGTATCTGGTCAGGAGAAAATACAAAAGGGAGACATTTTCCTACGAAAAGATTGGAGAAATACCTGAAACCAGCTATACAGAAGAAGATCTGCTTTTTGACATCTTAAATTCGATGGGGCCAATGACACTTGATGAAATATCTGTCCGCCTTCCTGTAGACAAGGAGAAAATAGTTAAAACTCTGGAACTCCTGATTTCAAGGGGGAAGATTATGGAGGAATATGTAACTCCTGTATTCGCAAAGCAGTATATCGTCAAGGGGGATCTGGAAAAAATACTGAGCACCGCCTCGATGGAACCGACTGCTTTAAGGATGGGCAAATATCTGAGGAAATTTCATAATACAGATGAATATCTTGAGAGTCTGGGATTCTATATCAAAAAGGAATCTGTGAGGGCCAGGATGATATCTGAAGACCCAGGATGGGATAGCATTGAATCCACCCTCACCGTGGCAGGAAGGTTCTTCAAGCACAGGCCAACAGTCATGAGCAGGAAAATGGCTATGGCTCTACAGAAACTGAGGGAATCACCACTTGATGAGAAGGAACAGAAAATTTATGACTTCCTGAAATTTGGCGCAGTTACGCTGGATACAATTGCAAAGGAACTGAATATCGACCAGAAGGAAGCGAGGCAGCTGGTTCGATCACTTGAACAAAGGATTCTGGTTTCTGAGCTTGATGACACTTATTCCAGGATAAGCGTGGATGATAAGATAACACGAAATGAAGCAATGAAAATACTGCTCGATTATTTTGGGCCACTGACGCAGAACGAAATAATGAATTCTTTCTGGTTTTACATCAAATCCGGTGATCTGGAAGGCATAGAAACACATTCCGGACTCCGCGGAACTTATTATGGAAAACTTCCAGAAGCAGCAAACAGCAGCATTATGCTACCAATAGGCGACCCTGTCTCTATTACTACGGGAAGGCTCGTGACAGAGGGCAGTGATTTGAATACAATGTTTTTTGCAGATAACCGCCTTGTCTGCATACTTTCACTTGAAGTGACTGAAGAAGCGGTATGGATAGATGACCTGATCGTTGAGAAGGAAGAACTGGTACAGAAATTCTTCGACCATCTGAACAAGATGTTTGACGAAAGCGGTTTATCCATAATTTTCACGGGAGTCAGGGATAATTTATGGAACCTGCTTGAGAAGAATGGATTCAATAGGGTAAGGGAAGTTGCAATAAAGGGCAAAGAAAACATTGATCTGATCTATAGCGATGAACTTTTCAAAAGATCTCTTTATTGCTACTCATTATCAAGAACATCAAAACGGACCGTAATGGATTCTATTATGGATGCAAGGCTTGGAATCCGGGACGCGACAGAGGCATATGCAAATGGATTCAGATCGACCGATGCTGACAGTTATTATTACTCGAATATACTTTTCAATTTCAATGGGCCAATGAACCTTAACTCAAAAGCCACCATGGAAACAATATCCCTGTTCAGAACGCTCAGGGGAGTGAAAATAGAAAAGCAGGAGATGGAGATCCTGAAGAACATAATCGATTATCCAAAAGCAGAGGATGAAGTGCTTATGAATACACCTGTATCTCACGACAGGGCTGTCTCTTCAATCAAGAGCCTGTGGAACAGGTCAGTAATATGCAAGGACTCTGACTCAAAATACAGATATGTTGTGGAAAAGTTTGAAATGAAAGAAGCGGCACTGGTGCTTGAGTCAAAAATACTTGAATCCTTCGGGTTCATTGACTTCCAGCTATTTTCAGAAATTACAGGCAATGATGATAAACAGCTGTATGCGAAAACAATAGAAACCCTGAGGAAGAAGGAAGGGTTGAAAGGTTCAATTATACTTGACGCCAGGAGATCTGTCCTAGTAACACCAAGATTCCTTGAAGACAAGAAGAAAAACAATAGGCCATTCATAATAGGGCCAAGGGATCTTTTCAGTTATATTTTCAAGAATGTTGTTAAGAACCAGACTGGAGGCACAAGAAACTTCCTTCTTATAGAAAACCAGAATATCAGGGCATATTCATCGGTTAAGAGAAACAGGAACGAACTTAAGATTGAAGAAATAAGTGGCGGGAATGATGTCAGGAACGAATTCATAAAGGAATTTTCAAATTCCGGATATTCTATCAGGTTTTAGTACCGTTTAACTTATATCTGAATTTATAATTATTCTCCGATGGTACTTAATTTCAATTTGAATGAATTTTCCATTCTGATTTCGGGTATCAATGCTGTTGTATCTGTTTTTCTGCTTGTTGTATCAATGAAAGCATTGAGGAAGGGGTTGAGGATAGTGAGGTATCTTGCTGCGTTTTTTGGGCTTGTTTTTATTGACTCACTTTCCATTGTCGCCTCAAACTTTGGAATTGCCTTTCTGGAGAACTACACTAGCCTGATGCTTGAACTGACCGCACTAATTGTTATGCTTTTGTTTTACGTGGGAATGATAAGGGGAAAGAAGAGTTGAGTGGCGAAACTGAACCAAGAACCATTCTTATAAACGCCATAGGCAGTGAACCTGGCCTGCACTTCAGGGCACTGCAGAGAAAGACAGGAATGGCAATTGGACAGTTGGAATACCATCTCTATAAGCTTGAGAGAGAAGAAGAAATTGTCATAAGGAAGGATGGACGGTACAAAAGGTATTTCCTTTCCTCCTCCCCGGACAATGCAGGAAAAATGCTCGGTTACCACCTCAGAAACAGGATCAACCGTGAAATCCTGCTGTACCTGCTCAGGAATGGAGAGATGAGTTTCGAGTCGCTTAACAAAAAAATAAAAGATAAGCAAAAATTAGAGGATGCCATAAAAAGCCTCATAACAGACAATATCCTTGTAAGGGAACGGGATGCCTGTTACATTAGAAATCCAGTTTCCATAAAGGAATACATAAAGAGAAGCAAGAAGTCATTCATGGAAGAACTTACGGACAGCTTGATTGACCTGCTTGACGAAGAGTGATTTATTACTTTCTTCTTCTGTAAAAGTATCCTGAGCCAATCACACCTGTTCCTACGAACAGCCCAATGGACAGGTATACTGAATTTTGCAGTATGAGCCGCATAAATCCGCTTTCAATGTTATTTACAGTTATATTTTTAAGAATGTTCTGCCCAGGAATAGAAAGGTATGGATCATAGGATATGTTGGAGTATTTTCCAGTGCCATTGAAAACATAAGCCAGTACATTGAGGTTTTTGCCTTGCGGGCCAAAATTGAGGGGATTCATTTCCTTCGGCTCACCATTGGCATAGTATGTTCTGTTATAGACGAAAAATATATCTTTATTCCCACCAATATGGAAGTTTACCCCATCATAGTCTTCGTTTCTATCATCCGTCCTGGCATTGGTAAAATTTTTCACCCCAATTCCGGTTGAATTTGAGGAAAAGACTGTTGGTACAACTATCTGGTATGCTCCACCAAGGGTTGAATGCACATCCAGATTATATGTTATCCTGAGGGAATTGTTGCTGCCAACGAATATATTTCCACTCTGCCCTACTATTGTCTTGTTGCTTTTCAATTCACAGATGTTTATTGTCATATTGATGAACAGGAACCCGTGTGTTGTGGACAGGGTGGTGTTTTGCAGGATTAAAGGGCTATTCTGCATATTTATTTTAAAAACGCTCTCTTCCACAAAATACTGATATGAGACATTCAATCTTCCATTAATTTTTCTGTGGAAAGATTCCTTGACAAATTTGCTGAAATGAAGATCGTTCTGCCCATAAAGAGATCCAGCCACATCTGACAGGTTCATATCCTGGTTTTTAAATATCTTGTTCTGGTTAGAACTCAGGTACTGTGGGCTGAAAAGGTTTATTGAGATCTTCTGGGCACCGATTGTCAGGTTGAAGGCGGGACCCGTTTCAAACTGTATCTGGCCATTTCCATTTCCCTGAACACCCCCCATTGACATTGAGGAGACTAAAAGAATTGTGGCCATGATAACAATAAAGGCGACCTTCATTTATTCAAATATGGTTTACAATATTAAATGTTTATTGGTACAAAGATTCAAGAGAACTCTTCTTCGAGTTCCAGGATGACCTGATTCAGTACCTCTTCAAATGTGAAGCCTGAATATTCCATTAAGCCTCCTATCTCTGTCCTAAGTTTCGCCTGAAATTCTTCTCCCTCCTGGAGAAATTCTATGTTGCAAATAAGTTCCTGCATGAAGATTACCAATGCCCTATTAACGAAGCTTTATTTAATCATTTCTTTCACTTGGGCACTAAATTATGCTTTATTTGCCATTCTTAAGAGCGGATTGCATAAAATTTTTCCAGCAATTAAAAAATAGAATGAAAAAAATGTTTAGAACGTTCCAGAAATTAAAGTTATTTGGCAGTTCTGAACCTGATGTAAACAAAAGCGCCACCAATCAATGCACCTGCCATTATTGAAAAGGCCACATAGAGATATGGAGGCGTTGATGCTGGAGCGGCAGAACTATTTTTAAAATTGATATTTACCTGAACACTGGAATTGTTTATGGAAATGCTGCCGTTTCCTATTTTTGCATAACCTGTTAAATGTGATATGGAATAGGAGTAATTTCCTGCCGTAAGGTTGTTGAACGTTATAGTGCTGGATGTTGAATTTTTTAATGCCCCATTTAAATTTGCTGACCAGTTCATGCCCTTTGAAAGCCCTGATTCTGAAAATGTGATTGAATAATTGCTTGCTGCGTTGCTTTTTTGGGCATTCTGCACATAATCCAAAACTATATTCCTTCCTGGTTTACTGATCTGGATTATCGGCACATTTGATGCCTGATATCCGGAGACATCATCAGGAATGAACTCGTACAAACCCGGGCGAACATAAAATGATACATTTCCTGATTGCGTGAGGAAGCTTTCTCCGGCAGATGGCATTGTAAAGCCCCACATTGTTCCATTAGGCAGCCCCTGTTCACTCACTGTTATGTTATACAGAATCTTGTATTCTATAGAAAGATTAACCATTGGGCCGTCCACGATAAATGATCCTGAAGTATCCAGAAGGCCACCTACATAAAGTGAAGGTTCAAATAGGATCTGCGGGGAACCAAGGGTAAAGCCAAGCATAAAGTAGCTGCCATTTGGAAGGTTTATTGATGTTCCTCCGGAAAATACGGGGAGGATATCATTGTTTATGTCAAAATAAGTAATGACCTGGCCGCTTCCTACCGGTGGAAGCCCTCCGGCTTTTACATTGACATTATAGGAATACAATGCCAGAGGTGCAAAGTCGTATGCATAATTTATGCTTCCGTTGAAAACATACTGCATATTGAATACAAAACCGACTCCTGTGCCATTGTATGGGGCACTGCCATTTCCAACGTAGTTATAGTAGTAATTTCCACCTGTATAATTTGTGCCGATTATGCTTCCAGCCAGTTTCTGCCCCATAACTGTTATTGAATTTGTGGATGCTTGCCTGGTTACATTGAATCTGTTCTCATATGTAACTTTCCCGTCAGAATATAAGTTTCCGTATTTTCCCTCTACACTCACGACCGGTATGATGGATGTGAATTTGTTGTTGTAAATTGTGTTGTTGGAGCTTGCAATTATCAGGCCTATTGGAGCACCACCATACAGTGCCCCATACGGTATAAGATTGCAATTAGAGAATGTGTTGTTCCATACATATATGTCTGATTTCAAGTTGGCATTGTTGTATATCAGGGCTCCGGAACCAGCACTTCTTATGGAATTCCTTTCAAGAAGGCTGTTTGAAACATTCCATAGCATGAGGCTTGCAACTGGCGGAATGTTATAAGCATCATAATTTGTGTAGGTTAAAGCCGAAAACCAGCCTGAAACAGTATTGTTCCTTATGATGAGGTTAGCAGAGTTATAGAATACAAACTGAAGGGAATTGGCGGTTGTTGCGCCAAATGCAGTGAGCAGATTTTCAGCGCTTATTGTATCATAGTTTATCTGGAAAGCCGGGTTGTTATTGGGGCCCGAAAAATCCTCAATTATGGCATATGCAGTTGTGTTGTGAATGAAAATGCCGTAAAATACTGGATAAAGGTAATCGTTTATCTGGGAAAACACCGGGTTCAGCCTGTCCGGAAGATTGGTCCCGCCCGCTGAAAAATAGGAAGTGCCCGCAATTATGTATGGGTTTGCCTCCGTCCCTTTTCCAGAAACGCTCAGGTTCTTCAACTGGTTATTATTGGAGGCGTAGAGTGGCGTGTATATTCCCATTGATTCGCTGTATGGCAGATTGATGTTTCCCTGAGAGTCCCTTACTCCCCTGGCGATGGAAATCCCATTGAAGAAGAGCGGTTTGTGGTAACTCATCAGCAATTCGAGAGAATATGTGCCAGGTGCCAGGTGAAGGGAGAATTTTCCATTCTTGCCCAGTGGTGCACTCTGCGCAGATTCATTATTTATTGTGCTTCCCTGGCTTACCATCATGAATGCATTAGAGGGGTTGACTGTTCCATTTAGTATTCCATATCCGGAAATGCCACCTGTTACATTCCACATGGGCATCACGTATGAAGGGCCTGAATTCAGATGTGCGGTTGCACCGCTGAAATGTTCATTTATTCCGGTTGAAGTTTCACCCGTCTGGGACCCGACGTCAAATGCAGATCTTACATTTTCATACTTTCCATTTTTGTTTTCATACTTCAGCCCCATGGTAGCATTCAACGCGGTGAATTGAGCATTTGATCCGCCACCTGCCCCTCCTATGATAAATTCAGAATCCATAGGGATAAAGCCGTTTTGTGAAAGATTGCTGCCACTGACCGTGAATTCAGGAACTGGGATTGAGTTTGAACTGCTTCCATTTTGGGAATTGAACTGGACCCTGTCATAACTGCCGTTTATTGTTGCCTGTTTGCCAACAGAATTTGTGTATGAAATGCTGTAGTTGAAGAAAACCGTGTTTTCCCCGTTAATATTGGATGATGACAGGTAAAGGTTCAGGGTAAATGGCTGGGATATGTTAAGGGTTGGGCCAACATCATAATAAAGTACACCCGGAACGACCGTGCCATTTCCGGATAATATGCTGTTCCCCTGCATTACAGCTGTTGGCGAACTGAAGTTCCATATGTTGTCGATAAATGTGAGCTGGTGGGTGGATGTTGAATAGTCCACGACATTCTGTGCCCAGAACTGGTATCCGTTGTGATCAAGAAGTGTCACGTTGTTCAGGACGGAATTTAGCTGGATGGAAAAGGAGTTGAAAGAGTCGCCGTCCATGTATAGCTGTGATGAAGAATTTACAGATAACTGCCCGTCAAAACTTCTGGTTGAGTATGAATATGGCGTGAGGGTTCCACTCTTGTTTAGAATTCCATAATTTGCAACCCCCATGGGTGCTGGTGCAGATCGGTATGATGGCAGGTACATTGAACCGGATTTTAAAGGTTTCTCAGAGAAATTAGGCGGCAACTTTGCCATTGAAGGGACGTTTTTACTATTCAACCCTGAAATGAGGGCATTCTTCATTGTTGTCCAGTTGTTCCCGGCGGAAATGTTGGTTGGTGAAACATTAAGGGATGGGGGAGTATAAGTTAAACCGCCCGTGCTGTTACCGGTTTGGTTGCTTATGCCTGGCGCTGAAGATTTTGCAATGGCAGAATTTCCATTCAATCCATTCATGCCGGTGCCGGCCTGTGCCATTGATAAAACCATAACAAGTGATATTACTATTATAACAGCGTAAAATAAATATCCCCTTTTCATGAATCGGGAACTAAAACACACTATTAAACAATTTTGAAGAAAAATGATGAAAAATGATGATATTTGTTGGCCACTGAATTAAGATTCTTTCTTCACAACACTGCTGATTACAATCACATACACAACAAAGAATAGAATAATTGCAGGGAATATGCCAATATCCGCAATCGGGCCTCCTTCAAGCACAAGTATTATTCCCATTCCTGCCAGCATGGATGCAAGTGCAATGTATGTTACACTTTTCTCAAAGTGTCCGAGTTCTCTTTCTATTTCTTCTCTCTCATACCCGGAAGATTCGAGTGGACCCTCTATCTTCTTTGTTGTTTCCATTGCCATGGTTCCAATTGCGGAAAACATCAGAATGGCAAGAAAGAAGGATGCATTATAGGCACCCTGGTTTGAAAGCATTCCCAGGGATGCAAATGAAGCGTGCAGGTATCCTGTAGAAAGAACGATGGAGATAGGAGCAATCAAAATTGGAACGAATTTAAAAGGTGAAACTTTCTTGGAACTGGATATTTTCTTCTGAAACAGAGGTATAACTGATATAGTGGAGAATATCAGTATCAGCACAGCAAACACGTCTCCCAATGGCCCGGAAGATGAAGTTGCGAAAATGAACACGTAAAGGAAGCCGAAGAGGATTGCCAGTATAAGAGTGAGGCTTGATTTCATCACCATCCAGCCTCCATTGCAAGTTTGTAGGCAGCTTTTCCAATGCTTTCATTTACCGGATCCCACTGAATTACCCTTCCGGATTCAGTATTAATACGGTTTTTTGAAAGGTTATAGTTCCTTACTGAAAACACGCTTCCCAGCCTTGGATCTGTATATTTAGCTGCTATGCTCTCTGCCCTGATATCAACAATGGTTGGAAGAACCTTGAACCTGTAAAGATGCCGGGATATGCTCTCTATTCTTGAAATGTTGCCCTTCTCCAGGCTTGTAAGTATCATAACGCTTGGCCTGGTTTCCATCATGATTCTTGTCATTGATGATCCTATGCCTGTAAATTTCTCTGTGACCCACTTTGACTCAAGAAGCAAAAGGCTCCTCCTGATCTGGTTAAATGTATCCATTCCGGAAGAAGGCAGGACATATTCAGACCTCTTCAGGCGGTTTAATTTTATTGGCCAGAATCCAACGTTATAATTCTTTGAGATGAGGTACTTTGTTCCCGAAAGCACAAGGGTTATGGCATATTCCAGAGGGTTTTCCACACTGGATCCGTGGGACATAAAGGGTGAGACGTCGACGTAGAAAATAAAATTCTTCAAGCCCTCCCTCTCGTAAACATTCACCATCAGGTTATCCTTGTATGCGGTTTTAGCTGAGCTTTTCCAGTTTATTGCCTTGAAAGGATCGCCGGGCACATAATCCCTGATTGATTCAAATTCATGAGTTGGCGGACCAGTTCTTGTTACTGAATTTCTCGGTTTTACCCTGTTTGATTTGAGTTGGAACTGGCTCTTCCTGAGCATCTTGACCTTCGGATCAACCTCTATATTATGGGATATTGGGAATTTCAATATTTTTTTTCTCTTGTAGCCTATTAAAGGCTGGTATTCAATTATGATTTCTGTCCAGTTGAATATGCCCCTTCTGGTGGATACGATAGTATATTCCATTGCCATTTCCCTCTCCTTGAAGCCCTTGAAAAGAATGTGGACATTTGTTCCATTTAGAATATTCATTTCCGGATATGTTGGAAACTGCATATTCAGCATTCCGAGGCCTTTCTTGGCCATAACCTTAACCTGGATTGTGTATTCATCGCCAACCTTCAGGAATTTGGGGATGTCATAGTCGACGTCAAGCTTCAGGTCCTTTTCCATGTATGATAACACAAAAATGAAAATTACAGGCATGAACAATGAACCAAATATGGCCTTCTGTGTTGATATGATGCCCGCCACAGCAATGAATGCAGTAATTACTGACAGAATGATAATCTGCTTATTCCAGGAACTGTTCATTGGCTGCCTTTTGGTACTTCCATTTTTTCGAGATATTCCTTTACAATGTCTTCAGTGGATACCTCTTCCATAACCTGCTCAGGCTTCAAGATTATCCTGTGTGCAAGGCATTCAACTGCCACGCTTTTAACATCATCCGGTATCACGTAATCTCTCCCGTCAATCATTGCCATGGCCTGGGAGAGCCTCATCAATGAAATTATGCCTCTGGGGCTTGGGCCTGCCATCACTCTCTTATCATCCCTTATCTGCCTGAACTGGGAGATATAACCTGTGATTTCATCGCTTACTGTGACCTTTTCTGATATTTTTTGAAGTTCAGTCACTTTGGCTGCATCCATTAACTTTTCTGCCTTTGAACTTGGATCATTTGTTCCCCAGAGTTTTCTCCTCCTCAATATCTCAAGATCATCCTTTGGGTACCCGAATGAAAGCCTTATCATGAACCTGTCCATCTGAGCCTCGGGGAGAGGGTATGTGCCCTCAAATTCAATTGGGTTCTGTGTTGCAATTACAATAAATGGCGGTGGCAGTTTTATTGTTTCCCCTTCAATGGTCACCTGCTTCTCCTCCATGGATTCAAGGAGGGCAGCCTGTGTTTTTGGCGGAGCCCTGTTAATTTCATCTGCGAGTATGAGGTTTGAAAATACAGGCCCCTTTACCAGTTCAAAGTTTCCCGTGGAAGCTCTCCATATCTTTGTTCCTGTTATATCGCTCGGAAGCAGGTCAGGTGTAAACTGAATCCTCTTAAACCCTATCCCAAGAACATTTGAAAACAATTTTGCAACAAACGTTTTCCCTATGCCAGGATTGTCCTGCAGCAAAACATGGCCGGAAGCCATGATTGATGCCGTTATTTTTCTTAACGGTTCACTGTCGCCAACAAAATACTTTGATATCTCATCCACTATTGACCCCGATGCCTTTACACTTTCATTTACTTCCTTTTCCAAATCTTCATTATTCATTTTTCTCACCAACTGCCCCTAAATACTTCAATAAATTTTCAGTAATGTGCTTTCTTCTTGCCACTTCATCCACGTATATTCTGCTATTTTTTTTAGCTACGCCCATCGCAAGGGACCTGGGCTGATTGTACTCCGTTGTCTGTTTTAGCACTCTTTGAATAAAATCCAGGTCCATGCCTCTTTCCGTAAGGTATTTTGTAACAGAAATAATCAGCTGTTCCTTGGCCCCATCGCTTTCAAATGCCTCCAGCGATTTGCCCATATTGGAGATGTCAGAGTACGTTGTCAGGTTTGAGGGTTTTTCAAATTTCTTGAAAACTGTTATGTTTGAATTGTCCATTTTGCTTGAAGTTTTTCTATATAAGAAACGAACGGAAACTATAATGCCCGCAAGAACGAGGATGGTGCTGAAAAGGAGGAATATGATTGAGTAGGGGCTTGAAGAGAACTCTATATAAAGCCCAATGAAGAGGCCAAGAAGAAAGGAGAAAGGGCCAATAGCTCCCTGCGAATTTACTATCTGCCCCGATATAGAGGAATATGACTCATTCTTGGAATCAAGCCCAGCATAGAAGAATGATATAATCAGGAAGGCAATAAAAGTGAAAAATATGCCATATGAGAGTGGCAGAATCTTTACAACATCAGTAAATAGCGCGTAAGCGATTAATAATAGAAGTGTGTTTGCAAATGGCGTAACAAACATTGCAAACCTGGGCAATGATTTATTCACTGCCTCTATTTTAGCCATTTTCCTTCCTGCAGAGAACAAAGTTATTGAAATCAGAAATGGGAATAATGCAGTTTCCTGGCTATACTGGGCAGGAGTGCTTGCTATAAAAATGGGTGAAAGCAGGAAAATCCAAAGCAAGAGAATAAACGTGAAGGGAAACACCATATACCACAACAGGTAAAAAGAACCGGATTTCAATGGTGTTTTCAGAACCTGGCCAATTCCAAATGCAAATACAGATGCATCTAACAAAATGAACAGGGAAGCTGCCAGTGATGGAAAAAATATATAAACAGGCAGAAACAAAGCAATGCCAATGGCAATAAGCATGTATCCGGCACCTTTGCCAGCTGGTTTATTTTTAATTATATTACGTTCCAACAGCAACCCCTACATAAACATTTTTGGATCTTTCATAGAATTCCTAAGATACCTTAAGAATTCATAATATTCATTACTATTAATTCTTTTTTGTCCATAATATATTCGTTCATATATCTTAATCAACTTTTCTGCAGACAATTTATCACTGACAAGGTTCTGGAAACCCTCTGAATTTCCAAGTTCCCTCAGTGTCTTATTTTTCAGGGAATTCATTAACTCTCCTCCAATGTTGCCAGTCAGTTGTTTCTGGGCATCTTCCCTTATGTTTATTCCCATGATGTCTTTTTCTTCACTCCCTTCATTCCATATGCCCCTGATTTTGTTCAGGCCTTTCTGGACCGACATGTTCAAATTTCCTTTGGGGAAGTTGCCCTTAAGCTTGCTGTCTGATGAATCAATTTGCATATTCCTGTCGATTTCTATATCCAGTGGGCTGGAATAATCCCAAATGAGAGGCATATCTTCCGGGATTTTCGGTTTTATGTATCCCATCCCTTCCCATCCCATGAATTTTTTAAGCTTAAAAATGTAATTTCTTGGTTCAGAATCGCTTGGGCGGTTTGTCTCCGGTGCTACCTGCAAAATATCATCCTTATCTGCCCTTGAATCATAGGATTCCTTGTAATCATTTTTAACATTTTTGTTTCTGCCACCTTTCTTTTTTATTCTATTTCCACCAAGTTTTCTCGTTGCATATACACTCATTATAACTGCGATTGCCCCTATTAAAATAATAAGGAATATGGGATTCAGCAATATTTGTTGTATAACATTAACTTTGCTGTTCACACTGTTTGAAGTCCCCTGTCCACCATGGCCCCCTCCTCCACCAGGAGACGATGATGTTGAGTTTGTTTTAGTTGAGTTAAAGTTTGCAGGTGGCAAGGTGATATTGAATTTTGGCCATTTGAAGTGGAAATTTGGTGCTCTAAACAATGCCCCAAGATTCAGGTTTAGATGGGGCAGTGAAAGATTAAGGTTTGGAAGGCTAAATCCAAACCCACTGCCGAAACCACTGCCCAGGCCTGTATTTGATCCTGAACCGCCACCCTGGCCAGTTCCACTTCCAGAACTTGATGACTTTACAACAGGAATTGAGGAAAGAGATGATATAAGAATCCATGTTACAACAACAATTGCAACAATGGAAATTACCCCTTTCTTATATCCTGGACCCATATTTAGTTATGTAAGCATTGCAATATAAGTTTTTGTTTCCTTTATTTTGTGCAGTAATATTGGAAAGATAATGTAAAACAAATATCAGGTTCGATTGCCACCCATCCCAAAACCAAATCCCATTTTTTGGCATGAATACGAATGGCAATGATTCATAAAACTTGCATAAGATTGGGTCTTCTTACGAACATGTTGATTTTCAAAATTGTGGTCAATAATTATCAACCAGTTTTCAGCGTAATAGATATATATGTAAGTGATATGTATTGTATATCTAATGATTGTTCTTGAGCCAGATGAAAACGAGATACTCGAAGAAAAAAGCGTGATGGTACAAAATAGTGCAAGGGTTGAAGATGGAAAATTGCATGTGACCAATAAGAGGATCATCTACGAAAAAGTTGGGGAAAGGAAACTGAGAAGGGCGGATGCATCAAAAATATTTCTTGAAATACCCATGTACGACATTTTGAACGTGTCTTCTGCAGTTCCAAAGATGAGCCTGCTGACCAAAAAGAAGCTTGCTGTGGAATTCAGAAAAGAAGGTGATATGCAGACAGTTGAATTTGAGATCAAGAAGCCGGAAAGCATGGTTGATATTATAAAAAACTGGGCAACAACCTCAAAGAGGGAGCATGAAGACAGGCTGAAACAGGAAGATCAGGAACGGTTCAGAAGAGAACTGGAAATGGCTAAAGCCAAGTCCAATAAGAGCAATGTAAATGTGATAAGCTTTGGCAGGAATGCAAATTCTCCTCAACCACCAAACAAAAATAATGACATAACAGGGGAAAACAAGAAAAATCTGCCAAAACCTGCAGAAACTGTTGATGTATGCCCTGAATGTGGAAGTTACATGCCAGAAGGCAGCAAATTTTGCCCCGAGTGCGGTTACAAAATAAAACAATGAAAATTAAAATTTAAAAATTTTAGTTTGATATCTTTATTAACTTGGTTTTAAATCGTGGGATTCAGGGGTTCGAATATTGTATCGTGATAATTTTGCCATCACTTTATTTCAAAAAAAACGAGCAAACTCTTAATACTGTAATTTCCATAATGAGGTGTGGACTCGAATAGCGAATCTATTGAAGATTGGGTAAATAACGAAAACATTCAAACTACAAAGGATGTAGAAGTGCCCAAAATCCTTTTTGACCAGGTTATAGGCCAGGAAGGGGCCGGAGAGGTTGTTAAGAAAGCAGCACTCCAGAAAAGGCACGTATTATTATTAGGCGAACCTGGAACTGGCAAATCCATGCTCGCACAATCAATGGTGGATTTCCTCCCCAAAGAAGAATTAGAGGATATTGTTGTATTTCACAACCCTGAAGATAACAACAGACCAAAAATTAAAACATTTCCTGCTGGAAAAGGCAAGGAAATAGTAAGGCAGTACCAGATCAGGGCAGAACAGGAGAAAAAAGACAAGTCAAGAATGATAGTTACTATTGTGTTTTCTATATTCATAGTTGGTTTGATCTTATCAATCATAACACTGAATTATTACATAGTATTCCTTGCACTTCTTGTTGCAGTCATGATCTATTTCTTCGCATCTATGAATCCGGCAATGAGAACGGAAAGGGCGATGGTTCCAAAAGTGCTTGTAACGCATACAGCAAATGACAAGCCTCCGTTCATTGACTCAACAGGAGTCCATTCCGGAGCACTCCTTGGAGATGTCAGGCACGATCCATTCCAGTCAGGTGGCCTTGAAACACCATCACACGACAGGGTTGAGGCAGGAAATATCCACAAGGCGGACAAGGGTGTGCTTTTCATAGATGAGATAAATTTATTGAGGCCTGAAAGCCAGCAGGCTCTTTTAACAGCCATGCAGGAGAAGAAATTCCCAATTTCAGGACAGAGTGAAAGAAGCACAGGAGCTTTGGTTCAGACTGAACCGGTACCATGTGACTTTGTTCTTGTAGCTGCAGGAAACCTGGATGCTTTACAGGGGATGCACCCTGCCCTCAGATCGAGAATCAGGGGGTACGGTTATGAAGTATATGTAAAGGATTCAATGGAAGATAACGATGAAAACAGGAAAAAACTGTTGCAGTTCATAGCCCAGGAAGTGGTCAAAGATAAAAAAATTCCACATTTCGACAAGAATGCAGTTATAGAGATAATGAAAGAAGCACAAAAAAGATCTGGGAGAAGGGGCAAGCTCACGCTAAGGCTAAGGGAACTTGGCGGCTTGATAAGGGCCGCAGGCGATGTGGCAATTTCTGAAAAATCATCCGTTGTTACTGCTGAACATGTGACAAAGGCTAAAACGTTCAGCAAACCTGTTGAACAACAGATAGCTGACAGATCTCTTGAAATAAAGAGGCTTTACAAAACATTTCACAATATTGGTGCAGAGATAGGAACAGTAAATGGGCTTGCAGTTATGGGAGCCAACACGGGAATGGCGGAATACACTGGTGTTGTAATGCCAATAGTCGCTGAGATTACACCATCGCAGACCAAGGGCCACGGAAACGTTTATGCTACGGGCAAACTTGGGGAAATAGCCAAAGAGGCAGTCCAGAACGTTTCTGCAGTATTCAAGAAGATCAGTGGCAAAGACCTTTCTGATCTGGATATCCACATTCAGTTTGTCGGCACATACGAGGGTGTTGAAGGCGACAGCGCCAGTGTATCAATAGCAACTGCCGTTATTTCAGCTATTGAAGAGATACCAATAAGGCAGGAGCTTGCAATGACCGGTTCTCTCAGTGTCAGGGGTAATGTCCTTCCTGTAGGCGGGGTTACCGCAAAGGTGGAAGCAGCAATAGATGCCGGACTAAAGGAAGTAATAGTTCCTGCGGCAAACTTTGGAGACATTATCCTTGACCAGAAATATGTGGATAAGATAAGGATAATACCTGTTTCTACCATCGAAGAGGTTCTAGATGAAGCCCTTGAGAAAACAGAAAGAAAGATACAGCTCTTTGAACGAATAACAGAGTTGCTTAAACCCACAAACCCACTTTCACCAGCAAAGAAAGGAAGGACGGGGACAAGTGCCGCTTGAAGTTGTTGAACTTTTATCTGAATCAAGGCCAATAAGCAAGGTTGATGGGGAATTAGGATTCATCCATTCATTTTTTAAGAAAAGAATTGGAAAGCCGGCGATTATTGAAGCCTGGAAAAGATCAGAGAATTTTAACCTGACAAGAATCAAGGACAGAAGCTTATTTTTTTTGTGCCTGATAACAGGGGAGGCAAATATTAACAGGGCAAAAGAAGCAGGAGGCTATAGCAACAGTGATATGAGGTGCAATTTAATTTTTGAAAGTTCGGATGAAACAGCTATTGAACTTTTGAAAAATTTTAAGTTAATTCCTTACCCAAACGATGCTGATGAAGGAAAGAGATTTTATTTTGAAATGACTATGGTTGAACTTGAGTTGATCCATAAATGACAGAGAATAAATTTCTTGCATATACTGGCCATATTAACATTGACGTTGTGCTGCAGGTAGATCAGATTAATGATAATGTAACTCTCCCTGTTAATGAAGTTAAAGAGACTTTTGGGGGGACAGCAGGGAACTTTGCAATGGTTGCATCCAGGCTCGGCATGAAGTTCAGGCTATATTCCATTGTTTCGAAGGCCAGCCACGGTGATTACATAAAGAAGCTGGTTGAGCTCAGCGTGGACCTTGGCGGAGTAAAAATTACAGATGAAAGTTATGGGCCTGTCTGCTACGCAGTGAATGACGGGGAGAGGCAGAAATATTTCCTGGCAGAAGGGCCAATGAAATACGAAAAATATAACATTCTTGATGAGAAGTATAAGTATTTGCACCTTGGGACGGGAAATCCGGATCTTAACGTTCGGATGGTTGAAAACGCTAAATATGACTATCTTTCCTTTGATCCTTCCCAGGAAGTTTTCTTTAAATACGGAAAGAATGAACTGAAATACTTCCTTGAAAAATGCAATTTTATAATGGGAAATGGCGAGGAGATCAGGTATATGTTCCAAACATCAGAAGTTGATATTGAAGATTATCCCGACGAAAACCATACTATCGTGATGACTGCAGGGTCGAAAGGCGCCTATGTGTATGGAAAAGAGAAGGTGCATATTTTACCCTATGGGCATGTTGCTGAAGGGGGAAACACACTTGGAGCCGGGGATTCTTTCAGGGCAGGCTTTTATTATGGCCTGAAGAACAGCCTGAATGTCGTGGACTCCGTAAAATGTGGAAATGCAACTTCATATATGGTTGTAAAAAGTGGCATTGAAAATGCAGAGCTCAGCGGCCACGAGATATTAACCATGATAAAGAAAATAAAGACTGAAGCAATCAACTGATATGACCGTTTACACGTTCGAGGGCAGGATTCCGCACATTTCAGAAGAGGCTTATGTTTCACCTAGCGCGACCATAATTGGTGATGTTACAATAACAGGGGAAGTCTGGGTTGGACCTGGCGCTGTGATAAGGGGAGATTATGGCAAAATAGTTATTGGGGACGGAACGGCAGTTGAAGACAATGTTGTTATTCATGCCAGGCCGGGGAAGGAAACTATCATAGGTGAACATGTTACACTTGGCCACTCATGCGTGATTCATACCGCCACAATAGGAGACTTTGCAGTGATAGGCATGCATTCTACAGTTACTGACTTTGCGGAAGTAGGGAAATGGGCTGTTATTGCTGAACATGCACTTGTCAAGACAAAACAGGTAATTGAGCCTGAAAAGATAGCAGGCGGTGTTCCGGCCAGAGTGATAAAAGATGTGCCGGAGGAATTTAAAAAACTGTGGGCAGACTATAAATATAATTATACTTCATTCTGCAAAAGATATAAGAATAACCTCAAAGAAAAATTATAATAGTGCTTTCTTTCTTTCATGCTATGGAAGATAGATTTGAAATATCTGGAACATCCTTAAGGATAATTCTTGATTCACGGGGAAACAAGACGGTGGAGGCTACTCTTGCCCTGAAAACGGGAGCCGTTGGAGTATGCTCTGCACCTGCCGGAGCCAGTACGGGTGCAACCGAAGTTATTCCATTCAGGGATGGCAGGGCTGAAGAAAGCCTGAATTATTTTGAAAGAAATGTAAAGGAATCCCTTAAGGGGTTCAACGGGTTAAACCAGGTGGGTTTCGATGCACTGTTGAAGAATATAGACGGGACAGAGAATTTTTCAGCCATGGGTGGAAACGTTTCAACAGCGCTTTCTATTGCACTTTCAAAGGCCGTGGCAAAAGAGATTGGCATACCCCTATACAGGTATGTGGGCGGAAATTTCAGGATGAAGCCGCCTAAACCCATTGGAAATGTTATTGGCGGTGGAAAACATGCTATAAATGGCACAACATTCCAGGAATTTTTAGTATCCAATGATTCTTCTTCATTTCTTGAGGCAATAGAAATAAACTCACTGATACACAAGAAAATAGGAGAAAAGGCAAAAGCCCTCATGAAGAATGTGAGCATTGGAGTTGGTGACGAAAGGGCGTGGGTATTATCAATCAGTGACGAAAAGGCAATGGAATTGCTGAAAGATTCTGCAAATGAAGTTGCCAATGAAAGGAAGGTAAGAGTTTACCTTGGTTTTGATGCCGCAGCTTCCAGTTTTTATGAAAAGGGAAAATATGTTTACAGGGAGAAAAAGAGGGATCAGGGTGAGCAGGTTCAGTATGTAATTGACGCCCATAAGAAATATGGTTTCTATTACATGGAAGATCCGATGGATGAGGCTGATTTTGAAGGCCATGCTGAAATAACCAAAGCTGTGGGAAAGAATGCGTTGATTGTCGGGGATGACCTTTATACAACCAATGCTTCGAGGATCAGGAAAGGGATAGAAACTAAAGCTACAAATGGAGTCCTCATAAAAGTGAATCAGATTGGAACATTGACAGATACCTGGGATGCAGTTAAAACTGCCACTTCAGCATCAATGAAGAATGTAATATCCCACAGAAGCGGGGAAACTACAGATGATTTCATAGCCCACCTCTCTCTTGCATTCTCTTCCACTTTTATAAAGAGCGGTACTATAGGTGGCGAGAGACTTGCAAAACTAAATGAACTTGCGAGGATTCAGGAAGAGATTGAGTACTGAAATTCTAAATTTGGTTGGATCAGGCCTCCGGGGGACGGAGAGCCTTACAGCAGAAGAACTTGAGATTCTCAGAAGATCTGATTTTGTTTTCATAGACGGTTATACATCAATATTTCCGGATAATTTCAAGGAAAAACTTGAAAAGATAATTTCTAAAGGCATAACTATTTTGGGCAGAAACGAAATAGAAACTTTCTCCTTTTTGGAAAAAGCAGGTGGAGAAACATCCCTGATAGTATCCGGCGATCCACTTGCATCTACAACGCACTTTTCAGTTATCAGATTCTGCAATGAGAATCGCATAACATGGAAATTATTTGAAAATGCATCAATAATGAGTGCAGTTCCTGGAAGAACCGGACTTTCATCGTACCGTACAGGAACAATTGTGTCCCTGCCTGATATTTATGATAATTATGTTCCAGTCAGCCCTCTCCAGAAGATTGTCAGCAACATAAGAAATGAACTCCACACAATAATGCTTATTGACTTGAAGAAAGGAAAAAATCTTGATATAAAAAGGGTTCTAGAGATAATAAAAAGAATGGTTGAGAAGATCGGTTATGATGTTATCCTTGACATGCCTGCATTTGTTTTGCAGAGAGTGGGATGGGAGGATGAGAACCTGTTTTTTGCTGCCTTGAAGAACCTGCCGGATATCATCGTGAAATCCCCTTACTGCATAGTATTGCCTTTCAGGCCAGACTCCAATGAGCTGGAAAACATGCATTCAATTGGGATTGATAATGACTTTGCATTCAGGAATTTTGATTACTCCTGGTTTCAAAACGAAAGCAATAATCTTTGATTTTTTCCTGAACAAATGCAACTGGGAAAAATCCCCTTAATTGAATTTGATAAAGAATACAATATTTTATAAGGAGATTGAGTGGAATGGCTTCTTTATAAAGGAATGTTGCAAATGAATTAATCTAAAAAATATTAAACACTTATGTTATACAGAAAATATGACTTTTGAAATGCAGGTTGATGGAATTAAATATGGAGAGGAGATTTCTGACAAATATACGTGCAGAGGCCAGAATATCTCTCCAGAAATCAAATGGAAAGATGCACCTTCCTCAGCCAAAGAAATTGTTTTGTTTATGGATGACAAGGACGCACCAAAAAAGTCGTTTAACCACTGGTGCATGAGGAATATTCTGACTTCTGCAGGAGGAATCCACGAGAATGTCCCTGTGGCAGAAAAGACAGAAGAAGGCTGGGTACAGCTAAAAAATGATTTTAATAAAAATGGATATGGCGGGCCATGTCCTCCTGGAAAGAAAACGCATAAATATACAGTAACGTTATATGCATTAGTAAGGCCGTTGAGTGATTCGGAAACATCGGACAGGGAAGCTATGAGAAAACTGTGCGAAACACTTATGGTCAAAAAGGTTACATGGATGTTTACCTATGGAAAAAAATGACGGAAAACTGCCTCTGATAATAATGGCTGGTGGTACTGGAACCAGAATGAATATGCCAGACAAAGGGCTGCTTATGATCCAGGGAGAAACCCTGATTGGAAGAAACCTTAAGATTTTGAAGGAGAAAACAGAACCCGTTTATCTCGTAGTTACACCCCATACAGAGATTACAGAAAAGTATTATTCTGAGACACTCAATATTATAAAAACAACCAAAAAGGGGTATGCCGAGGACTTAGGGGATGTTCTTAGGAAAGTGAATTCCTATCCTGTTATGGTGATTCCAGGAGATATTTATTTTTCGGAAGAAGAGATTCTTGAGAATTTTATTGACACTGCGTTGAAGATTGGAAAAGGCATAGTTTCCATGCTTGTAGAAGGGTTATTCTGCGGAGTCAGCTTATTTTTCTCGCCACCTGATAATGTAAAAAGTGATGATTACAGTTCTTTCGATGTTTCCGAAAAGCAGGCCTATAACGTAAATACTGTTGAAGATTTCTTCCTTATCCTCAACAGGATGAAAAAATTGAAGAACTGATATGGCAAGTGAAAGGGCAAAGAGTGCAGTAAAGTCTCTCACAGTTTTTTTCTCACACTTCAGGAATAACAGGGATGCGGCTGCTGTGATGCTTGTGGGCTCCATTATTACCCTGTTGGTTTCAATCCCCATACTTTATATTTCCATTCAAACAGGGCACTTTCAACAAATCAACAATGCAATATTTGAGTCGGTGACTGATGTGGTTTCTCCTGTTGTTGAAGTTCTGGCATCAATCTTATTGTTCAGCAGGGTTTCTCTTCACAGATCTATGGGAGGGCTCGGCATACTGATGGGGATAATTTCCCTGCCTGAAAGTGAAGGGGGGCTGCTCATTGGTTTCATCCTTGTCGTTATTGGAGGGATCATGAGCATATTGTACAGGGAACCATATATAGCGAATAATACAGGGAATAATCATTGAGAATTCGCCACAAAAATAAACAAGATTAAATAATATCAATGCAATGGACAAAAACGATCTCTAACACTGTTTACTATCTGTCCCTGCTTCTTGCTGCAATAGGATTTTTTTTCCTTGGAGCCTGGTTTTATCAGGTAGTTTCATGGTATCCCCGTGGCGGAAAGCCGGTTACTGGAGCTAAAAGCCTTATTGGCAAGACCGGCCAGATTGTAAGGGATAATGGTACAAACATGGTTGTAAGGGTTGATGGCCAGAACTGGAATGCAAAATATTCGGGAAATATTCGCCCTGCAGTAGGGGAGAAAGTCAAAGTTCTGGCAATTAGAGGACTGAATCTTTTAATAGAACCGGTAAAGAAAAGCTAAAAAGCAGGGAAGCTAAAGATTTAGAATAACGTTAAATAATTATAATTCAATCCCGGACTATGGTCAGCAACGGTGTGTTTTATGTATCCGTACTTCTTGTTGCCATAGGATTCTTCTTTCTTGGATCATGGTTTTACAGGTTTATACTGTGGTACCCAAGAGGTGGCAAAGCAGTGACAGGAACCAAAGCACTTATTGGCAAGACCGGCCAGATAGTAAGGGATAACGGGACAACCATGGTTGTAAGGGTTGATGGCCAGAACTGGAATGCAAAATATGCTGGTGGCATAAGGCCTGAAGTAGGAGAAAGCGTGATCGTAAAGGCTGTTAACGGGCTCAATCTTCTTGTTGAGGATGCTAAAAATGGGAATTGACTGCTCAGATCTTGGAAGGGCCCTTGTTATTAGAAGGGATGGAACACGGAAATTGCTTTCTCTTGAGGAAACAATAAAATTATGCCAGGAATCACTGGAGACTGGAAAGGCATTTCATGAAATCCTGAAAAAAAGCGAGCCGGCTCTTAAGGTCATAAGATTTATACAGGATGAGGGTGGCAATGATAATACTGGAAAATGAGTCTCTTAAAATTGCCATAGACCCTGACGGATGTTACGTTGAGAGCCTGGAATTCAGGGGAAATGAAATGATCAAGAAGACAGATGATGGCCATAAAACACACGGTGGATGTGCGCCATTGTTTCCATATGCAAACAGGATAAAGGGGGGCAAATATGAGTGGTTGGGGAAAACTTATAAATTTCCAACCGGGCCGGATGGAAACTCTATTCATGGTTTTGCAAAGGACAGGAAGTGGGAAGTTCTGGATAAGGCGGATCAGATGGCGACATTCATGCTAAATATGAAAGAAGAATACTATCCCTTCGACATCGATGCCACACTTAAAATTGGCCTTACTGAATATGGATTTTTTGAAAAAGCCATATTCCGGAATAATGGAGAATCGCCTGCGCCACTGAGCCCCGGATTTCATCCCTATTTTGTGACTGGCTCCAACTGGGAGATTTATCTTGATCACAGGCCATTAAAATCACTGAAGGAGGATCAATATTTTCCTTCAGGAAACTATTCAGAATTTTACAGGCATTTCTACCGGAAGGACTCGCACATTTTTGATGATTGTTTCAAGTATAGCGGAAATATCAAGGTGAAAGGGGATTATTTTGCATATCTGATAGAAACAACAAACTCCGATTTCTTTATGGTGTATGATGGAAAGTTCAGTGAGTCGAGATCTGTAGCTGTGGAACCAATGGCTTCAGCTGTAAACTCATTTCAAAATGGGCTGGGGCTGAAATCGCTCAAGCCATCTGAAGAGATGGAATTTGGGTTTTCAGTCTCTATTATGCCAATTTAGAGTTCTATCTTGTACGAAAATGCTTGAACACTATGCCAACAGTTTCCCCCAGAATAATGCCTGCAAGAAATGTAAATGTGATAGTGATTATTGGGTCCACAAATGTTGGAAAAGTAGGTTCATAAAGATAAGTATACCACTTTACAAGAAACAGAAACGACCAGGCTATGGCAACTCCCGCTGATGACTGGTATATTTCATTTCCCTTCCTCTTGATAATTTGGGAAAGGTCCCCAATAATAAAACCAATGATGAAGCCTGTCAGATAAACAACCATTGAGAATTCGAACTGGAACAGCGTTAATGTGATTGTGGAGTAAAGAGTAAGAAGCAAGTAAATCGTGGGATATATGATAATTTTTCTCGAGTAATTTTTCCCCACTTTGGCTCTCACGGCTCGCAATGCCATCAGGAAAATAGTGAATAAGAGAAAAATATAAAATTGGATTTTAAAACCCCTGACTATACTTATAATACTTTCCTGGCTCAATATGAACATATTATGTTAACCCCACAACGGAATAAAACGGGTAATATGAAATTAGATTTATACTATTTCATTTTAGGTATCTGGTAATTCAATGTGGACATAGGGAGAATATGAGAAAATATACTCTTCGATTGTTGGAATGGATAGTGACCACTATAATTGCATTTGTTATGACATCTTACCCGCCATGATGGGCGGTGTTTCCTGCTTCTGCAATGAAATTGCCATGCTAAGTGGTGGAATTGCTGTGGTACTACACAAAGAGGAAGAAAACGATAAATATAGGAATGGGATAAGATAAATATGTATTCCTTTAAGAAGAAGATCGATTACACATTAATATTCGGTTATTTTCTCATAGCCGGAGGTACATTAATCCTGGCATACGTTTTTGGCTTGATCTAAATAGCATTCTTTATTTTTGTTACTACAGTATCGGATTTCATATTCTAACCCTTTCCAAGGAAGATCTCTTTTTGTCTGTATGTCCATGATCCATCACAACCCTCACAGTAAATCCCTATTTTAACCCACTTTCCCGATGTCAAACCGCCAAGCCGCCTCACATCCCTGTCAATTTCGAGACCACAGATGCCCCAGTGGAAGATACAATCGGATAGATTCAGATCACTCTTCACCCACCCACATCCGGAACATGTTCTTGATGTGCCTCCCGGATCCACCAGTACCAACGTTCTTCCGGCACTTTGCAACCTGAATGAAATGATAACAAAGAGAGTGGACGGAGTGCGTTCCCATGTCAAGGTCGTATGGCACAGTTGCAGTAACATTTTTGTTAACCATAAAGGTTTCGTTTTCATCCCTTCCCTTTCAGAAGGGAATTTTTCGCTCAATTTGTTAAAAAAAGGAGAGATGGAAATTACAGAAGACTTGCTTGCATTCGAAACCGTTGTTAACTTAGTCATACGGTTGAATGGTCATTTCGGGTTCATAGCTGAATATTTTGTCTGCTTTGGCGATAACGAAAAGAAAATTACTGGGCATCTATCCATTTTAGGATTTGAAATAAATCCTTATAGCATTGACGTGACAAAAAAATGATAAATAAATTATATATTTGAGATTTACGAATGAACATGTCCTCTGGTCTGAGGCCATATTCGCCAAAATCCATCACAACTTACCTTAAAAATCTTTTCTATCTTCGGCACTGCCACATTCAGGTTAATAGATATCCGTGACATCCTCATTATTTTCCTATTAGCCCCTTCCTGGCCTTTAATTTTTCTTTTAACAACCTTGTTTGTATAAAGAATTTCTATTCCACTTAATCTGATTTTCTTGAGTTGTAATCTAAATCGAGATAATGTCTATGTGACATCCTCCCCGCCCTATCGGACGGGGCTTCCTGCTTCTGCGATCTGAGTTGCCCTTGCGGGTAGTGCCCTGATCTCCACAGGCGTAACTTCGGGAGTGCCCCTCCCTAATTTCTTTATTCCT
>JAKAVO010000032.1:0-815 GCA_021817255.1 Thermoplasmata archaeon
TGAATTTAACAGTTAGTAGTACTCTTTTTAATCATAATACATAGTGAAGAATAGGTGGTTCTTGCATTCCATCCGGCGAAATCATAGGAAACCCCAAACAGGAGCATCTATTTAAGATGGTACAAATCAATGGTTAATTTCTGCCATAACCACTGAGAAAAAAAATAATTAGGATTAAGGAAATATATATTCAGTGGAAAGATCTAACACAGAAAGCAAATATATATTGGCAGGATTTCTGAAATTTATGGGCCTTGACTTAGAGAAGATCGTGAAAGGGAGGATAGAGAACCGCATAAAGGCCCAAAAGTTTGTTTATTTTGGAGAGAAGCTTGAAGTTCCCCTTGGTTATGATTTTGACATTTACTTGTATGGACCCTATTCATCAAAGTTGGCCGACGATTATTACAATATTTCCAGAGAAGAATGGGAAGCAGGAACCATCGATTTGTCAGAAGGTGAAAAGCGAACTCTTCATTATTTAAAAGAAAAAGATGCCTTATTCATGGAAGTAGCAGCAACTTTTGATTCTCTTAAGAGTGCCAACAATAAGGTTTCGAATGATAGATTAATTGATATGATTTCATCAATCAAAACCAATAGATTGAAAGAAAAAGGCAAGAATAAAGTCTATATGGAAATGGTTGTCAAAGAGCTATCACAACATGAACTGTTGTGATGTATTGTTTTCTCAAGTATATTTATGATTCCTGAGAATTTATTGGCATTTTCATTTTTTATCATGAACGCTGACAATCCATGCCTGAAATAACGAGAAATCCTCAACATATATCTTGAGTTTGAAACATAACAAT
>JAKAVO010000032.1:825-6954 GCA_021817255.1 Thermoplasmata archaeon
AAAAAGGCTTTTTCACATTATTTCTATGGAAGTGGCATCTTTGTTCTGGAAAGATAAACATTAAGGAAAATGCCAAATATTGAGAGAACAAGCATAATTATAAACACTCCTTCCCAACCAAGATCACTTATTAGAGAAGAAGTGACAAAGGGGCCAATTGCGTCTCCAGAATTGGAAATCATTCCCATTCCAAAGGCACCGGAACTGACAATTGCCAGTGGAAATACGTTTCCAGGAAGAGCCCAGAAATTAGGTGGAAACATCATTAGAAACCCATTGACGATAGCTGCAAACAATAGATCGTAATACGAAAACCTTCCAATCAAAATCATCAGTATTATCCCTAGGGCCATCATTATATCAGCAATTGTCATAATTAACAGCCTAGAGTTTAGTATCTCTCTGTTGGAAGTCTTTTCCCTTACAAGATAATCACCTAAAATAGCTCCAACAAAAGCTGCAACGAATCCTGAAACTCCCCACACAATGATTAGGTTGCTGGTCTGAGCATTGGAATACCCTAAATGGTAAGAATATGAAGAAAGATACCCACCGATTGCAAATAAAACCCAGGTGAGTGGAAACTGTATTAGCCCCATGAATATTACCACAGGGTTCTTCCATGCGCTCTCATGTTTTCCCGCCTTAGCTTTTGATATAGCCACTCTTTGTGATTGGGAATCTCTGGCCAGGATGAAATAAATAACTGCCCCTGCAACCATTATTATTCCTGTTATATAGTATGTTTGCTGCCATGAGAATTTTACCAATGCTCCGGATAGAATTCCCCCTGCAGCACTTCCAAGGCTGATTGCACCCAAGGTGAATGCAAGCGATCTCGCACGTTCCTTTGGAGGAAACCATCCTTCAAGCTCAATCGAAAACAATGCCAGCATCATAATCATCAAACCTTGAAAAAAGCGAAGTGCAATAAGCAAATACGGATCAGGAAAAATTGGAATGAGAAACTGGGGGACAATGAGAAAAATCTGAGCAACAAGAACACCGGTTTTGAGCCTTTCATCGAAGATTCCACCATGGCCAAGGAAAAAGGCTACAAATAATCCAATGGAAAAAGCATCAACACCATAAACAGAGAGTGTGGAAGAACTGATGCCAAAAGCCGAAGCCATCCTTGTTGACATGATTCCAAAAGCAGTAAGGGAAATGAAGCTTGTAGTCATTAGCAACCCGGCAATTGCCGCCATCACCCATCTGTATCCAGATAATTGATCTTCAGTCAACATTGAATTTTCCGACATAAGTATGAAATGAGCCCAAGTTATATTGAAATGCAGAGTTAAAAGCCCAAAAAATTTTATTGTGCTCGTTCTTTCGCATTCAGATATTTTTATGCCAATAACAAGGTATTATCCTGAATAGACCAAGAAAATATAAACTCAAAAGAGGATCGAATAAAAAACATTAGGTTAAAAACTTCTAGCGCGAGGAGTGGGATTCGAACCCACGCTTTCCATAGGAAAAACAGCTTAGCAGGCTGCCGCCGTACCGCTGGGCCATCCTCGCTTTTTCCTAATTGGAGAATCTTTCGCCAAGATCGTTTGCAATCTGCTCCAAAATATCTTCAAACTGGTCATTTTCCAGATTAACAACCTCACCCGAGGGTAAAGTTATTCTAGCCAGATATATGTCCCCATCCTTGGATATCTCCACTTCAGCCAATCTGTCCGTCATTAAACCTGTAATTAAATTACCTATAATATTGTTTCTGACATACTCTCCAACGCAAACAACAGGAAGTTCCTGATTCATAGAGTGGCAACTCGTAGGCCTCCTTTTGAGAGTTCCGCCGCTGTAGCACTTTTCACAGGCGCATATCCCAAAGTGCTTTTCCAGCAGAACCATCTGCTGACCGTCTGGATACAATCGCACTTTTTAGGGTCTTAATCATTGCTTACACAATCCTGCAATAATTGATAGACATATCGCAATTCACCCACTGCCTGAAGGCATGGGGCTTTTCTGCTTATGGATTTGTAAGTCTACAGCAGAAGTGAATGTATTCAACTTCATCACTAATCAGGAAAAAATATGTCTTTATACTGATTTGAAATACCAATATCTCTTGAAAACAGAATACAAAGCATTGTCCAGCACATCTCTTGCCCATCTTTCGAATGACGGGGTGTTCCTGTTGTTTTCATCATTGATCGTTTACTATTCCGAGCCGTCACTTGGATTGAATATAACAATCCTTGGTTATTTCGCAACTATTTATGTCCTAATTTCAGGCATTCTCAGCATACCCGTTGGCAGGTGGTCTGACTCTGGCGACAGGGATCCGGAACTCATGGGTTTTGGGATTCTTTTGCTTGCAATTTCCCTTGGTGTGTTTTCTGTTCCTTTTCTTTATGCTTCGTCTATGGCTATCCTCACAAAATATGCCATAGTTGGACTGGGTGCCCTGGTGCTTGGTTTTGGGCAGGCATTTTACCATCCTCTTGGTGCGGATATTCTGAGGTATTCCATGAAAGGAAAGGATTCTTCATTTTTATTGGGAATTAATGGCTCATTCGGGAGTTTGGGAAGAGCTGTAATCTTGATCATAGTTGGCATAATGATAGTGGACTTTGGCGCTTTCAAGGGACTGTTCTATCTGTCGCTTTATTATTTCGCAGTCGCAGCGATAATATATCTAATGTCAAGAAACCTGAGAAAGTCTGAAGGATACAGAGAAAGAGTTGAGGCACGTGCAAAGGAAAAGAAAAAACTTGTAAAGATGAGATCTTTGCCAGGTGTAACCGAATTTCTAGGAATATTGACTTTAACGCTATTCTTAAGATCAGCATTCCAGCTTGCCATATCGACATACTCATTCACCTACATAGATCATATCTACAAAAGTGGTTTTCTCGCCTTTGTGTTCCTTTCAGTTGCACTGGTTACGCCAATATTGGGGCAGCCAATTTTTGGACAGTTGACAAAGCGCAAAGGAGGGAACTACACGCTTCTCTTTGCAGGCGTTCTTTCACTGCTGGCGTTTGTGCCATTTCTGTACTTTTCACACAACTATGCCCTCTCACTGGTATTCTTCTCAATATATGCCTTTGCAGCGTTCACAGGTTTTCCTTCCGTACTGGGTTTTTTGAACCAAAAGGTGCCAAAAGAAGTATCTACCAGGGCAAACACCCTGGCATGGGGAATAGGAAATACAGTTGGAGGGGCAGTAGGCATCTTGATATTTACAACGTTATTCCAGACGTTAAACATTTCAATGGAATATTCCTTTTTGCTTATGCTTTCATTCCTTATTTTGTCCATAGCCACCAACCTTATGATTGAACCATTCTCTAATAAACTGGCATCGCAGATTTCTAATTAATCCAGTTAATGGATCTTATAAATTCTGCAAAATGGTTTAATATCTATTAGCTATTTTTGTTAAAAGGTTAATATTTCATGCCAGTTAAAAACTCTGAACTCAAAGGATTCTATAAAAAAAGCACTGACGAAAGAATAGAAACATTGAAGGAATATTGCCAGCTTGCAGAAGATGAGGTCTCAACACTGAAAGATCTGGGGTCGCTTAATCAGGTTCTTGGTGAAAAACTGGTTGAAAATTATGTAACAAACATGGAAATCCCCATGGGCATAGCAACAAATTTCCGGGTCAATGGCAGGGATTACCTTATACCCATGGCAATAGAGGAGCCATCTGTAATAGCAGCTTGTTCCAATGGGGCAAGGATCGCAAGAATCTCAGGTGGTTTTAAGGCACATGCAACCGAATCAATCATGTATGGGCAGATACAACTCGTAAATTTAGGCGATGTGAATAAGGCCATAACAGAAATTTTACTGGAAAAAGAGAATATCCTGAAAATGGCAAACGAAATGAGCAAAACCCTGTCAAAGCTTGGAAAGGGGGCAAAGGACTTATTTTTTCACACAGTGAAGTACGATGAGCACGTACTTATTATTCACCTCGAGGTCGATGCCGGTGACGCAATGGGTGCAAATATTATCAACAGCATGGCAGAAAAAGTATCTCCGTTCATTGAAACAATTACTGGTGGTACAGTAGTCCTCAAGATCTTAAGCAATCTGACCCCGCTAAGAGTCGTGAGGGCACAGGCAACATTTCCAAAAGAATCAATTGGTGGAGATGCAGTAGTGGACAGGTTTATGCACGCAGCTAAGCTGGCCGAGGAGGATATATTCAGGGCTGCCACACACAACAAGGGTATTATGAATGGAATTGATGCGGTATTGCTTGCTACAATGAATGACTGGAGACAGGCTGAAGCCAATGCACATGCATATGCAGCAATAAACGGCAATTACGGATCATTGACCCATTACAGCAAGGACAAAAATGGTGACATAGTAGGATCCATAGAGATAACTTTAAGCGTAGGGACTGTTGGTGGTTCATCAGCAAGCAATCCTAAGGCAAAAATATGCCAGAAGATTCTGGGAGCCAGGGACGCAAAGGAACTTGAAGAAGTGCTGGCATGCGTGGGGCTTTCACAAAACTTTGCTGCTGTAAGGGCCCTCAGCGATGAGGGAATTCAGAAAGGGCATATGGCATTGCATTCCAGGAATCTGGCCATAGCAGTCGGAGCAACTGGAAATGATATAGAAAAGGTGTCTGAACTAATGGTCAGGTCAGGCACCATAAATATGACAAAGGCAAGGGAGATTTTGGAAGAACTAAAAAAAGGTAGGTGAATATTGTGGACAAGAGTGAATACGATACTGGAATGAAACAGGTTGAGAAGTTGCTGAACAAAGAAAAATATTCTGATGCACTAGTAATCTTAAAAGGGTTGCTGGACAAAACTGCAGAAGAAAATGAATACAAGGCAGATATCCTGAGCAAAATATCTGAAGCCTATTACGGCAAAGAGGGAGTGAAGACAGGAAACGCAATTTCCAATCTCATAGAGTCGCTAAAGATCAGGGCTAATCTGGAACAGCCGGAAATTTTGGCGTTGGAGATGATGAATCTTGCTTATCTGCAGGATGAAGAGGGCAATCTGGATAATGCAAAGGGCACACTGAAAGAGGCAATGGAAGTGGCAAACCAGCTTGAGGACATCAGCCTGACGCTTTCATTGAAGAATGCGCTGGCAGATATACTATCCGAGGAAAAGAAGGATACAGAAGAGGCCCTTAAGATATATGCTGAAATTATGGCTGAGTCTGAAAAGGAGAAGATCTGGGAGATTTATTATGAAGCTTGCGTAAGCCTGATAAAACTTTTGAGAGACAGGGAAAAAATGGATGAAGCAAACTCAATTTCTGTAGAAAATATAGAAAAGGCTGAAAAAATCTTAACCACATTCAAGACAAAAAAAGAAAAAGAAGAATTCAGGGATGTTATCTCTTATCTATATGATGTTTCCATAGATCTGGCAATGGAAAATGAAGATATAGGAAGGGCAAGGGACCTTGCCGAGAAATTCAAAGGGGAGAAATAATACTGAAAATCTCCTTCTCCATATCCTTTTTGATGTCTCCATAATTAATATAAAGATCATTCAGGAGAGAACACAACTTTATTGTCATATTGATATATTTTAGATTCTCTAGCTGTTTCTTTGCCCTCTCAAGCGCCTCCTTTTTTGTCAACTTCCCGGAAGCCACAACTGCATTGAGCAGCCTGTCCAGATATGATGCATCTTTAGTCTGCTCCTGGAAAAGTTCGTTTTCATCTATAACCAGGTCTATTGGCACGTGTTCTGCGGGGGCATTGAAATTTATCAGGAAATTATCGCCATCAATAGAAAGGAGCCCTTCCCTGACACACTCGCTTTCAAATCTTTGTGCGCTTTCCTCTTTCAGAAATTTCCTCTTGTAAACAAGTATGTTAACAATATCCTTCCCTGTAATAGATCTGGCATTCTTTTTCTCCTGAGAAACCACAGAAATGAGTTTTCTGGCAAGCTCCCTATCCATGGTTGCTCATATGCAAGCAGTTTATTTAAATCTCAGCATAGTGTTTATCAATTGCAGCAATTTGATTTGCGTTATTCACATTTAATTTTCCAATATGAATGGCGTTGGTTAAAATAGCATATATTTTATAATTAGAAGCCATGTAAAAAAATGAAAATAACTGATGATTTAAAATATTTAGCCGTTTTCATAGGAACTATTATCACT
>JAKAVO010000033.1 GCA_021817255.1 Thermoplasmata archaeon
ATGGCAAATGCCTACAACAACAATGCATGAACCTGGATATACAAATGGAACTTTTACATGTGGAATAGATTGTACGATTAGCGATCTGAACACTTTTTCATCAGTAACATTCGGAGATCTATTCATAGAAAAAATGATCTATGGCAGCCTTTATAAAACAATGCCAAATGGGCAGATACAGCCATGGCTTGCAACAGGCTACACAATGACCAAGGTCACAAAAAACAACAGCACATTTGACATAGAAACGAACTCAGTAGTAAATTATTCATATGTATTCACTGTTAGCCTGAGGCCCAACGTCAGATGGACAGACTGGAGCAGTGCGAACAATTCTCAAACCTATACATTTTCAAACATTGTTCAGTTTAATAATGCCAGCGGTTCTTCTTTTACACACACTTACACAACCTACAGTCCTACTGTAATGAAAAAGTACTATTTGCAGTCAGGTGACGTTGCTTCATCATGGAGAATGGAAGCAGCTCTTGGCGGATGGCCAGGCGTAGTTAATGTGGTTCCTAACGGAAATCTTTCAGTAAAAATCTTCGTGCCAAAGCCTACGCTGTTAATTCAGACCAGTTCGCTGCAATCCTATATCCTTCCATTCCATATATGGAAAAATCATGACTATACAAGCGTTAAGGGATTATTCAACTACACGCCAGGAGCAAAATCAGGAAATGGTTATTATGGCTGGGATCTTGGATGGAACACCGGAACAGGAAGCGCACCAGGACTTGTAGGAAATGGGCCATTTATGGTAAATAATGGCTTTGGAATGCCTCAGGGCGCCATAATTCCGAATCAGCAAGATAAGTTCTATGTAAACCCATATTTCTTTGCACAATATGCCAATAAGTCAAGTGGTCTCAGGCAATACACACCTAAGATATATGAGTTTTCCCAGCCATATTATGCATCCGAATCTTCAATGGTAGGTGCTTTCACCAAGGGACAATTGGATTTGCTTGGTGTCACAGCCCCTTTCCTTTCATTAGTAAAAGGAACACCAGGAGCATATATTTATAGTGCGCCATCCCAAGTTTTCTGTGCAGTCAGGATAAATGAGAATCAAACACCTCTAAACATAACAACATTCAGGCAGGCTCTGGCATATGCCACTCCTTACTCAACTATTGACGGAACTGTTTACAATGATTTGCTAACCCCATCATCCAACACAGTGCCACCGTGCAATGTGCTATGGTATAATTCTTCGAGCCCGCAATATACATATAACCTGCACGAAGCAAAGCAACTCATTAGTAATATTCACGGAATGGTGAACAACTCCGGAGTGCTTACATACAATGGAACACCGGTCACAATCCAGTTGCAAATTGCCCCAGGCAGTGAGACACCATGTGCTGCTGAGATTGCAAGTGAAATGCAAAAAAGCTGGGCAAGCCTTGGCATAACCACAACTATAAAGGAAGAAGCATACTCTACAATGTTTGCCAATATATATTGTACGGTAATAGGCCACGGGAACTTTTACCAGATGGCTGAATATGGGCAGGGTACAGAATCTGGCGATCCTGCTGTTCTCTGTGCTCTGTTTGTAAATGATGCCCCATCCTATTTCGATTTTGGCTGTACTCTTGGCCCATATACTTCACTTGAATACAACGGACACCATTTATCAGGTCCACAGGTCACAACGCTGCTTACCAACCTTTCAAACGAGTTATTGCAGACAGACTCATTGACAACGGCCATTAAAATTTCAAAGGAGATACAAACCATAGTCAATGATGAAGTCACACTGATAAACCTTGGATACACCACAACAATGGTTGCTTTCCAGACAAACCAGTTTAGCAATTTCACGACGACAAATTCGAACACTCTTTTCAGCCTTTATTTCACGCTGATGGAAGTCTACAAGGCGAAGTCATCAACCACTGTAAGCTACAATTATAACATGAAAATTGAGCAGAAATTGTCAGGTTCTCTCGTGGAAACTGCTGGAAATACAGGCAGCATAACCTACACAGTCTACAATGAAACAACAGGAATGCCAGTCCAGGGAGCGAGTATAGGCATTTCAACATCTTCAATTGCCAAAGGAATGATTAACATAACGCCGAACCAGCTCACAACCAATGCGGCTGGACAGGCAACGTGGAAATACCAGGTATTCAGTGGTCTAAACAACCTATTGCAGACTTTCAATTCAAGTGGTGCAATTATCAATCTTCCAAATGAAGAGATGAATATAACTGCCACGGTTAATCCGCCATCCCACGACATTCATACTTCCACAACTTCGACTTATATCAACCTTGAATTGCTCAACACGAACGAAAAGAACAACTTAGTGGTGAAATCAAAGTATTCAGGCAGTTCGCATCTATATGCGGGCAACAGCGGATCTATATTATATACTGTAACAAACAGTACTGGAAGTGCAGTAGGTGATGCAAACATTACAGTTGTTGTTTCAGGAATACCGGGAAGCATTACAAGCAGTGCATTCTCGTTCAACACATCCACAAGCAACACTGGAACATTCAGCTTTAGCGTATCAAAGCTTCTCTCTCAGCTAATGCAAACATACAGCTCGGGTAACCCAATGTACCTGTACGATCAGGAAGTGAATATAGTTGCAGTAGCATCTGTTGGAAACCAGAATCAGACAGGAGCAGGAACGGCAAGCAACAGTGTGTTCCTAATTAACCCAGCACTTGTCATGACATATGCAATGGGTAGTTCGTCTTACAAATCAGGACAGTCAGGAAACATAACCTTTACTGTTACTGAAAACGGTACAGCAGTTTCAGGCGCCTATGTAAAGCTTACATCCCTGAATCTGAAAGGCCTAACATACAGCAACAGTTCACTGAACATGACAACAAACTCTAAAGGAGTTGCAGTGTTCTCATTCTATGTGGGAAATGCGACATCCGGATCAGGCAGTTACGTTACTGTAAATGAATCTCTTGTTGCAAAGGCAAGCACTTCAAACAGTTCAGTCATTCCAGCTAAGGACAATGTTCAATACAGTGTATCCGAAAAGGTTGTTAAACCGCCAACAAGCAACACCTTCCTGTACGTAATCATAGGAGTGATTGCAGCAGTAGTTGTTATAGGGGCAGCAGCCTTTGTTGTAATGAGAAAACCAAAAGTAAAATCTTAATTTTTCCCATAAAATTTTTAAACACTTTTTTTTAAACCCAATTTTTTTTATTTCTATATGATATGGTTCAACATGAGGACGAGAGTTTTTCTTAAAATCTAAAAAAAGCATTCAATATTGTGGCAATTGCGAAAATTGAGGGCAAAACTAGTTTTTTAGCGTTTTTCTCGAATAAGAACCATTAACATTTATCACAGTTTTTGATTTCCACTTCGTACCGCCAATTCAAAGCTTATTATATCCAAAGCCATTACAATTGGGATCATATGAACGGGAACTTCTCATCCTTTAAGGAACAGAAGGAAATAGTAAAATCTGCGAAACTCAGGCAATCCAGCGAAATTAGGATTATTGCCCCATCAAGTTATCCAGAAATTAAAACACTTTCCAATTCTGCAGATGCAATAAAAGAACTTGGCTACAAAGTATCATTCGGAATCAATGTCAAAAAGCTGAACCAGTACAATTACCAAGCAGCCAGGGCTGAGCAAAGGGCTAAAGAGCTGATGGATGCATTCCGGGATGACAATGTAGGGGCGATATTCTGTGCGAGGGGAGGGCACGGGGCATCTCAAATGCTCCCATTTATTGATTTTGACGTTATCCGTGACCATCCAAAACTATTCATTGGGTACAGTGACATAACATCTCTCCATATGGCATTAAACAAGCTTTCAGGGCTCGTCACATTTCATGGCCCTATGCCCGATTCTGATCCAGTGGAGTTTCAGGGCGAAAAACTTGAAACAATGTTTAAAATTTTTAAAGGTGAGATTTCAGACCTCAAACCATACATAAGGAGAATGATAAAATATGTGGTTGAAGGAAAAGCAGAAGGGAGATCCGTGGGCACCAACATGTCTGTATTTTCATCACTGACAGGTACACCATATATGCCTGAATTTAATGGGAAAATATTATTCTGCGAAGACATAGGCGAAAGATCGATTGACGTTGAAAGGTTCTTCGATATAATGGTTTTAAACGGCTCAATTAAAGAATTAGCCGGCTTTGTATTTGGTGAATTCAGAAACAGGCCTAACACACCTGAATCAAAGCCATTCATAGAAGACGTCATAAGGGAATATATGGAGAAAGAATTGAAGCCATCACTGGCTCTTGCTCCATTTGGGCATGGAGAAGAGCAAATGTTAATTCCATTGAACCTGAAGATGAGAATAAGTGATTCGGAACCATATATTCAGCCACTGGAACAGATGGTTGACTGAGAAAGGGCTCGCCTCTGGCAAATTAAACGAACAAAGAAAGTGAAAAATGATATCTTTTCTTGCTAAAAAGATAAATTACAGATAAAGGGAATATTCCTTTCTCCTCTTCTGAAATTCGGAGCATTCCAGTTCCATGTTTCTGTACAGATCTTGAATAGAAGTGTTGTTTTCAAGGCATTTCGTTAATTCATCAGAACCGTAATTCAGGTTCAGCTTCTTGGGGTTAACCAGGCTGCTATCCATCTCATATATTTTTTTAATTATAGATATTGCCATCTTGATGCTGCTGTATTTCTTTCTGTCCTTTATGTGAATAAAATATCCTGACAGGCTCTTTTCCTTAAGGGGGTTTAACAGTGATATAAATGATGTTTTTCGCAGAATGGCGCCTTCAAATTCGTCCATTTCCAGGTTGACAGGGGCTTCCAGCCCAAATTGCAAAAATGGATAGGGAGTACCTCTTCCAACACTGGCGTTTACTGCTTCAAGCAAAACCATGCCGGAAAAATTGAACATGGAATCAAGCGAGTTCAAATTCAATGACGGGGGGACATAGTATTTTAAGTAATGATCATAAAAGAATGACGGGTTGTACCCTGACATTTTTGATATTTTCAAGTCTGCACCGATGCCCCTGTTCATGAACAGGGCTAATTCTCCTATGGTCATTCCGTATCTCAGGGGAATTTCATCTGCCCCAACAAAGGAAATAAACCCTTTCTTTAGAACCGGCCCCTCTGTGGCATTTGAAAGTGGATTCGGCCTATCGCATACCACAACCTTTTTTCCGCATTCAGACGCAGTGATGAGGAGATTCTTCAGGGATGATATAAAAGTGTATGGCCGGGTCCCCGAATCCTGCAGATCATAAATAACAGTATCCACGTTTTCCAGTTCAGATGGATTTATGCTTTTTCGTTTTTCAGAATATATGGATATAACATCAATTCCGTTATAAGTTTCATTCTTAACATCCTCTCCATCTTTCAGTGTCCCATAAAAACCATGTTCTGCAGTGAATATTTTCCTGATTTTGGAACCCTTTTTTCCCAGAACATCTGCATTTTGCTCTAAATTTTGCGTTACACCGCTGGCATTGGTGAGCAGTGCTACGTTTTCTTCAGGGGCATTTTCCAAAAGCGTCTCAATTCCAAGCTTGAATGGCATATTTCAATATATGCACCGGGGCAATAAACTATTACATTCCGCTCAGATACGTTAAATAACATAGATAAAATGACATAAAGTGAATCAAATTCTGCCACTGCATTCAGAGAATAAAAATGGGACTTTATTCTGGGACAAAACTGACATCTGCAAAGTTGCAAAAGATCACGGAACACCCCTGATCCTCTATTCTGAAAATATATTGTTATCCAATTATGGAAAAATCAGGGATGCTTTCAGCAAAAATTTCCAAAATCTTTCAATAAAATTCGCTGTCAAATCAAATGCCAACCCCTCATTGATTTCTGCCCTCTCAAATGCAGGTTGTGGAATGGATGCTTCATCCGCCAACGAAATCAGGCTTGCGCTCCTATGTGGCGTTTCACCTGAAAACATTGCTTTTACCCCTAATAACGTGGCACAGGAGGAATTGGAGTTTGCACTTGCCAGGAAAATAAACATAAATTTTGACTCCATAGGGCAGTACAGGCTAGTACAAGAAAAACTGCCTGAAATCGTAAGTTTCCGCATCAAGATTGATTATGGAAAGGGGGAATTTCCGGGGATTAAAACGGCCGGAAAAGGTGCGAAGTTTGGCGAAGCCCCAGAGGTGGCAATCCAGGGATACAGGGATGCTAAGGCAAGGGGATGCAGGAGATTTGGGATCCATGTGATGGCCGGATCCAATGTGAGGAACGCTGAACACTTTGGTTTGGTTTCCAGGAAAATCCTTGAAGTTGTAAGGAATTTTGAGAATGAGCTTGGGATTGAATTTGAATTTGTGGATATTGGGGGAGGGTTTGGCGTTCCATACCGGCCAGAAGAAGAGGAGCTTGATCTGATCGCTGCAGCAGGCCATGTCAAGAGCTCATTTGAGGAAACATTCTCCAGCAATGGCAGAAAATTCCCAAAGCTTGTAATTGAACCAGGGAGATTCATAAGTTCCAACGCTGGCATCCTGATTGGAAAAGTAACTGATGTCAAAAGGCAGGATACAAACTACACGGGCACTGACATTGGAATGAACCTATTGATGAGGCCTGCCCTTTACGGTGCCTATCACCACATAACCGTTGCAAACAAGCTTGGCAAAGAAAACAACTTTAAAACCGATGTGACCGGCCAGATATGCGAAAATACGGACAGGATAGGAAAAGATTTAACACTTCCTGAGCCTGAAAATGGGGATATAGTGGCTGTTTTTAACTGTGGAGCATATACAATGTCAATGGCAAGCAACTATAATGGAAGGCTGCTCCCAAAAGAGCTGTTAATAAAGGCAGGAGAAATCATTACAATAAGAAATGAAGACACATTTGAAGATATTATAAGGCACACAAAA
>JAKAVO010000015.1 GCA_021817255.1 Thermoplasmata archaeon
AGTCCTTGAGGCAAATAAGGAAGGGCTAATAAGTGGAATGAAGGACCTTGGAGGAGGCGGGCTGTCAAGTGCTGCAGGAGAAATGTGCCTTGCAGGAGGCGCAGGCGGTGAAATACACCTTGACAAGGTATTCCTGAAGGAAGAGGGCATGCTCCCATGGGAAATATGGGTAAGCGAAAGCCAGGAAAGGATGCTTCTTGCAGTAAGGCAGGAAAACATTGAAGAACTATTCAGCATATTTGAAAAGTGGGATCTGCCCTGCAGCATAATAGGCAGATCAGTTCCGGGAAAGCGGATGAAACTTTTCTTCAAGAAAGATCTTGTAATGAACCTCTCCCTGAATTTTCTAACATCCGGGCCTTTATACTCTAAACCTTATTTTAACAGCAAAAATGAAACACGTTCCATGGTTTACTTCAGTGATCCGAAATCCCTGGAAGAAGAAGTTATCAGTGTTATCAAAGATTTTAACAACAGTGGCAAGTTCCCGGTCATAAGGCAGTATGATCATACAGTAAGGGGAAACACTGTCCAGAAACCTTTCTCTGGCAGGCCTAACCTGGAGACGCATACAGACTCATCAGTTCTGAGAATGGACGATGATTCATTATACGGGCTGAGCCTTTCATCCGGTTCATCAGTAAATGCAACACAGATAGACGCGTATACAGGAACAATGTGGACAATGGCAAAGAGATTCAGGAATCTGCTCTGTTCAGGTACAGATCCACACTCAGTCACAGATTCACTTAATTTTGGGAATCCAAATGACATGAATGTCATGATGCAGTTTAAAAACTCCCTTGAAGCCATAAGGGATTTCTGCAAATTCTTCTCGTTGCCAGTAGTTGCTGGAAATGTGAGCCTTTACAACCACATAGGATCCAACAATATACCTCCTGTCCCAAATATACTTATGATTGGCATAACAGACAACTACTCCCAAATATTCTCACCGGATTTCAAGGAAGAAGGTTCAACCCTCTATCTTTTAGGATCAAGCGGATACAGCCTTGCCGGAAGCCAGTACGCAAATATGAGGGAAGAAGATGCAGGTTCTCTGGAAAGAATTGATCTTGAAGAACTCTCCAGTTTCAGGAGGCTCATAATGAAATACAGATCTTCAGGTTTTGTAAATTCCATCCATGACGTTTCCACAGGAGGATTGATAATGACTCTGCTTGAAATGGGATTCGGATCTGGATTTGGATTTGAGGCAGACATTTCAGGCATATCACCTGCAAGGGTTTTGAACAAGCTTTTCTCCGAGGCAGGAAACAGGTTTGTATTCGAAGTGAAGAATGGGAGAGAATCAGAATTTGAGGAGGCTTTCAAGGGTGTTCTCACCAGGAAGATAGGAAGGGTCAGTGGAAAGGAAGCGGTTTTAACAAATGATGGGCAGGTTATTTTCAGCAAAGAAATTGACTTGCTCAGATCCATTTGGGAAAGAGGGCTTGAAACAATAGTTTGATGGTTGATATGAAAGATTTTGAAAAAATATCGAATTTTATAGAAAGCAGGAATGTGACAGTTGCGGGGACATACAGGTATAATTTTGACGCTGCAAGAAGTTGCGGTGCCATTACTGTATTTCAGGGAAAAAACATAAATGATGAATCCTTTGAAGTCTACTCAGAATTGCTTGAATGCGGGCTTGATGAGGAGAACTTCAAAACAAGGTTCAATAAAGTATGTGATGAAGTGGAAAAAGGAATACTTGACGTCAGTTTTTGATTGAAAAGCCAATCTTTATTGAGTCTCCATCCTTCAGGGACAGCCTTTCCCTTAGAAATTCCGAGCTTATCACTTCAATAACGTCTTTATACACAGATCTGTATGGAAAGATGGCAGCGCATTCTATCCCGTCTATTTTGCACTGGAAAGCCTTAACATCGCCATAGGTCCTGTCATCAGATTCAAACCCTTCTATGAGAATTCCTTCGTTTGCCCTCAGCATTCGCAATTTCGCCTCATCTTCAGGAAGAATCCTGACATTCAGCGTCCCGGGATATGGTATAATCTCGAGTTTTTCAGAAAATTGAACAACATAAGGTTTCTTCGACACATAATATCTGCCTTCTCCAAGTCCGGAGCTTACTGTTCCAGAAATGGTGAAGTTTTCAATTATTCCAAGAAGGTCCGACAGTTCAGCAATCTCTTCATAAAGCGCATTTATTCCCTTTTCGCTCACTGTTATGCTCTGTTTCTTGCCCGAAATAACCCTGCTTATCAGTCCCTCGTTTTCCATCTTGATAAGGAGCCTGGAAGCTGTTTGCTGGCTTGTCAGCATCATTTTTCCAAGTTCGGAGGAGCTTATCCTTATGCTGCTTCTTTTCTTTTTTATCCTTGCAAGATTTTTAAGTGCCCCGTATTCATCGTAGGAAAGATCTTCTTCCCTTTTTGTTACTGCCATCCTATTTTCCTCCCGTCTTGAAGAGTAAGTGTTTTCAAGTTCAAATCCGTTGCCCTTTTGAGCAGATTTTTGTCACTGGACAATAAACACATTTCATGCCTTTTGCAGGTATCAAGAATGCAGTCATCCCCGCTGCCCTTTCCATCAACGACCTTGATATTTCTGAAAAGTTCAAGGGCTATTTTTGCATTTACATTCTGCCGTGATAAACCTTCAAGCTCCGCCAAAACACAATTGTTCAAATAAGGTTCAGCTTTTCCATCAAATAACCTGAGTTCCATCAGCAGGTCTATTTTCTGCTTTACTGAATAAAGTATTATGTTGGTATCTATCAGAACTTTAATCCTTCACTACCTCTGCTATAGCTGTGTTATCCCTGATCTTCTTCACAAGAACTTTTACTGTCTGCCCTTTCTTGACTCCAGGCACAATGATGTTTGTTCCGTAAAGTTTTGTCCTCCCTTCACCGGATCTTCCTATGGACTCTATTGTTACAGTATATTTTTTGTTCTCCCTGATTTCATCCCTGTCAATCATTATTTCCCTTGACATGTTAATGGGGTGCTGTGCTCCGCATGCCTTGCATGAAATGAGGCTTACCCTTGCTTCCCTGACTATTTCTGTATCAGGGGAATTGCACTCATAACATCTCACATACACATTCATGTACTGTTCCATCTTGTTGTTAAAATCCTCTTCTGAGATCTTCCTGTTTATAATCAGCCTTCTTCCGTCCGTGGTCATTCCAATTCCGAATTCCTTTGTAAGAAACTTTGAAACATCCTTTGGATCCCTGTTTATTACTTCAATAATATCCATATAATTTCTTACAACCGTGACTTTTCCCTCTTCCATTATCACTGCCTTGGGAATTTTTAACCTGTCCTGGCTTACAGTTGCCTTTGCCAGCACGTCTGAAGCCTTTGAAAGCATTTTTTCATAATCATCAATATCCATAATGCAGTATATCATATGGCTTTATTAACTTAAACGTAAATATTGCTTCCTGCTAGCATTATATATGGTTAAATTTTTAACTAATCCAGTATAAGGGAAACGTTTAATTATGGTATTTTCACCTATCGAAGCCGGGAAAAATCAAAAGGACATTGGAAACGAAGTACTGAGCTACTGGAATCAGCAAGGAGTTTACAGAACCATAAACGACATTAGAAAGAATGGAAAGGATTTCATATTTCTGGAAGGGCCGCCAACTGCAAATGGTGTCCCTCACGTAGGGCACGCCTTAACGCGGGCCATCAAGGATACTGTACTTAGATATAAAACAATGATGGGCTACAACATAAAGCGGAGGGATGCAGGATGGGACTGCCATGGCCTGCCTGTTGAGCTGGAAGCAGAAAAGAAGTTTGGCTTTAAGAACAAGGCAGACATTGAAAGATATGGTGTGGACAAATTCAATGAATATTGCAGGGGCAGCGTATTCAAATATGTTGAGGAATGGCTTGAGGTGGATGACAAGCTCGGGTTCTGGATCGATCATGACAATGCTTATGTTACACTGAAAAAGGACTACATGGAAAGTGAATGGTGGGCCCTTAAATCATTATTTGAAAAAGGCATCCTGTACAAAGATTACAGGATCTCCCCTTATTGCCCAAGATGTGGAACAACACTGAGTTCCCACGAACTTGCCCAGGGGTATAAGGACACTAAAGATCTGTCAGTTTATGCGAAATTCAGGCTGGATGATGGAAGATTCGTTCTGGCATGGACGACAACTCCCTGGACCCTTCCTTCCAATATGTTCCTGGCAGTAAATGAGAATGTGGATTACTGCGAGGTAAGCTTCAACAAAGAGTCCTATATAGTTGCAGAGAATCTTGCAAAACCAATATTCCAGGGCAATTTTGAGATAAAAAGAGTCTTCAAGGGGAAAGAGCTCATAGGGCTGAAATACACAAGGCCAATAGAATTTGTGGAGCTGCCGGAAAATGCATGCGTGATAGTGCATGGAGACCACGTTACTCTTGGCGAGGGTACAGGAATAGTCCATACAGCACCTGCATTCGGTTCAGAAGACTTTGAGATAGGAAAGCAGAGAAAAGTCAAGATAATAAATCCAGTTAACCTGCAGGGTAAATTTGAATATGAATCAATGCCATGGAATGGATTGTCGGTTAAAGATGCAGATCTGGAGATAGTCAAATTCCTTAAGGAGAGGAATATGGCACTCAAAAGCGAGAAATATGAGCATTCATACCCTTTCTGCTATAGATGCGGAACACCACTTCTCTATTATCCAATCGATGCATGGTTCCTGGGTGTTTCATCTTTCAGGAAGGAACTGGTCGCAAACAATGAGAAAATAAACTGGGTGCCAGCGCATATAAAGAGTGGAAGATTTGGAAATTTCATTGAGGAAGCCAAAGACTGGAATCTTTCAAGAAACAGGTACTGGGGCACGCCACTCCCGGTGTGGACATGCAAAAATAACCATATGAAAGCCATAGGTTCGGTTGAAGAATTGAAAAAACTGGGCGTGGAAGCAGAACTGAACGATCTCCACAGGCCTTATGTTGACAACGTAAAATTCAAATGCGACAAGTGCGGAGAAATAATGGAAAGAGAACCTTATGTAATCGATACATGGTTCGACTCCGGGTCAGCAACGTACGCTGCCACACATTACCCTTTCAACGGGGAAAAGAAACCTGACATACCGGTTTCATTCGTAACAGAGGGGATAGACCAGACAAGAGGATGGTTCTACACACTTCATGTTATAAGCACGCTTCTTTTTGGCTCAAACGCATATGAGAATGTTTTTTGCGCTGAGTTTATACTTGACTCACAGGGAAGAAAAATGAGCAAGAGCAAAGGAAATGGCGTTCTGGCGAAAGAATTAATTGAAAAATACGGTCCTGATCCGTCAAGGCTGTTCTTCTACACAACTGTGCCATGGAAACCCAAGCCTCTTGTTGACAAGGTTGTTAAGGAGGCTGAAACCAAGATTCTCGGCACATTGCTGAATATATACACTTTCTTTGCATCAAATGCAAACCTTGACAATTACGATTTTAAGGGACTGACACAATCAGACAATGACCTGGACAGATGGCTTGTTTCAAGAGTCAACACTACCATAGCATCGGTCAGGAACTCAATGGATGTGTATGAATTCAGCCAGGCACAGTCTCTCATTGGTGATCTTATAGATGACACATCAAATTTCTATCTCAGGCTTTCAAGGAGGAGATTCTGGGAAAACAGCAATGGCGGAAAGAAGGAAGATGCTTACAGCACCCTGTATTTTGCACTGGAAAGCATATGCAAAATGCTTGCGCCAATAGCTCCATTTACGACAGAATTTATATACAGGAAGCTGAATCCTGAGGCCCTCAGTGTCCACGCAGAACTTTTCCCGGAGGTTTCTTACAGCCTGATAGATCAGAACCTGGAAAACGAGATGGCCGTATCGAGGAAAGTGCTGGAAGCAGTAAGGAGAGGCAGGCAGGTTGCTTCTATAAAGGGCAGGCAGCCATTGAAAGAGATACTCATAGAGGGTTCAAACGTGACAGAAAAAACACTTGTTCCTGTGAGAGAGGAAATCAACTGCGCAAACATAAAATTCATAAATGAGGCTGAGAAGCCAGTCAAGACGTACCTTAGGCCTGTACTGGGCAAAGTTGCACCTGTACTCAAGGAGAAGATGAAGGAGTTCAATAACTTCATACAGGAAATCAACGACTCGGGCGAGGCAAAATCATTTTCAAAGGGGACAGGAATTTCCTTTGAAGGTTATGAGTTGCCTGAAGGCTCCGTGGAAATACTTGAAGAAGTATCGCCAAATTACACTATGGTCTGTGAAGAAACATTTAACCTGTATATAAACAATGAACTTGACCACGGCCTTGAAGTGCAGGGAATGGCACGTGAGATAATCAGAAGGATACAGGTAATGAGGAAGGAGATGGACCTGCCCTATGATCAGCACATATTAGTTCAGATGGATGGTGACGAACTGGTGAAGGAGGCTGTGCATGAACTTGAGAAAACAATAAGATCAGAAACTCTCAGCGATAAGCTGGAAATCTCAAAAACATTCAGGGAAAATGGCAATTCAATCAGTAAAAACTGGAATATAGACGGCAGGGAACTGATGCTGATGATCAGCAAAAATTGATCAGTCGCCAGCCACGTCTTCCCTGTGGGAGAAATGTTCCCAGCCATTTCTGCTTATTTCTTCCCATCTTTCTCCATCAAAAATTATGTTGTCGCCCTTCCAGGTATTTCCTATGTAGCACACTTCAATGTTATTCTTTTCCATCTCTCTTGAAAACTCTCCGAAATGATCATTGTCTATTGTAAAGAGGAGTTCGTAATCCCCGCCAATGTTCATAGAGATTTCCCTCACCGGCACACCTGTCAGCTTGGAGACATTTTCAACAGAACTATCAGTTTTAACCTCATGCTCTACAATCCTGAAGCCAATGCCATAGTCGTGCTTCATCTGTGAAAGGCAGCCAAAAAGCCCATCAGAAAGATCCATCATGAATTTTGCACCCGATTTGCTTATTGTTTCAGCCACATCAAGCCTTGGCTTAATGTCAAGCATTCTTCTTGAAGATTCCCTGATGTCAATTCCATTCTTGTATGAAATGTAAGCTGCGCCGACCTTACCTGCGGAGCCAGTCATGCATAAGATCTGATCCGGTGCAATTTCTGACCTTTTTCTTACAAGCTTTTTCTTCTGTCTTCCTATGCAGAACCCAACAAATATATTTTCCGCTGTTTCCTTGGTGTCTCCTCCAATATACTCAACACCGTGCTCATTGAGTATGCCTGCCAGCCCTCTGGAGAATTCGTCAAGGTATTCTATCTCCATATCCTTTTTCAGGTTATAGTTTGCCATAAAGCTTTTCGGAATACCTGCCATCGCCGCTATATCACTCAGGTTTACAGCACCGAAAAACCTTCCCGCCTCGTATGGAGTTGCAAGTTCAGGAATATGGCTCTTCTCACTTATGGAATCTGTGGTAAACAACAGGTACTCATCCTTTAATTCAATCAATGAACAGTCATCCGGGTCCTGCGATATATTTCCGGACGAAAATATTCTTTCTATTATCTTCCGCTCACCCAGATTCCCAAGCTTCATCAGATCTTCACCGAGCCCGCTGAAATCTTTCTTATGAATGAATCCAGATCGTACTGTACTGGAATTCTTGATTCATTCGCCAGATGGGAAAAATATTTCCTCTTGTCTCCCCTATCATAATACTCCTGCAATTCCCCGAAATCCTGGCTCAGGGATGCTTTGAAAATAATATTCACAAGTTCCCTGTCATGATCATCATTATGGGAACCCCTTTCCCTGTCACCGCCTGTTGGATATGACAATACATCAGCCTGTACATCCTGTGTTTCCAGGAGAACCCTTGCAACGCTCCACAACCATGGAGGCCTGTACTCTCCTCTTTTCCACAGTTTTTCTACCAGCGTGTTTTTCTGAATGTTCATGGGGTTAACGGATATGTCAGTTGAATAAGGTGCGCAGTCTCTTACAGATTTGATTGAATCGAGCACAGCCTCTTCCTCTGGCATGAATGGCGGTTTCAGCAGCAAATAAGATCGTAGTTCTATGTCACTTTTCTGGAGGACTTTTGCTGCTTTTACAAATTTTGAAAAATTTGTCCCTTTGTTAACCATATTTTTAACAACATAATCGTTTGAGCTTTCAACACCAATGGCAATTCTGGTATCTATGCCATAAGATTTCATCTCCTCCATGGTTTTTTCAGTAACATATTCTGTTCTTGATTCAACGAGTATCTTTTCAACTTTATCAGACATCCTCTTCATGAAATAATCAAAAGCTTCCTTTGGCACCTCTCTTCTGTCAAGGAAACTTCCCGATGTGAAAATTTTGAGTATCTTTGTATTTTCCATGAAATCATAAGCCTTGTCTATCTGCGTCTTCAGATTGCCCACCCCAACATTTGTATTTACATCGTTAAAATATCCGCACATAGAGCACGAGGAGAAATCATACCATGAACATCCTCTTGTCCTGAATATTACAACAGTGGTAGGTTCGGGCTTGCCTCTAAGCCTGTCCATTTCATTCCACATTGAAACGGGGCTGTTCCTGTCGGTCTCCCGTTCCCTGGATGGCATCAGGGTTTTTACCTCAGCTGCCAGTTCTCTATTTATCATTTACACCCCATGTCCATGATTCAGTTAAGTTTTATGATTTAATTTTCATCAACCTGAACGCACATAGATTTTCCCGGCCCTTATTAAAAATATTTTTAAGCTAGTTGACATATCCCCAGATATATGGGAAGCATCAGGCCACAATATGTAAAAAAGATTGCAATAGATCTTGCAAGTTCCAAGCCAGAATTATTTTCAGAAAATTTCCACAAAAACAAGGAAGTACTTAAAACAGTCATCGCAGGGGCCTCAAAAAAGGACTTCAATGAAATAACCGGATATGCAACGAGATACATGATCAAAAAGAGGCACAGGACAGAAAAGGAAGCAGAATTTACCGGTGAAGTTGTAGAGTAATTGCCATCGAAGGCTATGACGTTAGCCTTTAAACGCCCTCCGGCTGATAACGTCTGACATTAAATCAGGTAGAATTTACATGGATGTTCAGCTCGGAGAGACTATAATTCAGATATTTGGAGTGTTATTTTTAGCTCCTTTAGTCGCAGGAATTTATGAAAATCTAAAAGCCAAAACTGAATTCAGGCGTGGACCAAGCATTTTCCAGCCATATTATGATCTTGCCAAATACCTGCGTAAGGAGAAGACATCAACTTATGGCACAAATCTTCTGTATCGCTGGGTTCCACTGCTCACATTGGGCATTTTATTATCAATATCTTTCGTTATACCGGTTATTATTCCAATTCCAACGCTCTTTGCACCGATGGTGGATTTTCTTGGTGGTGCAATGTTATTTTCCCTTGCATCTGTTTTCCTCATTCTTGGCGCACTTGATTCAGGAAGCAACCTGTCGGCAATGGGGGCATCCAGGTCAGCATCATTCTCTGCCCTTGCAGAACCCACACTGATCCTTGTCCTTTTCTCAGTTGCAATAGAGAGTGGAACAAACAATCCATACACAACCGCTTCGCTTGTCTCTGCAAACGCACCATTGTATCTTTCTTTAACACACATCCTTTCAAGCATAGCCTTTTTCATGATCTTTATCTTTGAAACGGGAAAACTTCCTGTGGAAAGCTCTGGCCTGTCGGAAATGGGAATGATTGATGAGGGAAGAACATATGAATACGGTGGCAGAAATTTATTTTTCCTGAAGTACGCAGGATGGATCAAGCAGTTTCTTCTCGGCTCAGTATTGCTGAACATATTCATCTTCCCGTGGTTCATGCAAACGGGGTTATTCGGATCTGTTGTTGATATTGCCATAATGTTAGGGAAATGGATAATACTCATCATTATTGTCATATTCATTGAGCAGATTCTGGCGAAAGTGCGCTTATTCAAGATAGCTGACTTCCTGGCAATTTCGTTCATCCTTGCTATACTTGCACTCATCCTTTTCAAGCTTGGAGGTGCAATTATATGATTCCACTGAGTGAAATTTATGATTTCATTGCCACGATGATGCTCTTTGTGGCAATATGGGCACAGATAGGAAGCTATGTAATCACGAAGATCGAGGTAATTGTCATCCAGACAACATTTCTTGCCATTTATGCGTTTATAAGCGGGCTTGCAACTTTGAATTACGATCTAATCATTCTTGCATTCCTCATCATCTTCATAAGGGGAATGCTGACTGCATATATTCTGTTGAAGAAATTCCCTGAAAGAAGGAGCCTGATAAGGGAAAAATCAACAACAGTCCCGTCCATTATTATTGTGAGCATTATCATCCTCATAGCAACCCTGATAATTTACAGGCTGACCATATACCAGTTTGCTCCCAGCCCAATAACTGCAATAGGTTTTGTCATAGCTATTCAGGGGCTGCTCCTCATTGGCACTAGAAAGAACAAAATCACACAGTTTACCGGCTACATAGAGGAGGAAAATGCAATGATCCTTCTGAGCCTTGGCATATTTCCTCTTCCACTTGTTGTTGAAATCAGTGTCCTTCTTGATGTTCTTGCCCTGGTGATCGTTGCCGCAGTTCTTCTTTCAGGAAATCTGGCATCCGAAAAGTTAGAGGAGTTGATGGGATGAATACAGATACCATTTTGATTTATATTCTTCTTATTGTGCCTGTGCTGCTATCCTTATCTTATTTTGGAAACCTTTCACAGATAATAGGAAAGATAGGAAGCATACTTGAGGCAATAATTGCATTTATTGCGCTAACAATCCCACTGGGAGAATATTCATATTTCAACATAAATTCTGTGAACAGGATACTCATAATATCTGTATCAATCGTATACACATTCTCGGTTTTCTTCGCATCAACATACCACAGGGGAATCAAGGAACCGAGGCATTTGAAGCTTCACTATTCACTGATGCACCTCTTCGTCTTTACCATGCTTTTCACGCTGGCCATAAATGATTTTGGTCTCATGTGGATTGGCATAGAAGCCACAACAGCATCAAGTGCGCTGCTCCTCATAATAGAAAGGCAGAAGACAGAAATTGAAGCCGCATGGAGATATGTATTGATCGTTTCAACCGGCCTCACACTTGCTTTGATTTCGGTGATTCTCATATATCTGGATTACCATACGCTGAATTCCGTTTCAATAATAAATGCAGGGCATTCTCCATCATTCATATTAACTGTAGCGGGTGCAACTGCCCTCGTTGGATTTGGAACAAAAATAGGAATATTTCCAATGCATACCTGGCTTCCTGATGCACACGGAGAAGCACCTTCTGAAATAAGTGCAATGTTTTCAGGAATTCTTCTGCCTGTAGCTGCATATGTGTTATACCGTTTCTATCTTGCCACATATTCCGGCAGGCTGGAAATCATCTTCATGATTTTCATTCTCGCAACACTGGTGTTTGTTGCACTCATTATGCCTTCACAGAAGAACATCAAGAGGATGTTTGCATATTCCACAATGGAAAACATGGCCCTGATAACGCTTGGGCTCATAACAGGAGGGTTGGCACTTGTGGGTGCCCTTCTCATCATACTCACACATGCCTTTGGGAAATCAGGCGCTTTCTTTTCATCCGGAAACATACTGAAGATTTACGGAACAAAGAAAATAGACAGCATAAGGGGATTGAGGAATAAATCGCCTTCAACGGCAATGTCACTTCTGGCATCTTCACTTGCAGTTACCGGTGCACCACCATTTACGGCATTTGTGGGGGAACTTCTTATTATTTACCAGTTAATTAGCAACGGAAGCCTCCTTGCAGTATTCATAACGGTCGTCTGCATCTTCATAATATCCATATCGCTTATGCAGAAAGTGACTGTCATGATATTCGACGGAAACACAGATAAAGATGAAGTGGCCGGGCTGGATAAAACACAGAAATATGTTGCAGGCTTATCTGTGCTTTTTGCGTTTTCAATTATTTTCGTGTATCTTGGAGGATTTATATGAATAACATTACCGGCTTTTTTGAAAAGGATGGGAAGTTCTATGCGATAAAGGATGGAACAGAAATTATTGAAGAGATCTCCCTTTCTGAGCTTGAAAGTTTAAGAATATACAATCCGGTGAGAGGGGTATACAACCATGGCGTGTCAGGAGAAAATGTCTTCCCTTTCAATTACGGCCCAAGTACTGGTGGAATGATAGAAACAGTTGATTTTAAAATCTATACCTATGGCGAAAGAATCCTTTCACTTGACATAATAACTGATTTCAAGAACAGAAATATGAAGATTACCGGGCACCCTTACCAGGAAGCAATCCTCATAATGGAAAGATTCAATGGTTTTCACAGTTTCTCTTACAGCACACTGCTTTCAAGGGAGATAGAACAAAAATTGTCAATGCAGGTTGACAGGGAAACTGTAAAAACAAGGGTCATTCTTCTTGAAATTGAAAGGATCATATCCCATATATTCAAGACGGCACGGTTGTGCGAGGCTGCTTCACAGAATATTGCATCATACTGGCTGCTTGCCTTAAGGGAGAGGCTGATGAGGACAGTAGCCCAGGAGACAGGGCACAGGTATATGTTTGGAATCAACACAGTTGGTGGATTGAGGAGGAAAATAGATTGCAATAAGATTGTAGAAGTGGCAGGAAAAGTAGTTTCGGAATATAAGGCAATCATTGATGGACTCACTGTATCAAGGATATTCATAGACAGAATTGAGAATACATGCAAAGTTGATGGGCAATTCCAAAGAGGGCCTGCACTGAGGGCTACCGGCACACAATATGATTACAGGCAGTTCGATCCCTATTACAGCAGCATGGATTTCAAGCCAGTGTCAGAAACAGGAGGGGATTCTCTTTCCAGGTTCCTGGTTTTCTCGTCTGAGGTATTTCAGTCACTGGAAATTATTCAAAAAGCAAGCAAAGGTGTTTTTGGCGAATACAAGGCAATAGATTCAAACCAAATGAGATCAGGCGGCATAGAAACACCTTCCGGGGATGCAAGAATTGCTCTGGAAATTGGCGATGGGGAAATAACGTTCCTATATTTGAGAACGCCATCAATGCTGAATATGGAAGCATACGCAGAAGGGATCAGGGGAAACGTCAAAACAGACATACCATTTGCATACGAAAGTTTTGGATTATGGATCTGTGAAATGGGGTGCATCAAATGAGGATCTGGCCACTGGATTCATTGAAGAAAGGGATCATCACAACAAAATTCCCGAAAAAGGAAAATGAAACCATATCTCCATGGAGCACACTCCCAAAAAGAAAGAATGATGAAGACGTTTTCTGCCCTGCTGATGCAATTGGCACAGAAGGTGTTGATCTTAAAAAATGCATATCCTGTGGTTTATGTGACAGTTCTTTCGAACCATCACTCAAAACGGATAATTATAGTATGATAAGGAAAGAGCCGGCACTGAAAAAGTCTTTCAAAATATTTGCCATAGATTCTGGAACCTGTGGATCCTGCAACACGGAACTCCACTCCATAAACAATCCTTATTATGACGCCTCAAGGCTTGGAATATTTTTTACGAACACTCCAAAGCAGGCAGATGCACTTGCTATAATGGGCGTATACAGCGAGAAAATGGTGCCTGTCATAAAGGAGGCAATTTCAGCCATGTCCAGGCCTGCAGTTATCATTCTTTTTGGAGCCTGCCCACTTTCAGGAAATATATTTGGAAAAAGCCTGGAATCAATAATTGAGCCTGATTTAGTAATCGGGGGATGCCCGCCTGATCCATTTGTAATAATAGAGGCTCTGGAAAAAGTGAGGGGGAGAAAACAATGATTCTCATTCTTTTATTCATCCTGCCATTTCTATCCCTGCCCATTGCTTTATTCTCGTCCCGGATGTCCTATTGTTTTGGAATATTCTTCAGTTCGCTCAATTCCATATTGTCAGTAATCCTGATGTTGGGATATGCATCTGCAGGCTCTTTTGCCATTGGAAACTTCAGCATAATGCTGAAAGGACTGAACGTCACTTTCCTGCTGATCATTTCAGTTGTTGAACTGTTAGTCTACATATTTTCCCTCTTCTATATGCCTGAAGATAAGAAACTTGCATTTTTTGTAGGGTTGACAATAGCTTCAATCAATTCTGTTCTTCTATCGGGAAATGTCATCCTTTTCCTGATGTTCTGGGAATCCATGACCATAAGCGGATACCTCCTGATAGGCTTTAAGGACGAAACGAAGTCATATCCGCCGTTCGTCTTTATATCATTCGGAGAACTCAGCACAATTTTCCTTATGGTTGGGTTTGCAGGCTATTATGTTTCGACCGGAACCCTGGCACTGGGGGCTTCATTGAACAATCCCTATATCCTGATGATAATAATTCTTGGATTTGCATTCAAGATGGGGATAGTACCATTGCAGATGGTTGAGTGGCTTCCAATAGCACATGGAAATTCTCCAACTCCGGGGTCAATTCTTTTCAGTGCTGCAATGACAACCCTTGCCCTATATGGAATTGTTGAATTTATCTTGACTTCTGTGCCATATTTCGTTCTTGGCCTGATATTAATGATAATTGGTGCGTTTTCCCTCTTATTTGGATCGATCTTTGCCCTGTCCTCAGAAAACAGCAAGATGCTTCCCGCCTACAGCACAGTGGAAAATTCAGGTGCAATGATTATTCTCGCGGGGCTTCTCAGCATATGGAGGGAAATGAATGATCCGATTATGGTAGCATTCGTTATGCTTGGAATTTTTGTATATGCCACTGCACACGCATGGGCAAAATCTTCCATATTCATACTGTCAAGCATTTCAGATAACAACAATCTTCCGACAATGAGGGGAAGCGGGTTGACGCCCTTTGGAAGAGTTGGTGCAGCAATCTCCGCAATTTCCCTTATGGGATTGGTTCCTTTGGGAGGTGGAATAGGGGAATGGCTGTTGCTTGAATCCCTGTTTATCTCATCGGTGTCATCAAATCTTGTATTTGCTGTTGTGGCTATTGTAAGCGGTGCAATGGCTGCCCTGGGTGCCGGGATTGCCATACCCACATTTACCAAATACTTCGGGTTCATAACAAAAAAACATGGCAATCCGGAAAGTGGGCACAGAATAAGCACACCGATGAAGGTATCAGGGGCAATTATGCTTTCACTCACGGTTCTTGCGCCAGCTTATGTATACATGTATTCCTATTTTATTGGGACGTTGAAAAACGTTGGTGGCAGGACAATATTTCTATCCAACCTGAAAGGCATCATTTACCCATTTCTGTTATATTCACCACAGAAGCAGGGATTTTTTGGGCTTCTGTCTCCTCCGTTCGATATATTATTCATAGTAGTGGCTGCCGCTATACTATCATTGTTGGCAAAAGGGAAAGAAAGGAAAATAACAGTGTGGAATGGCGGCCTTGGACAGACTGAAGAGGTTAACTCTTTTGCCTATGCCAACACTCTTAGAATTATTCTGAAAAAAGTCTATCTCTCAAAGGAGGAAAGGGAAGGCACAAGGTACCAGGAGAGAACTTTTGATATATTCTGGATAATCATAATCGATCTTGCAAAACTTTATTCAAGATTTTCCGGGAAATTTGGCAGGTTCTTCATGAACGGAAACATCAACAGGTACGTTCAGTACATAATCATTGCCCTGTTCATTGTGCTGGTAATGGTAATACTCTGATCTGTTTGATCACATATCGTCGGGGGAAACTACCATAACAGGAATCTGTGATATTTTAATAAGCTCAGAACTCACTGAGCCCAGGATGAATTTGCTCAGGCCAGTCAGTTTTCTTGTGCCTGTGATGATAAAATCTGCACCCCTTGACTTTGCAGTTTCATAAATCTTCTTTGCAACTTCATCTCCTGTAGCTTCAACCTTTACAAATTCATGCTGCACGTTCTTATCTCCAATAATTTCTGCAGATGCCTGCTGAATTTCTTCTACAAACTTGTCCTGGTCGCTGAAAACAGCCTCGGGGACAATAGTATCTACGTTAGCTGCTGCCCTTACCATTCCGGGATTTACGTAAAGCACTGTTAAAAAATCACAGATGTTTTCAAATTTCAGGGCAAAGCCTAGGGCTTTCCTGCCACTTGGGGAATTGTCGAAGGCCACTAATATTTTCATCTAACCTATTAAGACACTGTCTATATATTAATATTTCTTTTAGAAAACACTAATAAATAATTTATAAACAAATAATTTGGCATTAATACTTTCCTGTTGCACGATTATTAGGGATAATTTTAGATTCTTTTTTCATCGCTTTTTGCGTGAACTGCAGTTAAAAAATATGTTGATCTTATTTGCCGAACCATGAATGTTTAGTGTTCAATTCTTCAGACAGCTTTTCTATGAGTTCCTTCTGGCTTGAACTTAACTTTTTTGGGACAACCACTTTTACCCTGACAAGGATGTCGCCCCTTCCTGTTCCCCTGGTATGTGGAAATCCTAAACTTTTGAGCCGTATTGCCTCACCAGGCTGTGTACCTGCCGGGACTTTGAACGGGACCTCTTCTCCAAAAATGTCAACTGATTCATTCTTCCCAAGCGCAGCATCCGGAAAAGGAATTTCCTTCTCAACTATGAGATCGTAGTTCGCCCTTCTGTATCCTCTTTCTTCCCTTACATTTATCAGGACATAAAGGTCCCCGGTCTGTCCACTTTCCTGGTCTCCTATGCCTCTTATTACAAATTGCGTATTATCGCTGATTCCTGCAGGTATGTCTATATTCCTGGTTTCAACTTCCGTTTTCTTGCCTGATCCGTGGCATATATGGCATTTTGTGCTTCCCACATATCCTCTCCCATTGCAGGATCTGCAGGTTATGACATTTACCATCCTGAAAATGCCGGATTGCTGGACTACTCTCTCCTGCCCGGTTCCATTGCAGGTCGGGCAGGTCTTCACATCATTTCCTTCAAATCCCTTGCCACTGCAGTTGGAACATTCAATGGTCCTTTTATACCTGACTTCTTTCTTTGCTCCTCTGTATGATTCCGCCATTGATATAGAGAGGCTCAAACTGAGATCAAGCTGCCTCGTGTCCCTTCCGCCAAATCCGGACCTGAAGGATCCACCACCCGATCCAAAGTTGCGGAAAATATCGTCAAATATATCTGAAAAATCGTTGAAATGTGAAAAATCCTGCCATTTAAAGCCTTCATTGCCATTGGTGCCAAAGTTTACCTGGCCTGTTTGATCGTATATTCTCCTTTTGTTTTCATCCGACAAAACCTCATAAGCCTCACTTATTTCCTTAAATTTCTTTTCAGATTCGGTTTTATTATTGGGGTTGGCATCTGGATGCCATTTTCTTGCCAGCTGCCTGAATGCCTTCTTTATTTCTTCTGGTGAAGCAGTTTTTTCAACATCAAGAGTTTTGTAATAGTCTTTGGCCAACTTTTACCACTTATTGATTCTCTTCCTTGCTGTCGGCATCGCCTTTTTCTTCTTCATTTGGTTCATTTGGTGGCTCAGCTGTTTCCTGGGATTGATTTTCCTGTGCGGACTGGCTCTCCTGTGCCTTGGTATACATCGCCATCCCAATTGCCTGTGCCTTCTTTGACAGCTCATCTGACAATGAGTCAACCTTTTCCATATCGTTATCCTTCAATGCTTCCCTGAGGTTCTTTATGAGTTCTGTTGCTTCATCCTGATCTTTCTGGTCAATCTTGTCTTTATTTTCACTGATTGTTTTTTCTGTTGTGTAAGCAAGTGTTTCAGCAAGGTTTACTTTCTCGATTTCATCTTTTCTCTTTTTGTCATCTTCTGCAAACTGCTCTGCCTCCTTTTTCATCTTTTCTATTTCTTCCTTGCTTAATTTGTTCTTTGCTTCTATTGATATCCTTTGCTGCTTGTTTGTGGCTTTATCCTTTGCAGTTACAGTCAGAATCCCATTTGCATCAATATCAAAGGCTACTTCAATTTGTGGAATCCCTCTAGGCGCTGATGGAATTCCCTCAAGGTTAAACATCCCAAGTGAAACATTGTCTTTTGCCATTGCCCTGTCTCCCTGTACAACGTGGATAGTAACAACTGTCTGCCCATCTGCGGCGGTTGAGAAGATCTGCGACTTCTGTGTTGGGATTGTTGTGTTTGCTGGTATAATGGATGTCGAAACTCCTCCAAGCGTCTCTATGCCAAGTGTGAGAGGTGTGACATCAAGAAGGACTATATCCTTTATATCGCCAGTTAATACGGCACCCTGGATTGCAGCTCCAATAGCTACACATTCCATTGGGTCTACTCCGCCTTCAGCTTTCTTGCCAAAGAAATCTTCAACAAATTTCCTTACATATGGTATTCTGGTAGGGCCACCGACGAGGATAATTCTGTCAACCTTGTCTTTTGCCAGTTTAGCTTCCTTCAGTGCTTTTTCCAGTGGTTCCTTTGACCTCGCAACTATTGGTGCGATTAACTCTTCCAGTTTTGACCTCTTTAGTTTTATCAGCAAATTCTTTGGTTCATTGTTTACAATTGTCAGGTATGGCAGGTTAATCTCTGTTTCAAGGGTTGTGGATAATTCAATTTTTGCTTTTTCAGCGGCATCTTTCAACCTTATTTTTGCCTTTTCATCCTTGCTGAGGTCAACCTTGTCTGTTTTCTTGAACTCATCCATAAGGTATTTTATGATGGCATCATCCATATCCGTTCCACCAAGCTTTGTATCGCCGGAGGTGGAATCAACTTCAAACACACCCTCTCCAAAGTCCATTACTGTAACATCCAGTGTTCCACCACCAAGGTCAAAAACAAGAATCTTCATTGACTGGTTTACCTTGTCAATTCCATAAGCTAGAGATGCTGCAGTAGGCTCATTTATAATTCTCTTTACATTGAGTCCTGCTATTGTTCCTGCATCCTTTGTTGCCTGCCTCTGGTTATCGTCGAAATATGCAGGCACTGTTATTACTGCCTCTGAGACAGGTTCGCCAAGGTATGCTTCTGTATCCCTCTTAATCTTCTGGAGGATATATGATGAAATCTGCTGTGGAGTATACTCCTTCCCATTTACCTTATACTTATAATCTGAACCCATTTTTCTTTTTGCTGCATAAATGGTTCCTTCCGGGTTTAAAAGTGCCTGCCTCCTTGCAGGTTCTCCAACCAGAAGTTCTCCATCCTTTGAAAATGCTACGTAACTTGGGAAAGACTTTCCCCCAACTGAAATGCCTTCTGCACTGGGGATAATTGTCGGCTTCCCTGAAATTACAACTGCTGCTGCTGAGTTACTTGTTCCAAGATCAATTCCTATTATTTTACTCATTTTTATCACCTTTTTTTTGCACTATGACTTTCGAAGTCCTGATTACTTCATTATTTAAAAGATACCCCTTTTGTATTTCATGGACAATCTTATTGTCTTCCTTTCCATCCACAACACCAACCACTTCGTGGTGTTTCAAGTCCACTTTCCTTCCTTCTGCTTCAATGGGCATCAGGCCATATTTTGAAAGTGTCGAAAGCAGGTTTTCTCTCATTGAAGTGAATGCATTCTTATCTTTCTCTGATGAAGCTCCTGCATCCAGTGTGTCGAGGAACGGCAGGAGCCCTTTAAGGATTTCCATTCCTGCGGTCTTTTTCTGCGCTTCAAATTCTTTCTGTGTGATTTTGAGGTAGTTTTGCATGTCTGCGAGGTTCCTTAGCAGGTCATTGTTCCTTTTTTTCATTTCATCGAGTTGATCATCTTCAATCTTCACTGGTACCTTTTTCATTGAATTCCTTCTCTTGGCATTTTCAATGGAATGTTGAATGGGATTTTTAAGGATTTCCATATTTTCAGACTGATTGGCCATCGGAAGTAAATATGTTCTTCATTATAAATATTTTCTATTTTAGCGGCGTATTTTCTTCATGTTTATGGAAAAATCTTCTTCCATGCACAGCTGGAAATACCGGGAAAATCAAGTTTTCAAATAAATCCGGTTTCAGTAGAGACATATACCGTGTAACTGTTGATCACAGTGCAAAAATAATTTATTTAGTAAGATCATTACATCTTAGTGCCAGACTATTATACATTGTTAGGGGTTTCCAGGGAATCTTCTGAAGAAGAAATTAAAAGTTCATATAAAGCACTCATAAAAAAATGGCACCCGGATGTAGGAATGGGCGACAGCACAACAAACCAGTTGATGACGCGCCAGCTCAACGAAGCTTATGAAGTGCTTAGCGATCGCATTAAACGGCGGTTATATGACATAGCCCAGGAAAAAGCTAAGAATGAACGTGAAAAATGGGTTGAATACGCAAAAAGGCAGCAAAATGCTGAAGAATACAGAAAAAGAACAGTAAGAGGGCCCTCCGTTGAACACGTCGAGGAAAACGAAAGAAAGAACAAGGCAAAGATTGTAAAGCAACGGATAGAAAAATGGATGATCATCCTTTCAAAATACATGGTGGATCACCAGTGGGCCAGCAGTACATTTGAGCAGATGCCTGAAAGCATCAGGCTGAAGACACTTGCGGGAAATCTCACTTTAGAGGACGTTTTTCTTATTTATTGTACATTTCAGATAGAAAAATCAAAGATGGGAATCAAGACAAGCTATTTCAACCCAAAAAAAATAAAACAAATGCTTGACACTTCCAAATCCCATGAGGACATGGAGGTTGGAATGCAGCTCATTTCTAAAGAAGAGTTAATTCTCCAGCTTAATCTAAAGGTAAAAGCAGGGCTTTTTAACAAGGTAAAATTGACGGAAGACGAATACAGGGTAATACAAAAGTTTATGAAATTTCATAAATATTTGCTCAACAGGAGTGAGGATTTCTTCGCGGGGGTAAATAAATTCTCAATTACAAAAGGGGAGTGGGAACTGGCAAAAGAGCTTATCAAGACGGAGGCAAAGATTTGACTGCCCGAACATCCAGACTTAACATAATAATCCCGGTGATTATGTCGCTTGCCATAATTGCCCTGACATACCAGACTATATTGCAGAGCAGGGATTACGTGATCTTTTTATCCATTTCTATCCTGCTGGTTCTCTTTATAGTGGGAGCTGCTTACACCAGGGCAGGCATATACGTGGCTTTTGTATTCCTGCTGTTCATAATTTCTGCAGTATATCTCCAGAACCAGAGCCAATCAGGGTCAGATCTGGTAACAGCAACATTCGTCACAATCTATATCGGAATGATGGCACTGATTACCTGGCTTTTTGTGATTTTTAACAAAAGTTTCACTGAAACTGCAAGAACAGTCAGAACCATAAAGGGCAGCAGATCACAGGAAAGAGAGCTTTTCGATGTAATCAACGATCTGGAATTTCTTGAAACCCCATAATTATCAGACGTAACCGGCTCTTTTAAGTTCTTCCATTCCCCCTTCTACATTGTAAACATTGAACCCTTTGTCTGCGAGGAAAATAGCTCCATAAAGGCTCCTGTTCCCATGTGCACAGACGACAGCATATTTCTTGTCCCTGTCAAGTTTCTCATATTGGACAAACAGGTCATTTAAAGGAATTAAATGTGCGTCCTCAATATAGCCGGAATTCCACTCGTATGGTTCCCTTACATCTATAACCTTATAGTCTTCTATATGGTCACCAAACTCCGTGGTCTGCAGGTTGGTTGCGTGTGCTTCCTCAAAGTTTCCATTTGAAATGAATTCTGAGTATTTGTAAAATGGCACATCATGCCCCAGTTCATTTAATTTTTCCATTGACTTTTTCTTTTCATCTTCAGATTCATAAAGAACTATTGAAACAGTCTTTCTGGAATTTAAGAAATTGGATATTTCCTGTGCCCATCTCCCTTCAACATAAGGTGCAAGTATGGAGTTTGCAATATGCCCTTTCATATAAGAATCTAAATCTCTCATGTCAAGAACATCCACTTCTCCGTTCCTGACCTTCTCTATTATTTCATCCATTATTATGGATAATGAATTTCACAAACTTAACGGTTTCTTCAATAAATTCGCTAAAATGTCTTAAGCCCTCTGTTTCTCAAACCTTTCATATTTCTCAAGAACTGCCTGATTGACTGATGGCTTGATTTCCTTAAGTGCAAGGTTGAGTGACTCTTCGTTTATTTTCTCCTCTTTATTTCCCTCCACTGCCCTGAGGAAAGCCCTCTGGGTTGTGTACTTGCAAATATACTCCAAATCCGCAGCACTGTAACCTTCTGTCTTTCTGGCCAGGTTATCCACATCCACCTTTTCCGCCCTTCTGATTTTGGACAGGTAATGTTCAAGGATCAATTTCCTTGCCTCGTGGTCCGGTGGCGGTATGTATATCATTCTGTCAAACCTGCCTGGCCTCGTTACTGCAGCATCAAGCTGCCATGGAACGTTCGTTGCTCCCAGGATCACCACTGGTCTCTCATTTGACTCGGATGAGAACCCTCCAATTTCATTAAGGAACTGTGAAACACCTCTCCTAGAAGCATCACTATTCACCTGGTCCCTGGAAGGGAAAAGGCTGTCCAGTTCATCAAAGAACAAAATGCATGGGGACAACATCCGGGCTGCCCTGAATAGATTGTTTATGTTCTTTTCGAAATTTCCGAACCACTGGCTGTAAAGGCTCGATGGATTTACATAAATAAAATTCATCTTTGCCTCCCTTGCCAGTGCTTTAATAAGAAAAGTTTTTCCGTTTCCCGGAGGCCCATATAGCAGAATCCCGCCTCCAAATTTTATATTGAATTCCATGGCCAGATCAGGAAATTTCAGGGGATAGATAATCTGGGTGTACATTTCTTCCTTAACCCTGGCCATGCCTGCAACTTCATCCATTGCCGGGCCTGATCCATTCTCCAGCACAAGCCCAAGTTCCTCCAGGATTTTCACTCCATTGTTCTCGCCATCATTATCCTGTTTCTCATTTTTTGCAAGCCTGTCAATTGCCGTCTGAATGGACTTCATCTGCCTCTGCACCCGTTCCCTCACGATCATGTTGTCTGTCTGCAGTTCGTCGTTGAGTATCTTCAACCCTTTCTTATACATAGACACGGCTTCTTTCTTGTTTCCGCTGGACTCTGCTTTGAGCCCATTCTCAAGCAAGCTTCTAAGTTCATTATGTTCCATGTTTACCCCTTCAAATTTTATTTATTTCCTTAAGTATTCCCCTGATATCAAGTGCAAGTGACAGGCAGTATTGGCTTGAATAGATCTTGATCCACTGCTTCCTGAATTCTTTCGATTTTGCGAGTTCGCCAAGTTCCATCTCATCGATAAGATCTGTTATTATTCTCAATTCTTTTTCAATTTCAGGAGCCAATTTATGCTCTTCCGGCTCTTTCAGATATGGGGTATTTCCATTTTCATCAATTATGCTTTTATAACTAATTGATGGATCAAGGAGAAGTGAGACTTTCTTCCCTATGGATTCATTGAAATTCTTGTATATTCTGCTGGTGTTTACCTGATCAATCAGCCTTGGATCCAGAAGATGCTCGGCTGAGTAGTTTTTCAGTATTTCCCTGACTGGCACATTCTGCTGATCAGACACTTCAGGAACAAAGGATTTCATATTATGGAGAACTGTTAAATTGAAATCCTGAAGAATCTGGTTAATCCCGACTGTTGAGACTATTGAGCCATCCGCTCTTTCCCTCTTGCTGCCGCATAAATAAAACAGGCTCATGCCGCCACCAACATGGCTGAAGCCAATAGTCTGGAAATTAATTCTTTTCCGGAATTCAACCAGCCCGTCAAGGAAATGGGATGAGAACGGCCAGAATCCTGAAACAATAATAATTGCTTCACTGTCTGAAGAGTTCATCTCTGTAATGATTTTCTTAATGTTTGCAAAGAAAATCGTTTGAACATCCTGATCCGGCACCAGATCACTTCCTATCTTCGCCTTTATTAAAACAACCCTTTTATTGAGTATCTTTTCAAACTGCTCTATCCTGCTCATTAAGTCGAGTTCCATAACCTTACCTTAATGTTAATAATCATCCGGTTAAATAAATCTATTCTTTTAAAGGTTTAGAAATTAATATAAGGGCGTATGCCTTTCAACTATTGTATCAAAATGGAAAGCGAATGCATTACAATTTACAGAAGGGCGCTTCAGGAAGCAGGCAAAGATTACCGGGACATTCTCGCCATGGATTCAGGGGAAAAAAAGAGAATGATGAGAGATCTTGAAAACTATTATACAACAATAGGGTCAAGATGTGCTGAAAAAATTGGCATGGAAATGGCTAAAAGTGCAATGGCCAACATAAAGCTTGCACAGTTAAAAATATCGCTTTCATTTAAAAAAGATGCAGAAACCAAAACTTTTGAAGATCAGGAAATTGAGCAATATACCAGGAAATTTACTGAAGATGAATATGAGGCTGTTGATAAGCTGGAACGCTTTTCGAGGATTGACTCAATGAACAGCGATTCCATCAAGTCACTTCTCATCAACAGGGATGATCAGATTTTCAGGCTGATCAAGGAGTGGTATAATGAGAACATGGAGAACTTCCTTTCTACAATTGATATACTTTCCGGAAAAAACGTTAGAGGTGAAATTTCGCAGGCAATGGAAGAAAAGTACAGGAACAGATTCCAGAAAATTACTGAAGGCGTGATATCATTTATTCAGATCGATCCCGGGCAGATAAAGAAGCTGTTTAACAACTATGAGAGGGTTTTGAAATTGTCCCTTGACATGGAAAACAGAAGGGCAAAGATAGAGAGTGAACTGACTGATATGATTTCAGGAAATGAACTTGACCAGATATACAACAAGGTTGTGGAAGCAACAATTCTTCTTAAAAACCGTGATCTTGAAAACCTGAGGGGATTTGAAATTGATTCGCCGCTCAAGGAGTTAAGATCCTTTGAAGTGAAGATGAAGGGAAAGATCAATGAACTTGAAAACGAGAAGGGAAGGTTGAGTTCTGATCCCGATATTGCTGGAAACCCGGAATTAAGAATTATAGAATTAAAAAGAATAGAATCACTGATCCATGATTCGAACTATAAGCTGGAAAATGACATTGAATCGCAGATAAGCACTCTCGAAACTCTGAAAAAACTTATTACATTTTCAGGAAAGGGCGGAAAGGGCATTCTTGATCCAGCTTTCGCATGCACCGAGGAAGAAGCCAGAGTAAGGGAAGTGGCATTTTTTGAGTCAATAGATTCACTTTTCACCGATGAAAAATACATAAAACTGTCGAACCCAAGAATGGATTTTGTTGGGAGTGTCAGGGTCAGGGACATTATAAACAGGTATTCATCCTCAGAAATGAATGAAATGGGCCAGAACATGGAATATCCAGTAAGAAGCAGGGGAATCATGTATAGATACGTGAAGAGGAGGTTTATCAGGAATGATGTCAGGATAAGTGTAGCATTCATATACAATGTCCATGAAGAAGAGCTGTACAGAAAGGAGGGAAAAGTTGGAATAGGGATAGACCAGCATCCATTCAACAATGTTGATCTTGCAAAAATGCTGGGCATATTGATTGAGAACTCAAACACAGAGAATTCCTTCGTTATTGCAGTAATCGGTTCACCTAATGGATTTGAAGGCAGCGTAATAGAACAGGTTAAAAATATATCAAATAGCGGAATGGACAGCAAGAATTTCCTAATACTCCTGAAAGATATGAGAAACGGTTCTGTTTACTATAATGAAAATAACAGCCAGGCAGCAGAGATAAATGATATACTGATGGCCAAGGACCAGCCGCCAGGCAAAGAGAAGATAGAAAAAATTAGAAAAGAAACTTTGGACGAATTAAAGATATCAGGAGTTGCAAGGTTGAAATCCATAGTAAAAATTGCAGACTGCAGCACAAAAGATGCCATTTATGTCTGGAAAATGATGGAAAAGGAGGGTTTGGGAAGCCAATCCAAAGTTCAGGATGAAGAAGTCTTCAAGAAAAAGTGATTTCACATCCCCAAACTTCATTATATGCCTGTGATTATCAGTTTGATTAATTTGAGGGAAGATCGAAGATCTTATTATCAGAAAGGTGAAGCCCCATAACGCCAATACTCAGTGGATTTGGAATCCAGCAAGCCATCGGGTTAACTCTTTTGATAACGTTGTTTTGTTCCCTCATACTGTTATCGTGGTATATCTCTATCAGGAATATTGCCAGCAATGCCAATCAGAGAATTATAAGCTCTCCAGAGCTTTATTACAGGCATCTGTCCATGGGATCGCTTGAAACAGGGTTATACGTCATTCTTTCTATGTTGCCTTATATAGGTTTCATCTTCATGTTCATGTCATCATCTTCCATAGGAAGGCTGAAGAGAGTTACAGGTGCCATAAAGTACAAATTCTCCAAAGCTTCAAGAAGGTATGCAGCAATATCATTCTTCACCGGGCTAGGAATGTTTATAGGGACAATTTATACTCTCGCCCAGTCCAGCAGAGGCCTGATTAACAGCGCGACAGGATTTGTCAACGCCGGATATGTATTTTATTATATGAAGCTTTTATGGTATCCAATTTATTTCACGCTTTCTGTTGGGACCTTACTTTCAATAGCAACTCCAAAAATAAGATTTGTTGCAGGATTTGTTGGGACCTTATTCATACTCGCATATTTTGGAGCCATATTTAATTTGGCTTCAAATTTTTTCAACTTGAATATTATATATTTTATTGAATTTACAGAAATATTAATAGCGCTTATGTTTATAGCGAACTATCAAACGAGCAAGGTGCTTCGCATGAATTTCGTTAAAAGTGGAACAGGTATTGCAGGATCTAATCTTTCTGGTGTGAGTTCAAAAGGGGGAGAATCTATTTCTGACGTCGGATACAAACCTGAATTTAATAAAGACAAAGCTCCGGGGGGAAACCAGAATCAACAGGTAAGTGTTAACGAAAACGTTTCAAGCAGGCAGAACAGAAACAACATCTCTGTAGTTAATGCAAAATATGAACAGAAAGATGCTGTCGCCATAATTGGCCCTCCAGCTGCCGGCAAGACAACTTTTCTGGCATACTTCTTCCACTTTCTCCAGGACATTGAAACTTCCATTAATGTTGAATCCGATGTTGTGAGCGGACTGGAACTAATGGAAGAATACATTAACAGGATCTTTTCCGAACACAAATTCCCGGAACTTACTGCAAAGGACAGGGTAGGAGAGGTGGTTTTTCAGTTCACGAGAAAGAAAAGGTTCGGGGCAAACAGGATATTCCTGAGAATCAATGATATCGCGGGGGAAACATTTAACAGCCTGCAGGGTGGACCGGAAAATGTCAGGAAAATGCTTGTGAATACCAGATTTGAATACCTTTTGAAGGCAAAAGGATACCTGGTGATGATAGACTGTGCATCATATCGTGAATGGGCTACAAGAGACCTGCAATACAGAAGAATAATAGAAACAATCCTTAATGCCAGGCTGGATAAGAGGTCAAGGCCAAACATCGCTTTCCTGTTTACAAAAACAGACACGCTTCCAGATGCAGTTTTTAATTATTCTGCAATAGATCTTCTCAAAATGCTGAGGAATACATATGCGTATATTTCAAAAAACATCAAGAATCCATCCGCATTCAAGATATTTATAAAAACTGAAAGGGACCAGAATGGAGAAATAGTGCCAAAACTGGATATCGGCGTAGGCGGAATGTATGGAATTAACTTTGACCCCCAGTTGAACTCTGGGTTTATACTGATTGCCAACTGGATCAGCGAGGTCGGAGAGTTATGACCATTGTCAGCATTGTGGCAGATCAGGTACTTTATGGATGGGCTGAAAATAAGGGAAGGTCGGGTTACCAGTTTGTAACCCAGAGCACTTCATTGATAGAGGAGGACTTCAATTTTCTCGAGAAATACAGCATCCCCATTGGACTTAACAATACAACCTTCAGGGAGGGAAGAAGGCTCTTATGCCTTCCTTCGGGAAAAATTGCCATGAATTATATCAAGAACATAGGCAAGGATACCCATGGAAGGGATGGGGCAGTAATGAGCCATTTCCTCGTTTTTGATTTCAAAAACTTTGTTGATGGCAGAAAAAACCTGGAAGAACTTGATAAGCACCACCTTAAAGGCATTTCTTACGTTAAAGATATTGAAAAACTGAAGCTTCCAAATGGAAATTTCATGAAACTTCCGGTTGTCAATATTGAGATAGAAATAAACGATCAGTCATATGGAGAAGAATTAATTTCGGAAAAGAATAAGGATTTTTCAAAGGATGTCCTGTACGGACTGTTCCTGAATGTTTTCCAAAGTCAGATAAAAATTGGTTTAATATCCAGTGACTTTAATGACCTGTTCAAACGCGCCATTATAATTGAAAGCCTTTTTCCCCCATGGCTGGTAATGACCTACTCAACATATGATTCCCATCCCTCCGACGAGGAAACAATTTTCGACCTTATCTGCACTCCACCATCCGTTGAAAACAAATCAAACGTAATCATAAATTATACTGGCAGAACCGTAGAGCTCCCAGGCGAGGACAGTTTAATAAGATCTGTTGCAAATGAATATTTCAGGCTTATTGAAACAGGAGGGGTTTATGAAATAGGAAATTCAGAGAACCTGCCGCAAAACAAGGAAAGAAATGTGCTGGCTAATTTTTTCATATCAAGAATAATCAACTCAATATGCACGAACGCAGAACCATCGGTGGCTATAAAAACTGCTTTGAGAGTATCAAAAATGGAATCATATGGTTCGAAGGAAGAATATTACAAGATTGTTCTGGACATCATTACAGACAGCGGATTCAGGGATGATCTGATAAACGCGGCAGTGGATTACCTGGAAAATGACGTTGAAACAGGGAACGCAAAAAGCATATCAGAGAGCCCGTTGGAAAATTTATTGCCCATATTGATGCAGTGCGAACCTGGCACATCAGGCGGGAGAAATGTTGTGCAATACTTAAAAGATCTGAATTCTTCAAATTTTCCCCCGTTAAACGAACTTCTCCTCAAAAATCTCCTGGATAAACAATCAAACGTCAATATGGGGGTAACTTTATTCACTGCAATTCCCACACTTTTCAAAACGTGGGCAAAATATTCTATGAGCAATGAAATGTCTGCAACCCAAATAGACAAGAGCATATTGATATTGAAGAATTTTGAAATTGCCCGAAAAGACCTGTATAACCTTGTGGAAGAGGCAATTTACGCCAACAAATTAAATGATCTTGATTTCCTGAAAGAAATTCTTTTAACAATTTCACAAAACAGTGAAGCATTTGAGCAGAAGAAGATGTTCAAATTAATCAGCCAGATACAAAAAAGCCTGGTCAAGAGAAAAATTCTTGTCCCGGCAGACCTTACTCATCTCATTGAAGAACTAATAGGCGGTGAGGAAGAGGCTGAAGAGGAGAAGCATAGATTCAGGTTGAGAGGGTGAGAAATGGCAAAAGAAAACGTATTCAGGAACAAAAGGGATCTTGCAATGAAGATTTTCAAGGAGTGCAAGAAAATTGAGAAGAAACGAAATGTTACAATGGTTGAAAAGAATAATATCAAATATGTAAGGACCCTGATGGAATCCACCATTGCAAACCCCAATGATGATATTCTGCTCAGCAACCTGCTAATTTCCCTCAGGAGCATTCTTGAAAGCAAAAGGATCGATCCAAAAAATGTACAATATTTCCAGGCTTCACTTAAGAAGCTAATTGAAGAGGAAAACGAAAAAAAGAGAGACGTGGAACTGGAAGCTTTGATCCAGTTGATCAAATCCGGGAATAACGGAGATATTTCCAAAGGGTTTCTGGGCATGAGCGAGTATGTAAAGCAGTCATGGAGGGATGAGTATGAGATGTACGTGCCTGCTGCTGTTAAAAACATGTCATCTGATGATGCCGATCTTTCGTTATCTTCCGGTATATTTGTCCAGGAATGTTGTGTCTACAAACATTCCATATTCAAGAAATTTGAAGCACAGATTCTCCCTCTTCTGTCAACAACAAAGCCACAGATTAAGGCTATAATTGTTTTAATGTGCTCCCAGGTTGGAGAGACAAAGGCCATAAGTGAGTTAATCAAATATTCAAACGACGAGGATGTCATAGATCTAAAGGAATTGAGAATACCTGAGTATATGATTAAATTCAAGCACAATGGCAATTACGCATATCTCAATGATATGATCAGGGATGCCATATTTACAATTGTTGATTCTACAAAGGATTCTTCCAATTATGTAAAAATGTCTGTCTCTTATTCACTTTCAGGTTCATTGAGGGAAGGAGAGGAATTTTCCCTGCTCTTCAAGGTTAAGCCAATAGTTGATATGGATAGCCTTAAGATTAACCTCAACGGTTTGCTGGGTCCATTTGACATAATTGGACAGTCCACTATCCTTTTGAAAAACCTCCGGATTAATGATTATAAAGAGATTGAGTCCAGGCTAATTCCTGAAACCAGCGGGCATCTGAAAGGAACAATAGGCCTGGAAGCCTCGGACCAGTGGAGAGGAGAACTGGCACTTGACGCCATATTTGAAAGGAAAGCTGTTTTAGCGAGTCCTGAAATGCCAAACGGTGCCACACCCAGGGAGGATCGCAGGGAAGAAACTGTGCAGGCAGCAAAGCCTGAAAACAGAAGAGAAAATAACATAGACATACTGATCAAGGACATTCAGACAATGGAGGTTAGAAAGGTTGTTAACGCTATCGATGAGCTGAAAAATTATGTTAAGGGGGATGAAAATCTTGAAAACAGGCTATCTGCACTCTCAGTTAATTTTTCCTTAAGGGGCACAGACAAGATAACAAAAGTGGAGATGGAATCAGTAATCGAAATAGCTGAGAACATTAAGCACAGGTTATAAATTGAATCAAGGCATTGGCGCTCCTGGGCATGAAAATCCGACCCTTAATAGGGCACACAGTTTATGCCTGGCACTGGCCTCACTCTTTTTTCTGCTTTATTTCATTTCAACAGTCCTGTACCTGCTTTCAGTTAAAATCAGTTTGAACTTTATATCATTCAGCATAATCTTTACACTCCTCGGGATGGACAGCCATGTAGGCATCCCGGTAATTTCGAAGGTTTTCCTGAGCATCTTCCTGATCTTTTCCTTTCAGGCGCGGCTTTATGGAAAAATCAAGGATTATTCAATTGAGGTGAAAAATTACCGGGTCATTAACAGAATCTATTTGTCTATATGTTACTCAGCCGGTTACATAATCGCTATTCTGATGCTTCAGTCATTTTATACTGTTTTATCAGGAAAAACACTTTCAAGCATTTCAAATGGAACTGAGACTTTAATCTTTCTCATTCTTCTTTCATTTGCCATATCGGGCATCCTTGGCATTTTTCTCCTCTCATATTACCAGGGCAGGTTCCTGCCAGTGGCACAGAGGGTGAGAATCACATATCTTTCTGCATTTTTATCGTTTATCATATTCATGTTTATTTCATTCACTGCATCAGGATCCCTTAATGGAACTGCAGAGGCAGATCTGCCATATTACCTGATTCCCTTTTCAGGTTTTGTGATGATAACCATTGGCTACTACCTTCGCTTCAAGGATACTGATACAGATCCATCATTTCTCATCAATGCAAGTGGCCCTGCAGTTGTTTTGATCCTGTTAGCCCTGATGTTGCTTGATTATGGCAATTCCGGCTTAATAACATATAGCAGTCCTGTTTTTTTCTTTGAATATCTCTTTCTATGGCTTCCTGCTTTTTCTCTCATAGTAGCAATATCTTCAAAGGCGGGATACAGCATGAAGCGCACTTCTGCCAAGACTGCACTCTATTCACTCTCATTTTTAACCGGCTTTATTGCTATATTCATTTTCCTGTTGAGCGGAGGATTCCTTTCATCCGGCCCGATTGCGGTATTTTATTCCCTTCCCCTTATCGTGGAAACTCTTTTTTCCCTGCTCCTCTTCTCGGAACTGGTTAAATCCGGGCTGCTCGTGATCTTTTTTATTTCATTTACATACTTTATTTCAAAGGGAATTCTGTCCAGGATTAAGAACGAGGTTTACAATTTAATCAGCCTTTCATTGTCATTTATTCTAATTTTCTTCATATTTGCTATTTTTATTGAAAATAGCCTGATCTCATCCAATATGTTCAACAAAGGCTCATTCCTGCTTCGAAACGGTTTTGGATTTAACGTGTTCACAATTATTGCAACTTTCCTGATCCTTGCAGCCCTTTTCGTTATCTTCTATGTTGTTAGTGGAATGTTTTCTCCCGGAACACGCAAGGGTGGGCTGATGGCTTCAATTGCAGGATTGTATTTTGTGTTTTCTGCATACTTCCCACAACTAAATCTCAAGCTTGCGGCTAGCCAGATTTATTTTGCCAGTTTTCTTTCCATAGTTGCAATTTCCTATGCGGCTTCAGCAATAGCAACACCCTTCAGATTCTCTTTCATGAATGAAGATGAAACAGACAAATTCAAGAATTATGAAAGGTCAATGATAGTGCGGGGGACAAACCAGAATGGGGTTTTATATGAAGTAACAGCAGAAAGTTTTTCCACACTCAACCTTGTTGGACTGGAAAATTCGGGCAAGACGACATTTCTTGCTTTTTTCCTCAATTTCATGGATTATCTGACAGATAATACCAAATTCACATGGGACATTAAACAGGGAATAGAAACAATGGAATCACTTCTTAACAGCATCATAGTTTCCGGCCAGTTTCCGGAAAAAAACCAACACGAAAAAAATAACGTCGTTTCCATAGAATTGCAGAGAAAGGGGACACACCAGATTGAACACCTTACTATTACTGATTGGGACGGCAAGAGGCTTGAAAAGAACAAGGACAAGCCCATAGGCAACCTGAGCAATGGAAAGGCATATGCAGTCTTCATCGATGAATCCATGTTTTCCAATTTAAGCGATTACGACTCAAAGATCGCCAGCCTTCTTCAAAATATACTGAATAACAGGAAGAAGAACCTGCCTGAGCCAAAATTCTGTTTCCTGCTGTTCAACTTCCAGCCTGGCTCTGTTGATATTGAAGGGCAGTCACCAAAGGAAACTGTGATGCTCCTCCCCCTGACAAAAAAAATTATTCAGAATCATTTGCCTACAAACACCATATTTATAAGGCCAAGAATCAAGACAAAATCTGATAAAGAGAAGAAAATTTCAATAGAAACAGAAATGATTGATGGAATACTAAGAATTCCATATGATGAAAAAGACAATTACCCATTCAAAATATTTTTCGGGTGGCTTTTAATACTGTAAAAATACTAGGTTTTTGAGTTTTCTCCCATTATCTTGCTTATGAGATCGTCAATTTCCTTACCTGATTTTTCTTCAGAGTCCTTGTTTTCCACTCCGAGGATGCTTCCAATAACTTCTTCCACATTCTCTCCACCCCTTGAAGCAAACTCATCCAGGCTCTGATTTATATTTCCAAATTGGTCTTCAAGTCTTCTTTCGAGGTCTTCAGTTTTCTGGTTTATGGCCTGAATATTATTTTCTATCTGCCTTGCCTGTTCTTCGGACAGCATTCTTTTGTTCAGTTCCTTATTTGCATCTGACAATATTTCATTGTTTCTTCTTTCGTTATAGACAAATTCAAAGGTGATTTCAAGGTTGTCAAGGTAGAGTGAAAAACTCTTCAGATATTCCACGGAACTCTTTATCCTAACGGCATTCTGGGCTGCATTCAGCATTCCCTTCTTGTCTTTAATTGAAGCTGCTTTCTTTATATTGGCAATTGCCTGTGCCATCAATTGTTGCTGGCGCTTCAGCCCGCGATCTATCTGCGATTTGTAATTTCGAATCTTGCTCCTCGTCTCAAATTGTTTGTCATCCTCACTTTTCCTTAATTTAATTGCCATTTTATCGATGTACGATTACTTCCCGAGTAATTAAACATTTCCTATTGGCATTTGAAATAAAAATAATAACTATGAAATAAAGAGCCTATTTTATTGGTTATTTCAATATTATTCATAATCAGGTTAAATATCGAAAATAGAATGACGTAATATGGAAAGAGAAGGAAAGCTGATCCTGGTCTTGCTGATCGGCGTCCTTATGGGAGCGATCGATTCAACGATAGTCCTTCTGGCCCTAACTACAATCAACGGTTATTTTAAGACGCAATTGTCTCTTTCAATCTGGGTAATCCTGATCTATCTGCTCGTTATTGCTGTAGGCACAACGCAGCTTGGAAGATTGGGGGACCTTGTAACCAGGAAAAAAATATTCACTTCAGGACTGGCTGTATTCACAATAGGTTCCGCTTTGTGTGGGGCATCAGCATCAATATATGAGCTGATTGGCTTCAGGGCGATTCAGGCACTGGGCGCTGCAATGATCCAATCCAACAGTGGAGCAATAGTCGCTGACAATTTTCCGCCACAGAAAAGGGGGAGAGTTTTTGGATACACAGCAATCGGGTTCAACTCAGGTGCAATGCTCGGCATTGTTCTTGGTGGAGTCATAACCACATTTATTGGATGGCAATATATTTTTTACATAAATGTTCCAATTGGAATCTTTGCATTCGTATTCGCATTTAAAAACATCAATCCCGGGGAAAGGGTGGAAAATAAGCTGGACATACCCGGGGCAACATTGCTTGGCGCATCACTCACACTGCTTGCCTATGGTGGGGTTAATATAACCTCAAATGGAATCACAACACTCAATGAAATTATCATTCTTGCAGGCACAGTTGTGCTTATAGCATTTGTATCAGCTGAGAGGCACATATCAAAACCTTTGATTCCATTCCGCATTTTCAGGGTACGCGTCCTCAGCTATTCAATCCTGTCTGCATTTTTGCAGAGCCTTGGATTTCTCTCAGT
>JAKAVO010000034.1 GCA_021817255.1 Thermoplasmata archaeon
TGGCTATAATTGAAGTTATAAAGCCATTTCTCAGTTCGTTGGCTTCTTTTTTAACACTTAAATCTATTTCTGCTCTGCTGCCATGCATTCTATTAGTCTTACCGATGGCTGACAATCGTCGCATACATAACTGACATCATGAAGGTATATTAATTTTACGTTTTCATTGATGAAATTTTCAGCCCATATGTTTCAGGTCTCTCATGGCCTGGATAAATCTCTCTCCAGAAGTGATATAACCAGCAATAAGGAACCATAGAAGCAGAATATTTATGGGAGTTATGTGAATATAAAAGAGGTAATTGAATGGGAATACGACTTCTATAAGAATGATCAGCAGCATCAATACGAGCCTGTCAGCCCTTCCAAGTATGCCTCCATAATTCCTTTTCAGCCCAAGTGCCTGAGCCTGTGTGCCAAGGTAACTGGTCATGAAAACACCTCCAAGGGCCAGGATTCCGATATACACATTTCCATAAATTGAAAAGGCAAAGCCTGTGATCAGTGCTATGTCAGAATATCTGTCAAAGGTGTGGTCAAGCATATCGCCTGCTTTGGAATTTATATTTTTCTTGCGTGCCACGAATCCATCCATTGCATCGAGAAGTGAGGACAGAAGTATTAGAAGAAAACCAACAAGCAGAAAATAGGCTGAAATAACCCTGCCACTCAATGCAATAAATACTCCTGCCAAGAGCGCAAAGATAAACGAAATAATTGTTAAAGTATTTGGATTGAATCTCATGAATGGTTTGCTCATCTTTTCGAGCAAAGGATTAGCCTTTCCTCTCATGGAATCAAGTGCCATTGTGCTTCATCTCCATTTTACTGATAAAGTTAACTGCTTTTTCCAGGATGCTTATTTCATCTTCAGCCCCGGAGTTTAATCTTAAGATCCTGTTCTCAGGATAGTTTTCAGCGCACTCTGAACCTATGCAGTCACTCAACAGGCAATCCACATTTTCCTCAATCTTTTTCTTATCGTACCTTCTATCAGCCAGCCTCGTTCGAAGAATTTCTGGAGAACATTCCATTATAATTACAGCAAATGAAGGTACCAGATGTGAGTAATGGGAATCAAGGATGGCACCCATATGGGGATTAATTTTTGGGATGAGGCAGTCCAGGTCAACAATATCGCCTTCCAGGCAGGAAGTTTCCAGTGCAAATTCGTTCAGATCCAGAATCTTCCACCCCTCCTTCCCAAGAGATTTGCACAGAGTGGTCTTCCCGGTGCCAGGAACGCCTGTAACTGAAATGTTAAAATTCATGTTCATCACTTCCAAATGATGCATTTTCAAGTTTCCATGGCATTGATAAATGCCTTCTGGCATAAACTGGCGGTTCCATTTTCATGGGCCTTTCCATTTCATCTTTTTTAATATACTCCGGCTCAAGCATTGTTTTGCATGTGTTGCATCTGTATTTCATAGAACCAATATTGGATGTTTTTGAGCCACAATTATGGCACACTGGTGTTTTCCTCACATATAAGACTGAAGGATGAATTATCTCTATCTTTTCTATCTTTATGGTTCCACCGGAAAAAGAGCCAAACAACCTGACATTATCGCCTATCTGAAGTTTCTCCACTTCTTTGCGGAATCCTTTTGAGGGCTCGAAGGCAACGGCGTCAATTGAAATTCCCCCGGTTCTCACCTTGAAAAAGAGATGCCCTCCTTTTCTCCTGAATGGCATCTTTGATACGTATCCCGTGATTTCATAGGATGCCAATTCTTTAAAATTCTCATTAGATTTGTGTTTCAATATATGATCATCTGTCCCCTGGTTTGTAGCGAAAATCATGTAATTTTTGGAAAACTCCGGAAACACTGAGTTTATCTCATCCTGTACCTGTTTCAGTTCATGGAATTCAAGCGCCCTGACCCCATATATGACAGGCGTCCGTTCCCTTGGGAAGAGGCATATTTTTCCATCCTCTGCGTCTAAGTTGTTGAATGTGCTTTCATACGATTCAGCAATCCTTCCTATTTTTCTCTTTACATCTTCATCAATGATTCCTGCCTTAGGGTATTTGTAATTGAGGAGTTCATAGGTTGTCTTTTTTCTGTCCCATGAAATGGAAGCTGTTGCACCCACAATGCCCCTCCCATTGCCTATTTTATAATATTCGGAATGTTCTTTTGCCAAAATATTTTCAATATATTCCATTGGTATGTCGGTTTCAAGGGCAAGCCTGTAAATATCCGGGCCAAATTTTCTATCTGTGAAAACAATTCCCGGGTTTGTATTTGCTTCTCCTCTTTCATAGTACTGATCCACAATCTTCAGAACTTCAGAAATTATTTCCTTCCTGAATGCTGTATCCACAGGCTCTGGGTTGCTATTTTCAATATTTATTGAAATATCCATCCCTTCAGATCTTCCGATTGGCATGCATGGTGATTTTCTTTTTTCAGAAACACTCAGGCTCAACGCACCATTTCCCCTTGTTTTGTATTTTAGATTGGGGTTCAGCCTCACGAGCCTTGGGAGGGAATTCACATGATCTGAAAATTTCACCGCAATCTTAAATGCTATGTATGTTGTACAACCGGCACTTCTGGAATCTGTGTCATCCAGGCCAATCCACATTCAGGTTCCAAACCTCCTCTTTCTGGTCTGGTACGATCTGACTGCCCTGAGAAAATCAAGTTTCCTGAGCTCTGGCCAGAAGACATCAGAAAAGTAAAGCTCTGAGTATGCACCCTGCCATAGAAGAAAATTGGAAACCCGCTCTTCGCCGCTTGTCCTCAATATAAGGTCTGGATCCGGAATTGTGCCATCATACAGGTATTTCTTGAAATTTTCTTCAGTGATGTCATCCATGGTGATCTTTCCTTGTTTGTATTCATCAGCAATCTTCCTGATGGCTTCAATAATCTCCTCCCTTCCCCCATAGGCAACTGCAATATTCAGCTTATACCCATTGTAATCCTTCGTGGCATCCTCGACCTTCTTTATTGAGTCCTGCAAAAAGCCAGGCAAAGTCTCAATGCTGCCAATGATTTTTACCCTGATTTTGTTTCGTTGCACCCTCTCGTCATTAATAAGGTTCAAGAGCGAATTGCTTATGAGCGTGAATAGAAATTCCACCTCTTTATTGTCCCTCTTAAAATTTTCAGTTGAAAATGCATACACGGTCACTACCCTTGTCCCAATTTCCATGCACCATTCAAGCACTTCTTCCAGTTTTTCCTTTCCCTTTACGTGGCCAAGATTAGATTCAATTCCATGTGAATTCGCATATCTCCTGTTTCCATCCGTGATTATGCCAACATGATAGGGCACATTTCCGTCCTTCGCTATCTGTTCAAGCAGTACCTTTTCGTAAATTTCTTCTGTAAGGTCTCCTATCTTCCTGCTGAGGCTCATGGTGTGTCCCTCTTATACTGCAAACTGTACATTGACTTATTTCTGGAATATCCATGAACAACTCTCTTTGACTCAAGAACCATGTTCTTTTTCAGAAAGTATTCCATTCTTTCCTCAATCATTTCCTGGCCTTCTACCATATATATGTTGAGTTTTCCACCTTCAATAAGTGATTTCAGGATATCATCAAGGGATTCATATTGTGTCACAGGATTGTTCATTATTATTCTATGGAATGGTCCAAGGTCTTTTATAATTTTATATGAATCTTCATTATACACATCAACTTTGGATTGAAGCTTATTTATGGACAGGTTGTATTTCAACAGGTCTGTTGCACACTTATTTATGTCGCATGCCACAATGTTGCATTTCTTTTGTTTTCCAATATTCAGTGTAAATGGCCCTATCCCAGAGAACATATCAAAAATATATTCCCCATCAACAACATTTCTGGAGACTAGATATCTCTCTGTGGACAACCTCGGAGAAAAATATGCGCCCTTTACGTCCACTTTCATGAAAATGTTATTCTCCCTGTACATTGTAACTGGATCATCCACACCATGGAGAAGCTTCAGGTTTCTTAACCGTTCCTCCCCTTTTATGCCACTGTCAAGGTAGATTGTCCTAACATTTCCCTTGGATTTTAATATAAATTCAACCATGAATTTCAGGTCAAGCCTCTTTCTTTCGTGTATAATAGCAATATCCCCAATAAGATCAAATGATCCTGCATGCCCCTGTGGCATGACCTTCAGTTCCCTCGGTTCACTCTCCAGAATCATGCTCTCTTCCATGTCCACTGCCCTTTTGACAGGAATGAGTATTTGATCCCCTTCTTTCCTTATCTCAAACTGAGGCAGAAAAATTCCGTCTTTCTTTAACTTTTCCAGGGTTTTCTGCGCCCTGGCTTTATCAACTTTTATGTGAATGACCTCACTCAGTGGAACCACCTGCTGCCTTTGAGCTCTTTATCACATTTTCCGCCATTGTTTTTGAGAACCCTCTCAGCACAGCAATGCTCTGCACAGTTGCATTTGCAATATCTGATGGTTTCTTAAACCCATTTTCATACAGTCTTCTTGCCCTCACTCTGCCTATCCCCGGCAGGGATATCAGTGCCATAATATCATCTCTGATTCCTTCCTTTAGCCGCAAACTCAGAATGTCAAGGGGATAAGACAGTTCTCTCCTGAATTCTGCCGCAAGCCTTGAAGCTGCCATTGATATCCATTCTGCAGATGATTTCCTGGATTCTATATCACCTGCCCCAACAGAGAATTTCTCCTCTATTTCATATATAGGGACTTCATTAATCCAGTCAAGCAGCATCAGGGCTGTTTTGCCTGCAGCAATGTCATCCTCATCTTCCGGTGTTTCTGAAATCTCGTCAAAAAAATCGCTCAACAACGCATAATCATCCCTGTTTGGGAACAGGGTAAAAATGTCTGGTGTTTTGCAGATATTATAAAGCAATCTTGGAACAGAAATATCTTCTTGGGTTTCTTCAAACATGTCCACCAAAATCTTGGCTGTTTCAGGATCTATATACAGATTGGCTGTTATTGTGCCAAGTTTTTCTGAACTGAGGATCTGCCCCTTTGTTTTTATGAAACCATAATTTTCAAGGTAGCTGATGACCTGATCAACATAGTCCTTCAGTGTCCCTTCACCATTCTGGGATGTATACAGGGTAGAATCAAAGAATGAATAAAGAGAATCAATAGTTGTGCAAAAGTGGTTGCTTATAAGAGCCAGCGTGTTGAATCTTACAATTTTTTCTTTGCCCATGGCAGACTCAACTGGCTCGACACCTTTTTCAAAAAAGTCCTTTACCTTATCAACTGCTCCCTGGGAAGGGCAGAAAATATAGGCCTCTCCGCTTGTGTCATACTTTGGCCTCCCTGCCCTTCCAAGCATCTGTTCTATTTCCATGTTTGAGATATATGAAGAATAACCATCTGAAAATCTTGTCAGATCCCTGATAATTACAGCTCTTGCCGGAAGATTAATGCCTGCAGCCAGCGTAGGTGTCGCAGTTATGACCTTCAACCTGCCACTTTTAAAATTTTCTTCCACGAAAGTTCTGACGCTGGAATTCAGCCCTGCATGATGGAAAGCCACACCCCTTTTAGCCATTCTGTTGATAGATTCTGCATTTCTGTCCCCATTTTCACTTATAACTTCAATATCTCCGGGAAACATTCTCTCATCCATCTGTTCGCTTATGTCAGAAGCAAACTTTTCAGCCCTCTTCCGGGTATTCAGAAATAATAGGACCTGCCCGCCATCAAAAAGAATTTTTTTTATAAGTTCGTATATGCCCATTTTCAGAGTATCTACCTGCCCAAATTCATCATTTAGAAGCTTGTCCCTGAAAATTACAAACTTCTCCAGCGGCACAGGGCGAAAATCACTTTTAACGACACTTGCATTAAGCCACTGGCCAATTTGTGGTGCATTCTGAAGGGTTGCTGACAAAGCTACTATCTGAATATCAGGATTAACTATCCGAGCTGTGGTGCATAGTATCTCAAGGGTTGGGCCCCTTGTCTGGTCACCGATATTGTGAATCTCATCAATAACAAGAACTGCTATTTCATTAAAGTAATCAGGGTTATGGTGCATAAGTGAATCTGCCTTCTCAGAGGTACAGACTATCACATCAAAACGGTTCACTATGTCTGTGCCGGCATCCAGATCACCAATGCTTAGCACTACATTGAACAGCCCTTTGCCAATTTCCCTGAGTTCTTCGTATTTCTCCCTTGCGAGGGCTTTTAAGGGGCAGATATACATGGATTTCAATCCCATTTTTGCTGCCCTTATTATGGAATAATAAGCTATTAAAGACTTTCCTGAAGCAGTGGGCACAGAGACCAGAACACTTCTGCCCTGTTCTATCTCATCAATGGATCTTTGCTGGTGCTCATAGAGGCCTACGTCTTTTCCTGAAAAATAGTAACTTTTGATTATCTCCATTGAGGTCTCCATCTATCTCAGATTTGACAAGCATTAATTAATATTTATGAAGAAA
>JAKAVO010000035.1 GCA_021817255.1 Thermoplasmata archaeon
TGGATCCATATTCAGGCTTCTCAGATATTTTCTGTAAAGCAACTCATGCCTCTTTGTTGGATCCATATCCCCAAGTTCCGAGACGAGAATTGTTGTCAGGTTGGCAGCATCGGACTCGTCAGGGGTATTTACAAGCAGTGTTGAAAGAATAGCAGGCCATTCCCGTGTAAAGTGAAAGAATTCCACTGAGAACCGCTTGAATTCATCCACGCTTACATCTCCCCTGGCAAACCTGTTGATAAACTCATTGTCAATTGCGCTGTGCTTCTTTACAAACTGGTATGTTTTTTCATAGAAATTGTTTTCATTTACTTCCTCAGATATCATTGTTTTTTACATGGTTAAAGCCTTATAAATATATTTCTCAAATTAATAAAGGGTATTTGTAGTCATTAATTCTCATTTAATAATTATTCATAAAGATCAAACAGCGTTAACCCATTTTCTTTCATGTCCAAACTGCAATTTTCGCCCCAGATCTCACCAATGCCACGAAGTTCTTTTTGTTCAAGGATGTGCATTTTCTTCCTTTCCATTTCATTCATCAGGTACTCCAAAAATGGCTCATCTATATTTTCTTTATTCCTGAATGTTCTGTATGAATCAAGTTTTTCCAATGAGAATCTTGTGAATTTGCCTTTATCTATCAGGTATAGCATACCTCCACGTTCTTCGCAGATTATTATTTTCCTGAAATCGAAATATGATCCAATTCCCTTCATTTGCAGATTTTCCAATGCCTTTATGACGCTTTCCTTTGACTCAAACTTTTCATAAAGCAACTTCCCTTTATCCCTGCCACAGAGAAATATCAATTTCATGGTGTTATAGTTTACAGCTTTCTCTATGGCTCTTGAAAATTTCTCCAAGTCTGAAACCTCAATTTCGATGACAAATGGTTTGTTGTTGTGGAAAAACATGATGTCAGGCCTTAAATCGTTTAATTTTTTCTCTTTTTCCGGGAAAAGCCCCTTATTCTCAAGAAAACGGAGCATAAAGGACAATAAATATGAATGTTCCGGCATTAATTCAATTTCCTGCTGCGTCTCCTGAACTTCATTCCCAAATCTGTTAATGCTTTCCTCAATTCTATTTTCCAGGTTTTCTTCTGAGCCAGTTGCTTTGATCAGGTACGGTGTGAAACTGTTTACTTCAATTCCGTTTGCTGACAGAAAGTCAAAATGTGTTGCATTATGGGGAGAGCCTAGCAGAATAGATTTCAATGTTTCTCCCCTTTTTTTCCTGTTTGTGATTACATTGCTCACATCGAGGGCATCCTTTTCGGATACGTTGAATGAATATATGGAACCACAATTTGAGAGCAGAGCTCCTTTTGTGTATCTGTCATATTGATCAAGATATTGTGAAGCAACAGTGACATATGCATTAAACTTCCTCCCCTCACTCAGTATTTCAGATAGAACACTCGAATTGAGGTTTTGCGCTTCATCTGCAATAATCATTGTTGGTGATATTGCCCCTTCCTTCAGTATATCTGTCCAGATTCTATTAAGAACCAGAGATGATATTATTCTTCCCTGTGTTGATGAAAATCTTGTTTTCGAGACATCAAGAACCACCACCTTATTCCCTTCTTTCAGTTCCCTTATAATATCCAGGCTCTCAGCTCTTGATGAAACAAGGGATCTGACATGGGGATCGCTGATTATTGGATACAGCTTATTTATGGAGCTTGTGCTGTACTCAATCCATGACTGCCACCTTGAGATTAGGTTTTCGACGACTTTTTTGCTTTCGTTTTTGCATTGTTCCGCCAGGGTTTTCATTTTTTCCCTTGATAGAAGGGTGTCCATAAAGTCGCTTAAAGTGGATTCCGGATCTATCTGCAAAGATTCCCTGAGCACTGAAGTGAATATTGTCTGAAGCCTTGGCCCCCATGTGCCACTGGATAAGGAAGATTCCCTAGAGAATATTTCCTGAGTCAGATAGAATGATACAGATGATTCTGATGCACCTTTCAGTATATTCATCTTAACTGATTTTCGCCCGTTTTTAGAGGCTCCCAGATATATAAGGCTCTGTTTGCCGATCATTGAAATGATACTGTTTGAAAGCGAACCGTGAAAGTCAACAACGATGAGATTCGACTTTTCTATCTGAAGGATATTTTTGCTGATGTTTAGGAGGAGGTTGGATTTTCCTGTCCCTGTCCTTCCGGTAATTAAAGTGTGGAACATCAGGGATTTGGAGTTAATTCTGTAAGGGTTTCCATCCGTCCCTGCTCCAAGATCAATCCCTCCCTTTTCATTAGTTCTGCCTGATGAAACTCCTATGTCATATCTAAACGGCATTGATCAGGGTAGAAACGAACTCAAATTTAAATTTTCCATAGATGTATGGAAATTCCCTATATCTGCAACAAATTCATCCATTCTTGGAACTGTTACTGTATAAACAAAATTCTCATCTTCTGTTTGGTAAAGGTATGGGCCATATTCTGAAATGGAACCAAAGAAACTGCTGCCAGAGGATTTAGTAATTTTGAAGATGTTTCCGCCCCTTGAAAATCTGTATCTAAGATTCTTTATGCCTGTGTTCTTTCTTGAAATATCTACCCATAAAAATTCTCCATTGTTGTTCTTTAATATTGAAATTTTATGCATTCTTTCAAGAGAACCCACTGAATCAGGTTTATAATCAAACAAAGATTCCCCTGAGAGTTTTCTCCATTTCAGGCTTGCTATCCTGTTATTTTCAAACCACGAATCGCCTGTCCAGTAATTGCATATAAACGAACTGTCCATAAAGCTGTTGCTAACCTTGTTGATCTGTTTTAACCCCTGCAGAATTTTCCCGGGAAGGGCACCCAATTCCCTAGGATGCCTAAACTCCAGCAATGTTCCGCCAATAAAAATTGTAGACGTAAAATTTCCCTTATAATCCAGCCCGGAAAACATCAGATGTGAAACACCCTGGAATTTTACATTCCTGATGCTTTCCATGCCATAATAATCAATAGCGCTTTTCATCTGATTTTTTGGAAATCCATAATAAAACCAATCCATGAAGTATTCCTTTATTCTGATCTGGCCATACTCCGTTTCCATAACCAGTTTTAAGGAAGTCGGGCGAGTGTAGGAATATCTCACATATGATGAGTAATTGCCATCATCCGGCACGAAAACATTGAATGGCAACCCCGCTTCTTTCAGCTGCCCGCGATCTTCTTCAAATATCATTCAATTCCTGCCTTAAGATTTCATTTTTTTCTATTTTACCGTGTTTTCAATGTATCCAATTTTGCCTGAAGTTATTTTCACTTTATCTCCACTTTTAAGAAATGGGTACCTTCCAGATGCGGCAACACCGGAGGGTGTACCACTCAGGACCATGTCTCCGGGAACCAGTCTGATATTTTTGCTGAGATAGGAAATCATATCTGCAAATGGAAAGATCATGTCACTGGTGCTTCCATTCTGCCTCTGTTCACCGTTTACTTCTGTCTTTATGCTAAATTCTTCTTCTGAACCTATAAAAGCTGTATTGCTAACAGGGAGAAATGTGTCTGCTGCTTTGCCCATTACCCAGTTCTTTCCAAGGTTAGGGGAAAATTGGTTCTGGTAGTCCCTTGCACTTACGTCATTAACAACTGCAAAGCCTGCAATATTCTCCTGGGCTTCTGCTTTTGAAGCAAGAAAAGTAGTCCTGCCAATAATAGCAGCTATCTCCCCCTCATAATCCAGCTGCTCAATTCCCTGATGTTTAACAATATCCCCATTATAGTGTGTCAACGCGTTGGAGAATTTTGGAAAGAAATAAGGAAAATCCGGGTTTTTTTGAGCCGTCTCAGCAGAATGGTTTTTGAAATTCAAAGCCGGGCATAGTATTTTCTCGGGGCTAACCGGGATTACATTGTTAAATGTGCCTTCATCCACATCCTCGAACCCCAGAGAGTTGAAATTGCTCTTGATTTCTGCGTAGAAACTGTTCAGGTTGGATATTTTATGCCCTCTTTTAATTCCATCCTTTTCGTGTAATACTGGAAACAGGCTTTCACCAATGGATACAATAGAAATCTGCATGCCGGCTAATTCAAAATTATTATTTACGCATTTCTGAGGAAATATATCGGGAAATTGATATCAAGAAAAATAAATCGATCCAATCATTGAAAAATTGTTTTGAAACAATATCTCTGTTTCTAATCTTCTCCATGCACGTTTAGACTTGAATATTGCTTCCAACCTTCAACGATTGGAAACATAATTTCCGTATATTGAATAGTTCGTTAATGCCCACATCACAGGCAAGCTGATGCCTAATAGAATGAGGGCAAAGATTAGCTGTGTGGAAATGCTGAAAGCAGGCCAGATCTGGCTTGAGGTAATTACCGTATAGTAGAGGATGACTACAAAAACAACCGGGAACATTCCAACAATGTATTCGTATATTATAGACCGCTTCAGCTTGTCTACAGGAATCAGCATGAATGAAAGGATCAACCCTGAAATTATGGAGCCTATGCCCATTATTGAAAATATAACGCCATTATTGATTGTTATTTCCAAAAGGGCCGGGAAATACCATGCAACCATTAAGAGGATTGTGAGAATTGAAAAAACCATGTAAAGCATTCTTGATAATTTAATATTCAGTCTGATCTCATAAAATAGCCGTGTAAAGACAATTGCAGATGCTGCAAACAATCCCAGGTTTGTTCCAAAATAGAAGAGAAGATTTTTTTGAAACCCGAAAAATACCCCAACCGTAACCAAAATTGGGCTTATTGCCATTGCAGAAATAGATAAAGCAAGGATAGCTTTTCCCTGCCTTCTTGAATTCCACAGTTTTCCAAAAATCCCATACTTGCCATTTCTCAAAGAATGAAGATATGCAAATGTACCTATGGATAGTGCAAGGCTTTCAAGTATAACAGGCAAAGAAATAATTCCGAGGATTTCTGCCCCTATTGCGGGAATAATGGAAGTGATCGTTTCACACTGGCATGAAAAGACTGAAAAGCTCATGGAAACCAGATTTACAGCACTGCTGTTTCCAGATTTTCTAATTCTCGCAATATTGATTACTCCTCTTGCATTTTCCAGCAAAAGAAACCCAAGAATAAGGATGATTGCCATGTACTGGAAACTGAAAGAAAAGACAAAATATCTCATTCCTGCCACTACAACACCATTGCTGAAGAAAAATGGGACTCCGGCAACGTTTATGTCGTCTCCAATATTGAAAACTAATACCTGGCTGATATTTTGATATGGGATTTCCCTCAGGAGCGATGAAAGGACCAGCATCATAAAGCCATAAAAAACGTATGCAAGATGATACCTTTTTAAAGCGTCAAAATCTACAATATACCTTATGGCAAAAATCAGTGCAATTGCCTGGAATACCAGTCCTGGAAAATAGGCGAAATCCAGAAGTATTGAGAGGATCATTGCAAGAATGAAAATACTTATTGGATAGAATCTCAATATCATCATTTTTTTGCTGAAAACGTACTCAAGCAGAGGCATTAATGCCGCCAGGCCTACAATTAGATAGAAAAGAGCATATGTTGCAGCTGAAAAAATTATTGTCCCTTCAACAATCTGAAGAATTACAGAAATCAGGAAGAAAAAACTCAACGATAAAAGATAAATGAGCTTTGACATTTCCAACTCATTGCACACTTTCGTTTATAGTTTTCATTGCAATCAGTAATTATGATACTATTTTTAGGAAGTATCCAACTACTGTCATTATAACCCCCAGAATTACCAGCGACAGGAACCAGTTTGACATCTTTCCCCCAGAGCTCTTCCCCAGGAATATTCCAAGCATTCCTAGTGCAAAATAAGAAAATGTGAGTGAATAGATTCCTTCTGCATGCAGGACGGAATAACTCAATATGGGAATCGCAGCTCCAATAAACCCCATTATAAAAGAAAAGGACCCCCCTCTGAATGCATCAGTAAGATTTCTTCTAATTACGTGGCTCCTGCTTTCGTTCTGCGTCATGGAGGGATTTAAAAGCCGCGCAATCCTGTATTCCCCCTGGCGCAACCTTCCATATTCTGCTACAAAGAAACTGGCCGCTCCCACAACGGCAGAACCCATGCTGATTCTCAGTGCAGTTTCAAACATTACATTTGACTTGCTGATGATTGCATTGCTGGTTATCATGAGAGAAGTTATTAGCCCGTCTATTGCACCTATGCTGAGT
>JAKAVO010000016.1 GCA_021817255.1 Thermoplasmata archaeon
GTGGCTTTCTGGCTAATTTTTTTGCCATTTAAATCTGCATTGCTATTTGAAGAACTTATTCAATGATTTTTCTACAATGCATTTCTTATATCATTCACAATGCTCTCTGCATCCTCAATCCCCACTGACAGCCTGTAAGTCTGGCCGTCAATTTTCAATATGCTCAGTTCCTCTTCTGTGAGCGATCTGTGGGACATTGTTTTAGGGTGGGCAATTATCGAATTAACCCCGCCAAGGGTATTGGCAGGCCTGACTCGTTTCAATAATTTGAAAATTTCATACGGGTCTTCATGCTTCTTTTTTGTCCTGAAAGTCAAAACACCGCCATATCCTTTCAAATGATCCTTCGAATATTCAAAATCCACATGATTTTCAAGGCCAGGATAATTAACATCCTCTATGCCTTCTACAGAGGACAGGTTGCGGGCGACGCTTATGCCGTTCTTATTTATTTCTTTCATTCTTATCTGAAGCGTTTTAATTCCCCTAATCGTGAGGTATGCAGTGTTAGGATCCATATTTGTTCCCACCGTTCTTCTCATAAGGTCTATCTTCTCCATCAGTTCAGAACCACCTGATGCACTTCCTCCTATAACATCGTTATGCCCTGATATAAATTTGGAGAGGCTATGAATCACAATATCAGCGCCATAATCGGCAGGATTGGTATTTTCTGGGGTTGCAAATGTAGAATCGCATATAAGAATTCCATTGTATGAGTGGACCTTTTCCGCAATTCTTTTTAAATCATATACCCTGAGCGATGGGTTTGAAATTGTTTCCACTAAAACAGTGGACTTTTCATTAATGGAATTCAGCAGATTTTCCGTGCCTGGAGGGCAAATTTCGCTTTTAATCCCCCATTTTCCAAGAAAATCGTGGATAAATCTGGAACTTCTGGCAAATGTGTCAAGTGTTGTTATCACTTTATCATCCGGTTTTATAAGAGAAAGAAGAGTTGTGGTAATTGCGCCCATCCCCGAGGAGAAGCAAACACTCTTTTCTGTCTTCTCAAGTATGTTGATCTGCCTTTCCAGCTCCTCGACCGTTGGGTTTGCTTCCCGGGAATACCTGTACTTTTTGCCTTCAGGAAAGAGATAAGATGAAGTCTGGAATATTGGAAAAGTGATTGGATAATCTGGCGGGAGTATGGCATCGTTCATAACGTGATCTTCAGTTTCGTTCATATGCACCAGTCGTTGGATATGAGATTGAAGTTATAAAATCTAATCCATTCCTTTTGAAATAGGCATCTAATTCCTTTTGAATCTGTTTCACATCTGTCTTTTCATCCGTAAAGCATAGCATTGCAGGCCCTGACCCGCTTAGTATGAGGCCAATGGCTTTATTTCTCTGGCATATTGATCTTATCTCAGGGAAAAAAGGATATCTGGAAGTTCTTGCAACTTCAACAATATTATCATTCAGGCCATATTCAACCAGATCCCTGTCACCTGTAAGTATTCCAGCAATCAGCGATGTGGAGAATTTTACATTATTTACAGTGCTGTTAAAGGGTACAGCCTCAGGTATCAGTTTCCTGTTCTCCATCGTTTTATTCCTGGCAGTTATATACGGAACTATGGCAAGGAATTTTATTCCCCCGGAAATTGGATAATTTCTTATTCTCAATGGTGAATCAGAAAAAACAGCAGAGAAATTCCCCAAAGTTGATGCGGTTACATTGTCCAGATGATAGCTCCCGGCTGCAAAATTTTCACCATGGGACGCATACGTTATAATTTCTTTTTCTGAAAGTTTCAGATCGAACAGCCTGTTTAATAAAATTGCTGAGCAAACCGAGGCTGCACCACTGCTTCCAAGGCCCATGCCAACCGGAATGCTGGAATCAAAGCTGATGGTGAATTTCCCTTTAATTTCCATGTCCAGTGCCATTTTCCTGACAACTGCAACTGCACTGTTCTCTATATCATCAATATTTTTCGAGTTTCCATTAAAAACGGCTTCGAATGGTTTGTGTGGGTCATTAATGGTTATGGTTCCGTCAACATGGAAGGCATCATGGCAAATGCCAAATGAATCGAACCCTGAACCTATATTGGCGGAAGAGCAATGGGCCCTCGCACTTGTAATATTCACACCACTTAAGAAAATAAGACTAATTATGCATTTAGTTATCTGAAATTACTGAATGGAATATTTTACTTCCTGCTCTTTATGACATCAATTAGAATCATTTTATCATAGTCCATCTTGAACTTGATCTTTTTTGTTTTCAGCACTTTGCTTATCCGATCCCCTATTTCATGTATATTCTCATTTGGCGATAATCTTGCAACTATCATTTCCTTGACTTCCAGGGGGAAGAGCAGGGAAAGGTCTGTCTGATCGGAATAAAAGCCAATAGGTTTTTTGTTATTGTTTATCTCCCTCATGTTAAGTTCATACTTGACCTGAATCTGCTGTTCTTCCTCAGGCAACAGTTTCTTCTCACCTTTTACAATATCAAATATCTCAGTAAATGCCTTTTCCAGTGATTTCCATGAAAAGTCTTCATCAAAATAGAAATGTACAGACCAGTTCTTCACAATACCATATATGTTGTCTTTATAATTAATTTTTCATAAATGGCTGTGAATTTTTTACATATTCATTCCACCTGGCCTTATTGAAAGATTTTAATATTGTTGTTAAATAGGGAGTGTATAGCTCTGTGGTGTAGTGGCCAAGCATAGTGGGCTCTGGACCCGCCGACGGCAGTTCGAATCTGCCCAGAGCTACTTAGTTTCTCAGGGAGTTCAGATTAGCACTATTTCCTCAATTTTTATTAAAAAATTTATATTGAATATTAGCAATGAACTGTAAATTAACTGTATATAGTTTGAGGAAATGTATGATTATGGAGCCGAATTCAGAAAACAATGAAAATGTTTTAACAAGATTCTGTGACCTGCTGGGGGAACACATAGGCAATGAATCGCCATATTTTCAATATGATTCCAGCATGAAGCTTGCATTCTCTTCCTTTGGGCTTGCGGTTTCAACTGGCATCAGGATCGATGCAACCCGTGAATTGCTTGAAATGGAAGACAAACTTTATCAAAACCTTTCGGACAGCGATACAGTCCTTTCTGATGAGCACAGAAAAAAACTGAACCATGCGGATGACGTCTGGCTAGATATGAAGGCCAAAATGTCTGCTGGCGATATTCGTGCGTCACATCTCCTCGCAGCACATGCACATTTGTCGGAAGCACTGAAAAACCTCACATTATTGAAAAAAGATGATAATTTCAGTGAATTTGTCTCTGATTACAATTTAAAATACTTATCAAAATTAAGTGTTTTTGTTTACAGGGAAGCCATAGGGCATGTTATGCTTTAGGCAGGGCAGTTATATAATCTTCAAATTTTTTCTCATTCTTGATAAATCTAATTACAGAACTGGTCTCCCTGTAATAATCTGTCACTAATCTGTCGAAAAGAACTTTATCTATCTTTTTCTCTTCAATAAGTTTCTCCTCAATGTTCCTGGACAGAAACCCTGCTGCTTCTTTCACTTCAGGCTTTCCCATTTTCTTTCCATATATGTTCATCGCATCAAGAAATGTTATCATTGAACTTGAGTTTGTATAGATTGCCCCTATAGTTTTGTCGCTTTTCTTCAGTGTTTCAGCCAGATCATCCATATGTGTGGGGCACAGCCTCCCTGTCTTTGGGAATCTGTCAAGCCCTTTAGCAAACAAATCTTCTATAATCTTAAGAAAATTGTCCCCCTCTCCGCCAAAGACAAAAGAAAGCCTTACATTCAGGTGGTTTTTAGCCAGGGTTGCGTTATCCTCGCCTGTCCTCCTTGTTCTGAAATATTCGTTGGTGCCGTAATGAACATTAGCGGTTGAAAAATAAATCAGCCTTTGGTTCTTGTCTATTCTTTTAACTTCATTGGCAATGGATTTAATTCCCTGCACATTTGCATTAAATGACTCTTTCTCGTCCTGCGAATAGGAATTGGCCATGTAATAAATAATGTCATAATCTTTAACAAGTGGGACTAGTTTTTCGTGATCTCCAACATCACCCTCCAACCAGTTGAACTGTTCGTATCCAGGTTGATCTATTTTATGGCGTGAATAATAAGAAGTCTCCTCATGAGCCATCCTTTTCATCAGGTTTCGTCCAAGGTAACCGTTTCCTCCCACGAATAATGCTTTCATTGCATTGGGTATTAAGGCAAACAAAATATATTTTGCCATTTTAAAATTCAGGTGCCGGGTTCAAACTGTATCCAACTTCAGGGGATTTATTTTAGGAAAATAAAAATTAACTGGAGAATTATTTTAGAATCATTGCACGGCAAAACTGAATTGTGTTCACCGCAGGAACTCATTCAATGGCATTTCCTCAGGGCACCAGGCACCTACCCGGATCCATATCTATAAGGAAGCCTGATAACCTTAAATTTCTATACCCCTAAAAATCACTTTTGTGACTTTCTTCAGATTTTTAAGGTCTTTGATTGGGTTGTCCTTCAAAAAGACCAGATCTGCTTCTTTTCCCTTCTCGATTGAACCGCTTGTTTTATCATTCTCCAAGAGCTCAGCCGCATTAATTGTAATTGACCTCAGAACTTCCTGGTTGCTCATTCCATATTCTCCCATCAATATGGCCTCATCTATAATTCTTGGGAATCCGCCAAAATTAGGGGAATAAGCATCTGTCCCTCCTGCTATTTTCACCCCCGCTTCCATAGCATTCAAAAATGCATCTTTATGGTGTTTAATAACTTCAGAAGCTTTCTTAATAGCTTCTGGCATAACACCGGGAACCTTTTCAGAGAGTTTCTGGTAAACAAGTAATGTTGGAACCAGGGATACCCCTTTTTGCTTCATTAGCCTGGCGGTTTCCTTGTCTAAAAAAGCACCGTGATGAATTATTGAAACTCCGTTGTTTACACAGTTTCTAATACCATCGAGATTCAATGCGTGCGCATTTACCTTTATTCTGTATTTACCCGCCTCGGACGTTATTGTCCTTATTTCCTCAGGATCCAGCTGGATTGATTCTAACTTTTCTGCGCCAAAGGCTCCATAAGCTCCAGAGGTGGCAGCAATTTTCAGCAAATCGGCCCCATTTTTAATAAGTGTCCTTGTGGCCCTCAGTGCATCACCAGGCCCACTGATTTCATAACCCAGGCCAGCTCCATGTCCACCTATTATGCAGATTATTCTTCCTGTGGAGTACACATTGGGACCAGTTATTACACCATTCTTTATAGCGGTAGACAAATCTATTGCGAGGTCGTCCATTGAACCAACGTCTAACAGAGTAGTAACACCAATTCTCAAATGGTCCATGGCATTTTTGTATGCCCTTAAAATTGCTATCTTGCTTCCTTCTTCTATCACCTTTCGCCGGGGATCGGGACCCCCGTCCCAGTTTAAATGAACATGCATGTCAGCCATGCCGGGTATCACATAGTTATTCTCACCATCTATAACTCTTGGATTGCCTGGCAGGCCTAACGAACCCTTGTCTATCTCAGTTATCTGCCCATCCTGTATCAGAATGCTACTGTTTTCACTTATTGCCCCTGACTTAACATCAACTATGTTAACATTTTTCACCACTACATTCAAGCCGATTCACCTATTATGTCTGGCGAAGAAGTAGCCTCGAGATCCTGGCTGGTAGTCTCTTTTCCCAAAATTATAACTGCCAACGCACCGATAAGCATTATTATAAAACTCATGATAAACACTCCGGAAAAATGTATTGAAAGTATTAGCGTCCCAAAAAGTATTGGTGATATTATTGCTCCGACTCTTGCAAAAGAGGATGCATAACCCATTCCTGAGGTCCTGAATTCAGTAGGATACTGTTCCGGGGTATATATGTAAACTCCACCGAACAGCCCGTTCAGGAAGAATGACATCAAGGCATAAAGAATTATAATTGAGTCAAAATTTCTGCTGTAAGCCAGGGCAATAGCAACAACGGCACCAGCGAGCATAAAAAATGCCAGAAGTGCTTTTCTTCCTATCTTTTCAGCAATGTAAGCTGCAGAGAAATAACCCGGGGTTTGCATAATATATGAAAGCAAAGAGACCCCCAGCGATGTCACAATGGTATAGCCCAGATCTACAAGAAGGGTGGGTGCAAATGTGAAAAACCCATAATAAGCGAAACCTGTTGAAAACCAGAGTATCCAAAGCATGCTTGTCCTCCTGATATATTTTTTTGACCAAATAGTCTTGAAACTGTTCTCTTTGTTTTTACTTTTATCCTTTGCCCTTTCCAAACTTGAAAATATTCTTTCAATATACTTGTCGCTGTCTATCCCTTCAATTGTTTTTGGAAGTTCGGTGCTTCCATGTATAATTGTTAATACTGCATCAGCTTCCTTATCTTTTCCCTTAAGCCTTAACCATCTTGGTGACTCCGGCAATTTAAATCTGAACACTATTACATAGAAGACAGGCAAAGCAGCAATTACTGTTGCAATTCTCCACCCAACAACAGGGATCGGAACTACAAAATATCCTAAAATAGCTGCCGCAATAAACCCAAACGAAAAGAAACCCGTTACATAGCCGGTGTACTTGCCACGTATTGATTTAGGGATGAATTCACTGAAGTAAGGGGCAATAACTGCACTTTCCCCACCTACCCCAAAACCCGCAACTATTCTCAACAATGTTAACTGGGTAAAATTCATAGAAAATGCACTGAGCAAGGTGAAAATCGTGTAGATGATTAACGTATACTGTATTGAATTCTTCCTCCCAAACTTATCTCCCACCAGTCCCCAAAAGGTTGCACCAACAAGGTAGCCAATCAAAGCACTTGCCCCAAGCACACCTGATTCTAACCCAGTGAGTTTAAATGGATTCGTAACTATAGGAAGTATAAAAGCTATTATCGCTGTAGAAAGTGCATCAAAAGTATATCCCAACCCACTAAGGACCATAAGTTTCCTATAAAAGGTTTTATTCATGGAGGAATCAATAATACCAACATCTTTAGCTATTTTCCAGTTAACATTAGCTTCCATTGCGATTGTAGCTATGTGATATATTTAAATATTTTGAGCTATGTAATTTCCTTAAATATTCTGAAATTCGTTGCCACATCTACGTATACGGGGATCAAATTCCGAAATGGCTTTGATGCCATATTTCTGTGCTCTCTCTTATTCTGCATAACACTAATGTCCCATTATTCAGGGGAATGGAAAATTGTGGGTACAGAAAAGATGAAGAAGTTGAGAACTTGCATTTTCATTTTTTCCCGCCCATTAATGCTATCACTTTCATTCTTAGAGAAGGATTCAGTCTGGGAAGATATTCCTCCATTAAGTTCCTGTCAACAGCATTAACCAACTCTTCAATTGCATCTTCCGGGAGAAACTCATGGTAATATATGAAGTCTATAAGGATCTTTTCAGGATCCGCAACAGGAATGTAGAAATCTCCATAACGAAGAGGTGAATAACCAAAGAACATGCTTCTGGCAATCCAATGCACAACATAATTCCGCCCTTCAAAAGTTCGAAGCCCGCTTCGGGCTTTTCTGGGGGTTATAATCACAGGATTAGTCTCCTGCTCCCACAGGTTTCGCAAAGAGAGAGCGTCCCCCAAGCCATAATAGAAGGGCTGGAAAGCAAATCCAACAAACTGTGCCTCATTATGGAAGGTATAATGCCCTCTGGAAATTCTATGCAATTTCTTTTGCGTGACAAGATTATTTACTACTGTTTTATAATATCCCTCAGGACCATTTCGAAACGAGAAAAAATTCCTGGCATCGGTTGAAGAAAAAGCTGGTTTATTTGTGAACTTCTCTACGAACTCTTTCATGTATTTCATCTGATTCGCCTCATTATTCCCTTTTTCATAACATCCATTGATGGCGCTAGCCCCGAATATACGATAGTTTTTAGAACATTCTCGTCCACCGGAGTTTCAAGATGAGCCACAAAATCAAGCAACTTCTGCCTGGTAGAGGCAATTAAATCTGAAGAATTCACTATATGGTAGATGTCAAACAGGTCCCTGATATATCTTCTGTTTGAATAAGCCAGGATCTTTTCGCAAATGAACTGATCTGGCGTGAGGCTGAGAACTTCAATTCCAGATCCATCTGCCAGTTCGTAAGCCATTTGTGTTCCAACAACATCTGATGCATGATTGATTTCCACTTTAACGTTTGCATTATCATTTCTGACATTTGAGAAAATTACATTTCCCGTGTCCTTGAGTTTTGATAATATTAACCCATGAGACTCAATCATGCGTTGAAATATTGGAATCTTTTCCGGGAAGCTTTTGGAATAAAAATCCAGATCCTCTGAGAATCTTTTTCCATTATAGCATCTCCATATTGCAGTACCACCATGCAGAATAAGATCATCGGATATTGAATACATTATGCCTAAAATTTCATCCTGGAGATAGGCTATCTCAACCTGTGATCTCTTTCGCAATTGTTTAGCGATAGGTATATTCATAGTAGATGAATCAACTCAAGGTATATAATTATATAACTTCAGTTGAGTGCAATCAGCATATCTCAATTTAAACTTCCTGGCTTTACCACTCCCACCAAAAAACTTATTCTTCGTAATGCCGAAAAGACACATCACTTTTCTAATCGAGGCATATCTGAAAACTGTCAACTTTAGGCAGACACTTCTCCTATGATACCATCAGAAACTTTTAGTTGGGCATTCTGATCCTGAATATTTTATTGAAAAGCCGTTATTCTTTAGGGAATTCTGTTCTGTCTTGTCAGGCATTTTCTTTCCGGATTTTGCCATTATGATACAGGTGCATCTTTTTCAGGAAAGAGGGAGAGCAAATAATGGGTTGATCCGGGTAAAAATATTTAATAGAAACGATTCTATTATATCGAATGGGTGAATTCAAAGATTTTTTTGGAAAAAATGCGGAAAAATACGCTGCAAGCGAAAGCCACAAAAGCGGAAAGGATTTATCCATTCTCATCAGTTCGCTGAATCTGAAAAGAACTGATAAGTGCCTTGATCTGGCTGCTGGCACAGGATTCACAAGCATGGAGCTTGCAAAGAGGACCAGGAGTGTAGTTGCGTACGACGGAACCGAAGAGATGTTGAAAGAGGCTGAAAAATTATCAATGAAAGAAGGAATAGAAAATATTTCATTTACATTAGGCAGAGTCGAAAGCCTTCCATTCGAAAGCTCAAGCTTTGAAATAGTTACTACAAGAAGGGCTGCACACCATTTTGAAGACAAGCAAAAATTCCTCCGTGAATCTTTCAGGGTTTTGAAAAGCGGAGGGTTAATTGGAATAGCCGATCTTGTAGAGCCGGAAGAAGACATGAATGGCCTGTTTGACAGGCTGGAAGCTATTCGCGATCCTTCCCACGTAAAGGCAGAAAAAATTTCCCAATGGAGAAAGCTTGTAACAAAAGCGGGCTTCAAAATATCTTTTACAGAAGAACTCATAGATCCAACAGACTTCCTCAAATGGCTGTATCCTGTCGAACCGGAGAGTGCTCCCGGCAAAGAAGCGATTGAGTTCATCAATAACTGCAACGTTTATGAACTGAAGGAGATGGATTTCAACAGGGATAAAATGGTTCTCAGGAAACACAGGATGGTTCTGGTTGCAAGCAAGCCATAAGCATTTAAGCGCCGAAACAGAAATATTGCAGTTTCATATGGACGGCCATGAGCTTCCATAATCTGTATATAATGCCTCATGGCGATGAACTGATAGATTTGCCTGATGATAAAAGCGTTATCATGAGGAACCACATTGTGGAACTTGCCAGAAAGGATGATTCCGATGTTATTGTGATTATATCTCCCCATGGGATGACTGTTACGGATCATATTGCTGTAATCAACACCGAACATTTCGTTGCGCAGACAAAGCTTGCCAACAAGGTTCTTGATTTTCAGTGCAGGAATGAAAGAAAACTCACTGAGGAAATCATAAGGCAATTTCCAGGATTTTGCATTGATGTCAGATTCTCCACTTATTCCGGGGAATTAAGTTTATTTCCACTGGATTTCGGAAGTTCTATTCCACTGTATTTCTTCAGGCAGAGAGATATTGTAATGATAGGGCAGCCAAGAATGGAAGATCGTTTAAAACTGGTAGATTTTGGAAAGAAACTATATCAGATAGCAAAAGAATATCCAAAAAAAGTAAGCGTTATACTGAGCGCTGATCAGGCACACACTCATTCGGAGACAGGCCCATACGGATATTCCGAGGAGGCAAAAAAATATGAAAAAATTCTTGCAGATTCATTATCGGGCGGATCGCTGGATGCAATTTATGATCTCGGCAGCAGCATTGTCCAGAATGCAAAACCTGACAGTTTCTGGAATATGCTAATTCTAAAGGGATTTCTCGAGGAATCCGGCATGGAAATGAAAATAGACTTTCATTATGTAGCGGTTTATTTTGGTATGCTTCTTGCACACTCTGTCAGGAAGAAGTAGCCATTTGTTCCCCTAACATGAAAAATTTTAAAAAATACATTTAATAGACAGAAGTGATTATTACATGAAGAAGGATGATAACGTTAGCTGCAAAAGCGAAACTGCCGACAATGGCAGGTTATTTTGATATTTATGCATTCAATAATGGTGAACCTAACGAAAATGCTGTAATTGTAAAGGGTGATGTAGCCGGGAAGGAAAATGTGCCTGTAAGAATACACAGTGAATGTTTAACAGGAGACGTTTTTGGCTCAAAGAGATGCGACTGCAGGGATCAGCTCCTGAAATCACTCGTATACCTGGGCGAACAACCATATGGAATGCTTATCTACCTCAGGCAGGAGGGAAGGGGAATAGGGCTTGTCAATAAGATAAAGGCGTATAGCCTGCAGGAGGAAGGGTATGATACAGTGGAGGCGAACCTTAAATTGGGATTGCCTGCTGACCAGAGGGATTATACTTTCGCTGTTGATGTTATCAACTATTTCAGAATAAAAAGCGTGAAGATCATGACAAACAACCCGGAAAAAATAAAATTCCTTGAAGAAAATGGGGTTAAAGTTTCCGGAAGAATATCCATAAAGAGCCAGACGACTGAATACAACAAATTCTATTTAATGACCAAAAAGGAAAAGATGGGCCATCAGTTCTAGCAATGGGTTCCACCAGGAAGGGATAAATGATCCTATTCTCCTGAAATTCAGTTGGTTGCCGAAAGTTCAGCTTAAAAAGAGAAGTAGCAAATGTTTTTTAAAAATGACACACTATTCGTACATGGCTAAAATAAATGCATATATAACTGATGCTCCGGGAGGTGGGATTAAATATGGGCAGGTTGAGATAAAAGAATCCCCGGGCAACGTTTCACTGAAACCATTGATGACAGGCATATGTGGGACAGACAGGGGGATAGTGAATGGCAGCCTTTCATTTGCTTACAACCCGGACGGGTACGACTTTCTCGTAATCGGACATGAATCGCTCTGCATGGTTACAGATTCCAGTTCCGGCAAGTTCAAGAAAGGGGACATGGCAGTTCCATTGGTCAGGAGGCCCGGCGACTGCCCTAATTGCAGGATAGGAAGGCCGGACAACTGTTCAGATGGAAATAAGCATGAAGCCGGAATTACAGGGCTCCACGGATTTATGAGAGACTCATTCAACGAATTTGACTATAATCTTGTGAAGGTCAGCGACAGCGATCTGGGGGAAGTTGCAGTCCTTACAGAGCCAATGAAAAATGTGGTAAAAGCATTTGAAGTATTTGACAGAGTCAGATCCAGGTTTGTTTATGAGAATGAATATTCAACATTTGGAGGAAAGAATGCGCTTGTAATAGGTTCTGGAAACGAGGCATTTCTCTATTCCTTCCTGGCAAAGGATTATGGTTTTGACACATATATGGTAAACAGGCACCCTATTGAAATCATTCCAACAGAACTGTGCAATGCATTCGGAATCAATTTCAAGGATTCATCCCAGGAACCGGATTTTCCATCTGATTTTAAGTTGGACCTTATAATCGACACCAGTGGGGACCCCGCAACTATTTTCAAATTCCTGAAGAAGATGAACCATAACGGCATACTTATCCTGTTTGGGACAAATGGGAAAGCCCCGGAGTCTGGAGTATCGGGCGAAGACATTGACTTTATTGTTGAAAGAAATATTACAATTGCAGGATCAGTTGACGCTGCTGAAATCCACTACCTGAAAGCCCTGGATTATCTCTCTAAGTGGAACAGGCTCCATCGCGGAATGTTAAACAGGATGATCACAAATAAATTTCCCCCGGGAGAGGTTAACCTCTTCAGCAAAAAGCCACAGGGAGAAATTAAAAGTGTCATTAAATGGAATTAGGGGAAATGATGAAATTTGAAAACAACTGTATTTGACGGGAAATCATTTTCAGGGGCAATAGACAGGGAAACCGCAGCCATTGTGCAGAGGTTCATCAGCATAAAGGGAAAAAAGCCAAAGCTTCTCATAGTTGATCCTACACAAAGCGAAGAAACTAAAATATACGGGAGAAGCAAAATCAAGAAAGCCGATAAGCTGGGCATTGAGACCTTTCCGCTTTTCCTCAATCCCACCGGGCAGAATGAAAATCCAATGGAAATACTAGAGAATATAATAACCGAAGTCAACCCGGATGGAATCATAGTTGAAAGGCCATACCCATTCTGGCTTGATTCGCTGTATTTAGAGCAGATAATTCCAGAGTATCTTGACATCGAGGGAATATCAATAAAATCACAGGGAAAAAATATGATAGGATATCCTTACCTCATACCAGCAACAGCAGAGGCAGTAATGCTCATAATGCTTAGCCTTGGGGAAGATCATCACAGGAATGTTTGCATTATAAACAGATCCACTATTGTTGGCAGGCCCCTTGCCATGGCATTGCTGAGCAAAGACTATACAGTAACGGTGTGCCATAGCAAAACCAGGAACCTGAAAGAGATTACGCGCTCAAGTGATATAATTGTTTCAGCAATAGGAAAGGCAAACTACTTTGATGCCAGTTTTATTTCTGAAGGGGCAGTGCTTATTGATGTTGGAACAACAGAGTCCAACGGAAAAATAGTGGGTGATTTTGATATGGAATCTGTTTCAGGAAAAGCATCTTTCATAACGCCAGTTCCAGGAGGCGTCGGGCCTGTAACAACATCCGTCTTATTCAGCAATATGATGAAGGCAGCGATGGATAGGATTGAGGAACGGCTAAACTTTTAGTTATTGTGGTCAACCACAATTATCTTAAAGCACTGCGTATCATCCGATAATTAATTAATGAGCTTGTTAATATCTTTTTATGACCCAACCTGGCATTGAAAAATTAACTGGCTTTCTACGAACATCATTAGGCAATAAACGTGCAATTTTAGGGGTTAGCAGTGGCATAGACAGTTCTCTCGCGCTCATGCTTCTGGCACGATCAGTGCCGGCAGAAAATATCATTGCCATCTTCCTGCCGGAATATACTGTGAGCCAGAATGATATGAACGACATAATAGCACTGGAAAAAGCATCAGGGGTTGAAATCAAAACTATTTACATTGAGAATTTAATCAAGCCGTTCTCCACGCTCCTTGAAATAAAGGACCAAAAATACCTGGGAAATGTAAAATCAAGGATAAGGATGGCTGTTCTTTACTATTTTTCAAACATGTATGATGGCATGGTGGTGGGCACAACAAACCTGACAGAATACATAACAGGTTATTTCACCAAATATGGGGATGGTGGATGTGATCTGGAACCGATAATAGGGCTGACGAAAACAAAAGTGAGGGAATTGTCCAGAGAACTGGGCGTTCCTGACAGCATTATCAGGAAGCCTCCTTCTGCTGGATTATGGAAGGATCAGACAGATGAAACAGAACTCGGATTTTCCTATTCATCCATAGACCAGGAGGTTGAACACTTTATGGAAAATGGCAGATTCAGGCAGAATGAAGTGGGAAACAGGGTGAAATTCCTCTACGAAGCAAGTATGCATAAGAGAAGCGTTCCAAATGCTCCGGAAAAAGATTAAAGATGATCACATTACAAAGCAAGGATTTTATTCAACTAAGTCTATTGCTTGTAATTGCGTCGTTCTCAATACCAATAGCAAGGAAAGTTTCCCTGGTTGAAATTCCAATCCTTATCTCGCTTGGATTATTGTTTGGCCCCGGGCTTGGAATCATCAGCCATAGTTTTGCAGAGTACATGATCCAGGATTTTGCAGGTTTCGGAATTGGAATCCTTGGGCTGGTGATCATCCTTTACTACGAAAGCCATAACGTGAATTTCAGGGTAATCAGAAAGTTTCTCCTGAATATAGTATCGCTCAACACAGTTGGCATGGTCATCACTTCCGTTGTTGCCGGGATATTCTTTTCGCTCCTGACAGGTGCACCGTTCCTCATAGGATTTCTGTTTGGCGCCATAATATCACCAACAGACCCATCCACACTCATACCACTTTTCAAGAAGATTAAAATCAAGGATGATTACTCGGGAACGCTTATAGGGGAAAGCCTGTTCAATGATCCGCTTGCAATTATCCTTGTCACGCTGGCAATATCTTTCATATATTCCGGTTCTCCCTATTCATCATTATTCAACAGCGTGACAGGCACGGTCGGGCTTATGGGGGGCATACCACTTTTCCTTATTATACAGATTGCAGTCCCGTCCATATTGGGTGTTGTAATGGGATTTGCAATAATCTACCTCAACAGATACCTCAATTTCGAGAATCTTATTGTCGGGCTGCTTCTCGGAGTGGTCCTTTTTGAGCTTACAGTCCTTTACAGTGTTGGAATAACACCTTTTCCGGCTATAATCGCAACCGGTGCCATAGTCGGCACATTCACCGACAAAAGCATCTTCTGGTCAAGGGAGTCAAACTTCCAGGAGAACCTTTCTTATCTTGCCCAGGGCATTATATTCATCCTTGTGGGCAGCCTCATAACTCTTGGGGACATAACAGGCTTCCTTCTGCAGGGGTTCATACTCACCCTGGCTGTGATCTTTGTAGTGAGGCCACTGGCAGTTTTTATCTCTCTTCCGCCTGGAAGATCAAAAAACAGGGGGCCGGCACAAAGCTGGAGGACCAAAACTTTCATTGCGCTATCCGGGCCTCGTGGAGTGGTCTCTGTGGTTGAGGCCGCTATTCCGTACACAATCGGGCTTCTGTCTGGCAATCCGCTTCTTCTGAAATGGGGAACTGTGCTGGAAATAGATGTGACATTTATTGTTCTCCTGTCCATCCTTCTCCAGACAATCTACCTGCCAATAGTTGCAGGCAAACTATTGCCGCAGGATGCAACTCAGGCCTGAACTTCTTCTGTCATGTCAAGCGACTGGAAAACCCTTCTCCTGTCTTTGTAGAACTGGTTCACCATGTAGTGGAAGTCCTTGTAATTTGAAATCCCCTTTTCTATCATTCTGTCCAGTATTTTTGTTCTGAGGTCTATCTCCTTTTCAAGTTCGTCCTCGAACTTTCCCTCCTTTTCAGCTATCTTTTTCACTGCATAGCTGTACCCGGAGTAATTCTGCGTATCAGACTGGTCATTCAAAACGAATGCATTGTTAATCAGCACATCTTTTGAAATGTTGTCCTGCCCTGCAATTTCTGAAACAGTCCTTATCCTTCTCCTGGAACCCCTGTCATCCGTAACATTCTGGAGGACAATTGCAACATCAAGTGTGAGAAGCAAATTTCTTGGTATGTTGATTGGCTTTGACTCCATCCTGTGAATAAAGGTGCTTATGTCGTCTGCATGGAACGTGCCGTAAACATACCTTCCGATGGACATTGCCTGAAACAGCGTAAATGCCTCTGCTCCCCTGACTTCCCCCACAATGACATAGCTTGGCCTCTGCCTCATTGTCACAGTGAGAAGATCAAACATATCTATCTCTCCCGCCCTCTTTCCTGTCTCAGGATCGAGTTTTCCATAACCTGTCCTAGTCACCATGGGCACCCAGTTTTCATGCACGAGATTTATTTCCCTGGTGTCTTCTATTGATACTATTTTCTTCTGCGCGGGAATGAACAGCAGAATAGCATTCATGAGCGTCGTCTTTCCCGTTGCCGTTCCACCGACAACCATAACATTTCCCCCATATTCGGTGAGAAGCCAGAAATATGCAAAAATACGCGTATTGCAGAGCGACCTCTGGATCAGATCAAGTGGAGTAAGTGGCTCTTCCTTGAATTTACGGATTGTGAATGAAGTCCCCTTGTTTGTGATGTACTTCCCTATGGAAGCCGAGATTCTAGAACCGTCTTCAAGCGTGGCATCAATTATCGGGTTTGAAATTGATATATGCCTTCCCACATCCTGCAGGATTTTTTTGACAAACGTTTCCAGCTCGTCGACATCCTCATAGATTATGTTTGTCGGTATGAAGCCAAATGCCTTATGGTAAACAAAAACCGGGACTCCGGGGGCATCACATGAAATATCCTCTATATTGGCATCTTTCATGAGAGGTTCGATCTTCCCGAATCCTCTTATGTCCCTCTCAACGTAATAGGCAAGGCTGTCCATTTCATCCGGGGAAAAGGAATTTGTCATCCTCAGGGCCTTGGTAAACTGATCAACTGCATCCTCTTTTGTAAGTATTTTTATATTGTACATCTCAGGGTCTGTAATGGATGATATGAAATCGTTCCTGTATTTGGCATACAGCTTTGCAACTCTTTCCTTTACTTCAGGTTCATTCACTTCATACCTGAATATTGTGGCTCCCCTGTCAAAGTAAACTCTTGAAAAAACCGTTCCGGGAACAAGCTCCTGAAAGAACTTGTCCTCATTTGTCCTCTTTACGGTTCTTGCAGGGGTAATTATCTGCCTGCTAAGGAATTTCCTCTTTTTTGTCCGCTTCTTCTTATGTTTTGAAAACATCGCCATTTAGAGCACCCCGATCACTTCAAGCACCACCATGCTGATCAGCACAAGAATGCCTGACATCATTGCACCCGATGTTAGCCTTCCATCCCTGAACACACCAGATATAAGCCCGCTTGCAGCACTCTGGACTATTACCCCTGCGGAAAACAGCTTCTCTATCAGCCCGTAGGAAGAAGAATTCAGGCTGAGGACTCCTCCACCGGTCAGGCTCCCTCCCGCAATCTGGGGGAAAAAGAATGTGTCAAGCATTACAATGACAAATAGAAACACTCCAAAGGAAGTGGCGAGAGTTGTGGAATAACTTCTCATATCTGCGTACCTGCTCTCCCTCATGAGGTAAGTCTGGGTAGTAAAACTTGAAACAAGTGAAATAACATCAGATGTATTGCTTCCTGATTCGCTCGCTTTCTTAATTATCTTTCCCACCCTTATTATAGACTGGGATTTCAGCCTTTTACCAAAATCATTAAGTGCTGTTTCAACAGGAATGCCCAATTTTACCATTCCTGCAAGATGCTCAATTTCAATAGACAGTGGGCCGTACCTGTTTTCTGCAGACCTGAGGATAGCTTCCGACATTGGTGTGCCAAAATTTGTATGCCCTGCAAGGTCCCTGAGAAAGTCAGGCAGCCTTCTTTCAGCCTCCTCGATTCTTTTAACCCTTGCAAAATCTGCAAGCCCAAAGGGAAAGAAAAGGGTTATCAGGGCTATCGTGGATAGTGTAAGTGGATGAACCAACGGGTCAATATCGCCTGCCTTGAAAAAATAGCCGGTAAAGAATGTTGCGAATATGGCCAGGACTGAACCCGTGAGAGCAATATACCTTAATTCTATCCCAACCACTTCTCCCTTCATACGTCCACCTCCCCGATGGTGCTGCTAAGTATGAGCGCAAACATAATCGCTATTATTGGAATTATGAGGAAGACTATCAGGTAAAGGACTGTATCTGTAAGTGAGCCTTCACCTGGCATAACTGATGTAACAGTGCCTATAATTACCATTAGAATGAGCGGAAACATTATTCCGACGATAATGTAGCTTTCTGCAAGCACTGAGAGGGATTCCGTATTTCTCTTAATGAGCGTGCTCAGCTCAGTCTGGTATTGAATCGCCTTGTCCTTAAAATAGCTCTTTAGATCTCCTCCTGATGTGAGTGTTGTAATTATGCCCTGGAAAAATTCAGAAAGCCTTTGTGATGGGGAATTGGAAGCACCGTCCTTAACCGCGTTTATTATATCTTCACCAAACAGCCTGGTCGATACGGTTATGCTTTTCGCTTCCCTTGTCAGTTCACCATATTCCGGGCTGTTTGACAATTCGTAAATAATATTTTCCACAGGCATATCAGCTGAGGCCATGGTTGCAATATATCCCATGGCAAGCGGCAGCACCGCGTCTATTTTTTTCCTTCTTGTCCCGGCTATGGAATTTGGGTAGCCAGACATCACGGCAAAATAAACAATTACTGCAAGAAACCAGAAAGCGAAGGAAAGGTACGTGAAAGAGGGAAATTTGAGGGAGAATATATTTACCACTATAAAACTTATAACCATGTATACTACAGCTATCATCACACCCCTTGAATAATATTCAATCGCATCAATTGGCATCTTCGCTTTTCTCAGGCTTTCATCCATTTTATCTATCTGGACATATTTTTCCACAAGATGCCCAAATATCCTCACCGAGAAAATATCAAACACTGAGGGTGGCGGGATAACCAGTTTTACGGGCTTTGGATTGAGTTTCTTACTTAGGTTTGCAAGAAAACCATTGGATGTGTTCTCTTTCTTAATCTGGATGTCCTGCCCTTTATGCATCATATACCACTCGCCATCTTCAGTGCAGTCTCAGGGTCTTTGTAATATATGTTTATTATCCTCGTTATGTTTGTATAATCCGTTATATTATTCTTGACCATCCCATCAAGAAGCGTTTTTCGTTTCTGGAATTCCAGATCCATATCACTCTGCGTCCACTTCTTTGTGGTTCTGACTTCATTCAATATCTTGCTGTATCCTGAAAAGACCTGCTCATTCAGGCCGAAGTCATAAGAGAACACCTTGTTGTACATAATTTCCCCGGTATCCTGGTCATTTCCAACAATTTCGTCTATTTCCATCAGTTTTCTCATATTTCTGCTGCCAACCCTCACGAATTTATTAAAAATAACAATGTTCAATGCGCCAATCAGCACCCTTGGTATATTCAGCGGATTGGATTCCAGCCTGTTCACCAGTGTTTCCATCGAATCTGCGTGAATGGTGGAGTATGCAGTGTGCCCTGTTGAAATGGCCTGAAAGAGTGAATATGACTCTCTTCCCCTTATTTCGCCCAGCACTATGTACGTAGGCCTCTGCCTCATTGCCATTTTTACAAGCTCAAACATTCCAATAGGCGGGTTTTTTGAGTCGCCATTGGCTGTTGAATATATGCTCTCCCTCGTTGAGGTTGCGACCCAGTTCTGGTGCATAATATTGATTTCCCTCGTTTCCTCGATGCTGAAAACCTTTGTGTTTGATGGTATGAACATCAAAATTGCATTTATTGTACTGGTTTTCCCAACACCTGGCACACCGGCAATAATTGCCGATTTCAGGTTTTCAACTGCGAACCACAGATATGTTACCAGTTCTGAAGTCGCCGCTCCATACTTTATCAATTCTATTGGAGTGAAAGGGGACTCTCTAAACAACCTGAACGTAAATGCAGAACCCTTCGTTGATATTTCGCTTCCAAAAGTTAACTGGATCCTGTGGCCCTGTGGAAATGTGCCATCTATAATGGGTTCATTCATTGACACTTCCTTGCCGCACATCTGTGCAAGCCTGACAACATACGAATCAAGGTCCTTTTCGTTGTCAAACACTATGTTTGTCTTTAAGGAACCGTGAATCTTGTGCTCAACAAATACGGGAATTCCGATTCCATTGCATGAAACATCTTCAATCATTGGGTCTCTGACCAGTGGTTCCAGGGGGCCGTACCCCTCATAATTCCTCTTTATGTAATATTTGACCTTGTCGACCGTCCTTCTGTTCAGCTTGTATTTTCTTCCCTTCAGGTATGAGTCAATAATCTTCTCAATTGTAAGCTGGGACAAGTCATCAGGCAGGTTTTTCGAGCTTTTTACAATCTGCTCCATGTTCTTTGAAATCTTTTTCAGCAGAACTTCCTCATCTACTGATATAACCGGTTCATATGCAATGTATATGGACTCCATGCTTGCCGGGTTCCATGAGATTTCAACGGATACTGTCTGGGGTATGATATTGTATTCATCCAGGACTTCGTATTTTCCAACTGCCGGTACTTCACTTATTCTCTCTTCCTTTTTTGCTGGAAGATTTTTCGCGGGCTTCTTATCTTTTTTATTTGTGGGAGAGAATAAAGGCATTCATAATATATAATCTAACTAATTAATTAAAGATTATGGTCTGCTTCCGACAAATTGGCAATTAACGCTAAAATATTATACTAAGGAAGCATTATCGGGAATAAAGGGCTGGTAGATCAGAGGTAGATCGCTTCCTTGGCATGGAAGAGGCCAGGGGTTCAATTCCCCTCCAGTCCATTACTCCTTTCCCAGGGTTTGTGGGAATTGAACTCTGTTGTACAAATCAATGATAGATCCTATATTCTTGTAAAAATAGGTAAATTGATCACGCTGGATATATTGTGCGGGGTAACAGGATCGTGTGATTATCTTAAAGAAACTGACGAAATGAAGCTGATATCATTCGAAATAGATAAAAATATATACCCTGCCGTGGATTATGTAAGGTTGGCAGAAAAAGAGTGTAAATGATGAAAAGCTTGAGGGAAGATTTAAAAATTTTGAAGAGGCGAAACCGTGAAGGAACTTGAAGGAAGGAAAGGAAGCATGAAAGAGGCGTGCGTATGAAAATATCCGAGGCACAGGGAAAACTCAACCGGAGGTGCGTAATTGCCATAAAGCAGCACGGTGGCATATTCGATATATTGTCCAGGATGAATGATTACGTTCCAGCGTATGTTTTCTCAGAGAACGATAGAACATATCTTCAGCTTTACTTCCAAAAGAGGGGGAGACAGAATAACATCATATCTCCACTCCTTTCAAGGAAAGACCTTGTAGAGAAGAGGTCCTACTACTCCATAACAGAGAGGGTAAATAATGTGGAGGGGATGAAGGCAATAATAAGGTTGATTGAGGCACCATCTGTCGCACTCAATGACACCTATCTGCTGAAGAACGAATTATTCTTGGACTTCAGGTTCCATAGCACAATGCTTTATGAAATAAATGACATCCTTCACGAAGTTATAGGGGTGAATCCCAACTTCAGGATAGTGAAGATGACAAATTCCAGGCATCTCAGGGAGAGGATGGAAGAGATGAATTCCCAAACACCAGTAGCAGTGGTCCGCTACAATGTGCCGATTCCTGAAGACAATGAGATCATGAGATACATGGAGAAAAACCACCCGGATGCCGTTGGGGAGGTAGAGGGAAGGTTAGTTTCAGAGAACGGGATAAAAGTACTGCTCTATACTTCCAAACCTGTCAATGTGAAAGGAGTCGACCCAATATCTCCGGATGATTGCGTTTATGAATCATACATATTTGAAAGGACATTGTCAGAAGGCCGCAGGATGGGAAACAGGGCAAGGATACCGAGGATAGCTGTCTTCTATACGCTCGAAGAGGGAAGACTCATAGATACTACATTCATTCCGGCGGGTGAAGCGGATGAATATATTAGTATAATGATGAGTTCGTTAATGGCTGAACACGGATCACGCCCGCTTCTCGAATACTACTCTGAACTCGATGAAAATGTGTGGAAACTGATATGAGTATGATAGCAATCTGTGAGTATAAAGCAACAATCCAAATAATTCGAAGGCATTATAAAACGGAAAGGCAACAAAATGTTAGAAATATACCGATCAAATAACCAGCTTAATCTTATAGACCGGCTGGATATGAAACTTAGCGTTTCAGTAGCCCCCGGGACGGAATTTTCAGAAATGTCCCAGAAGTTTGGCATAAGAGGAGAGGTAGGCTTCAGTTTTTCCAAAAAGTTGCCGGAGATTTCTCTGGCATTCCCTAACAGTGCCGAACAGCACCTGGAACTGAGGATATTCTTCCAGAAATTTGACGCAATCGAACATGGAGGGGTATGGAGAATACGGAGAGAGGTCCAAAAGGCTATCAGGGAGCTTGAATGCATAAGATCACTTCTTGAAGTCAAGTCTATGGTTCTCGTTTCAGCGTGGCTTTCGGATGGCACGTATCACGTCGAGCTTATCTTTCACCACGATGATATTGGGGCAACATCCCGCGTATTGCTGGAAACAGTTCGGGATACGGATGGTTTGAAAATAGATTACATTGGCCCCTCTCCTGGGATCAAAGAGATCCTCTACTCACTTGACTCCAGGAACAGCCTTTCAGTATTCGAGATCGGCCTGACACCACCTGAGGGGGAAACGGAACCTGAGAATAACCCCTGTGGCGACAGGTGGTCGAGAATTGGCAAGATGCCTTTTGGTGCAGAGAAGATCAACGCAGTATACTTCTTTCCGGATAGCGTGACGGGAACGAACTGGTTATGCCAAGCAGTGACCAGCAACGCCTTCGTTAGCTATATGAATGGGAAAATGAATAAAGCAAGAATACTCGCCCTTGCGAGGATATACGAACACAACAAGCCTAACTTTAGCATAACAACAATCCTGCCAAAGACAATGTCCCAGGAATTCCTCTCAGTGGTCTCGGAGTCGGCGATCGATATGTCAGATTGGAAACCGGTTCTGAGAAGCATAGTAGGGATCAAAGAATGGATAAAGTTACAGGAAACATTGAAGGAGTGAAAAAGAGGGTTGAAGCTGAAAAACAACACAAAGAACCAATTGAAAGTTTAAAAGATGAATTGGGCAAATCCAAAGAAATGAGATCTGGTCATTGCCCTCTTTTATTTCCTTCCAATTATTGGGACGTTCAGTTATATCCAGAAACTATCATATTGGAAACTTCATCATAAAAAAACGGTAAATAGGAAAATTTCCTTTCAGAATGGGTATGCAAGAAGTATTTTTACTTATACCCGGCCTTAAAGCGAAATTGTTCATAATTTAAAAAATAGAGGAATTATATTTCTAAATCCCAGATCGAATGCTTTTGTATATCCTCAGTGAGATTCCAAGAAATACAAGCATTACAACAAGCAGAATGGTCGCATAGAAGAATGTTCCAGAAGTTATAGTTGAGATTAGGGAATCCCTCAGTATATTTGCAATGAAGCTGAGGGGATTTGCGCCTGACAGGGTTCTGAGCCACAGTGGTGTCGATGAAGTAATAGGATAGAAGGCTGTGCTTGCAAAGTCCAGCATAAAGAACAGCACTATTGTTATCGTGTTATACGCCTGCATTGATTTTGACAACCCGGAGATTATAAGGAAAAGAGAAGAGAAAAGCATTGTTCCGACTACAATCGCAAAGATTGAAAGCAAAATGCTTTCAGGAGTGACAATGACTGAAATTGGTATGAGCAGGGCAAACCCGAGCATTATCAGGGAGCCAAAAAGTGCAAATATTATTGAAACAGTTATTATCCCCAGCAAATAATCAATTCTTCTGAATGGCCCAACCATAATTCTCTCAAACATGCCCCATCTCCTGTCCGACCACAACATTCCTCCCCCTATGTTTCCTGCCGTAAACGACTCAAGTGCTATAATGCCTGGAGCCAGGAATGTGGTATATGATACAGTTGAGCCGGACTGCAAAGGAACCCCTGTGGTAACAATGCCCTGAAACATGAATCCCATTACAAATAAGTAAAGTGTGGGCAACCCTAGCATGAAAATTAGTGTGCCAACATCAATATTGACAATTATGTTTCTTATGGTGAGCCTGAGGAACGCCGGAAGCTTCATTTTTCAACCACCTTCATAAATACATCATCCAGGGTTGGGTTATCGATCATTATCTTATCGGATCTAATTCCTTTCTCAGCAAGATTTTGCAGTATTTTCCCAACAACTGCCTCTATTTTTCCTGAAACAACAAAAATCTCATTGCCTGCAATCTCGATCTCAGTAATGTATTTCTCATCGATGCCAGAAGCAAGATCTTCTTTCTTAACCAGGCTGTCAGAGGTATATTCAATTTTAAGCGTCCTTAGTGCGCCAAATTTACTCTTAAGCTCAGAAGATGTTCCCTCGGCAACCTTCTTTCCCTCATTTACTATGCCTATCCTGTCACACAAGTAATCTGCTTCCTCAAGGTTTTGAGTCGTGAAAAGAACAGTCATCCCTTTCTTCGCCTGGGATTTCACGTAATCAAGAATGGTTCTTCTCATTATGGGATCAAGCCCAACCGTCGGCTCATCAAGAAAGAATACGTCCATGCCGTGCATGAACTCCCTTGCCACCTGGACTCTCTTTTTCTGGCCGCCACTCAAATCAAACATTCTCTTCTTTCTCAACTCGTTTAGCTCAAAGAGGTCTATCAGCATTTCCTTTCTGGATTTTGCTTCTTCCCGGGGCAGTTCCCACAACATCCCGTAAAGTTTGAAATTATTCTCTACAGTTGTGAAGTCAAAAGCTTCTTCCTGCTGCACAACACCAATCCTTCGCCGTATCTCAGTCCCATTTCTGGAAACATCTAGCCCCAGTACTTCAGCCACACCTGAGTTGTAGCCTATGAGTGTTGTTAAAACCTTGATAGTAGTGCTTTTTCCAGCCCCGTTTCTGCCGAGAAGGCCGTATATTTCACCTTTTTTTACATTAAATGATAAATGATCTATTGCAAGCTTCTTTCCGTCATATGACTTGACCAGATCGTCGACAATTATTGCATCCTGCACCTTACCAGTATACTTCAAGAGATAAAAAGAAATTGTTTGGTTAAAGCCGAATATGAGGCAAATTTAAACAATAATTAGAAATGTTCTTTCAGGTAAATGCTATTGGCATATTATCTATCCCTGGTGGTTGAATGATTGAAGAGGATTACAGATACATAAGCTGTGGAGGAGACCCGCTGACATACCTTAAGAGTGCATTTAAGGCAATGAAGATCGAACTGGAACCAGGGCAGGAAGGAAGAATGCTGTTTACGAGGGAAAAATTTCCATACGATCAAAATATTTTTGCGTCACTTGCAAGCCAAAACGCCATGGAACTCACAAAATTCAATGAAAATGATGGTGAGCTTACAGTTGAAATGGTCAGGCAGTAGCATAATCTAAATGATCCGCTCCCTGTGAAACCATTGTGGAATATTTAAAGTATTACGAGATCCCGGGGCATAGTGTTGAATGAAACACATTTTTTTCCATCGAAATAATTTGTATCTTCAATTCTGACTCCCCCAAGATTTTCAATATAAACACCAGGCTCTATGGTGAAAACAGAGTTTTTAATGGCCTTGAAATTATTCTTTGGCACCAGGTAGGGTTCCTCATGAACTTCCAGCCCAAGGCCATGGCCCAGCCTGTGGATAAAATATTTTCCATAGCCTTTCCCGGCAATTATATCTCTGGCAGTCCTATCCATTTCAGCATAAGTTGTATTTGGGGTTATTGCGCACCGGGTATGTTCATTTGCAAGTTTCACTGTTTCATATATGTCCATCATCTTATTTCCCGGATTCCTGAAGAAAAATGTCCTCGTGCTGTCAGAAGGATATCCGTTGTATTTGCCGCCATAATCTATCACTATGGAATCTCCTTCTTTGAGTTTCGTGCTGCCAGGGGAGTGATGGGGCATGGCTGCATTTTTTCCGAAGGAAACAATCGTTGGAAATGCAACCCCAGACAACCCCTGTTCAAAAAACTCATTCTCCAGAATTCTTGAAAAGGCAATTTCCGTGATTCCGGGAACAAGCTTCTCAAGCGAAGATTTTAATGAATTTTCTGATCTCTTTACCGCTTCCCCGATAGCAGACAGTTCTTTCTCGTCTTTCTGCATTCTCAATTCAGACAGTATGTCGTCCCTGAAGAGAAAATTCCTCTGAAGAATTTCATTTAACATGTGAAGATGGAAAAATTGCAATTTTCCCTCCACTGCAATATTCTTAAAGGTTTTAACCAGTTCCCGGATCATAAGGTATGGGTTTTCATCATCGTTCCAAGGAATAATATTTTCAACCGGGGTCTCCGCCATTACCTGCTCCCTCATGAGTGATGGGCAGATCACAGCAATATTCTCACTGTCCAGGATCAATAAAACAATCCTTTCCATGGACTCAGTTTCCATGCCTGACAAATAGGTGAAATTTGCTCCGGGTGGAATCAGAAACGCATCAATAGAATTCTCTGCCATTTTCTTGCGAAGCCTTTCAACTCTGCGGTTAAATGTAGAAATATCCATTTTCATAAAAAGGTATGGCAAACTATGTTATATACGATGTTGCATCGGTATCAAAATTGCTTATGATCCTCATCCTGCTCCCGTCTCCGTCTGGAAGGAGAAGCAGTGTTGGATACATCGACCACAAATCAGTGGAACTGAGTTTTGTTGCAGCGTGATCTTTCCCAAATGCGGTTTTTGCGACCTGGGCAGTGACCCTCCTTGCATCCAGTTCATTTATGTATCCTACAGAGTGAAGGTATTCGTGGGTGAGTATGGCAAAAAGGAATGAATTGAATTCTTCGGGAGACTTTGCAATAGATTTCATGTAGTTTATGATAGTCTCGTTCATAACGATATAATTCCCGCCAAGCTGCCAGTATGCGCCTATCCTATTTGGCAGATTAGAGAGGGCAAGGCCGATGCCTGTTCTCTCCTTATTCAAAACAGACTTGACAGTTTTCTTTACCAGCCTGAAGATTCTATCATAACTTATTTCTTCTGTTTTAAAAACATGATCGAATGGCAAATCAGCATTTGGAATGCCTTCAATTTTAAACGAACCTGGAACTTTTTCTCTTCCACTTATGGTATTCCCTTCTGATCTATTTGATAATTCCATCAACTTGGCTCACCGCATTCTATTCACATTGCTTATTTATCTATTACGGTCATTTGTTGGAAAATCTATTCTTATTGAAAGCTAATGCAGGCGATATTTCATCAAAATTGAAAACCCTTCAAAAAACAGCCCGGAACGCAGAGGCGCAATATATTCCACATTTAGATGAACAGAAAAAATTCTCCGAAATGCGGGTGCCGGGATTTGAACCCGAGGCACGAGCTTGGCAAGCTCGCGTGTTACCAGGCTACACCACACCCGCGTTACCCCCCTTATAATTAGAATAGTAATAAATTTTAGGTTTAATGATCTACCTGAAGCCTTCCAGAGCCTCCATGCTTGATATGAGTTCCCAGCCCACTGTCCAGATTGTTAATTCATCCCTGAATATTGATACAGGTTCTAACTCATTATATACAGGGCTCACGAAGTCTCCCTCCGAGAAACCTCCAATAAACACGCTATAATCTCCTTTTTTGTCAAAGATTTCACCTGCTTTTTTAATTTTCCCCCCTGGCGAAAGCAAAATATTTTGGAAATTATCTCTTGACATAGAATTCCATCTTCCTTTTTCAACGCTCATGAGCTTTTTTCCATCCGGAGATTCAACTCTTCCATTCTTGAGCAATTTTTCAACCAGCCCTGTAAACCTGTTGTAAGATTTTGGAATTCTGGTTTCCTTATCGATCTTGATAATTAGATCATTCTTTGTATGGATCACAGTTTCCAGAAAGCCTTCCCTGTTTAGAATGGAGTCCTGTGTAACATTCAGCAGATGGTAAAAAATATCCGGCCTACCCATCCTGTTTGATTTTCCAGGGAAGGCTCTATCTATAGCGCCATGCATATAATTGGAATCAAGCAGCATCTCTTCCGGTTTTTTGTCTCTTGTTTTAGCCATTTTCCTTATCTGAAAGTCATCACAGAGCTTTTCGGGAACAAGTTCAAGTTCCGAATCAATTATGTTCAGCCGAAGCATAAGCCTGTATGTGTTCTCATTTTAAATATATGCACACAGGCACTTTCAGAGATTTGCTGAGAATGGTTAAAATATCTTAACGAATTACGGTGTTGCATGGCCGGGTTGGGGTAGGGGATATCCTTGGGGACTGTGGATCCCCGGACCCGGGTTCAATTCCCGGACCCGGCCTACCCAGTTTGAGTTTTATGGCATCGTTTGCCCGGAAATATCTATGCCAAAAAGATAAGATTATTTGCAGGATTTGTTAGGCTAATATGTATTGAGGAGTCGGATATCAGGAGTGGAAATGGAAGGGAATTGATTTAGGAAAACACCAAAAGCTCTATTGCCATAAAATCTTTGCGAAACCGCATATCTGAAAAGCTATTCATTTGACATGTGAATATTCAACAATGAACAGGTTTTATAACATTTCTGGAAGTAAGTTGGGGTCGCATGCAAATTAAATGGAAAAGCTTTAAAAGCTTTTAGCTATGTGGTCAAAAACGGTGAATAAATGGGTCGATTTCAAGGCAGATCATCAAAAAAATTTACAGGTGGAAGATACAAACAGTTTAGGGCAAAAAGAAGATCAGAGATAGGCAGGGAACCAACTTTCACAAGAGTTAACCCAACCCAGAGAAAAGTTCTGAGGATAAGGGGAGGCAATCTTAAGACAGCTTTATTGAATGATAATTTTGCAAATGTGTATAACGCAAAAGAGAAGAAAACATCCAAAACCAGGATTAAAACAGTGAAATCAAATCCGTCCAACCCACATTATGTTCAGAGAAACCTGATGAACAAGGGAACAATTGTAGTTACTGAACTGGGTGAAGCAAGAATAACTTCAAGGCCAGGGCAGGATGGAGTAATAAACGCTGTACTATTATGAAAGTAACTCTTTACTCTCAATATTTTAACCACAAAATCAGCAGAAGGCTCGGAAGGAAAGTGCCTATTGAAGTTGCAAAGAAATTTTCAGATCAGAAGTTGCAGGATATATTAAAATCACTGAACATTGATTTTGAAGTCAGGGAAGGCCATTATCCCAGGGTTTCATATGAAAAATGCAACATTTACAATATCGAAGGAAACCTTAAGAAAAGCACGGTAATAAAAATTATAGAAAGAAAGCTTTAGCCTTTGATTTTCTTTTTCTTCTTAATTTTATAATAAGACAGGGGATGTTTCATAAATTCTTCATGGCACAGTTGATCATCATCCCAGTAACATAAATGGTTTGATCTCAGGGTGACACATTTTGGCGGAGTGTACTCAGTCCCGGATATTCTTCCAATTATATGCTTGACCTGGTATTCGGTTACTTTCTTGCTAAAGTCCGGAACAGTTCCAAACGATTCAATAATTCCCTGCTCCGAAACACCTATGTTATTGAGAAAAGATACAACAGTAAATCTTGCCAGGTGAGGGAGATTCACGCCACCGCGGATGTCATTGAGGAAATGGATGACACATGGTGGGAAACAGCTGGAATCCACTGCTCCAAGATCCGCGGTCTTGCTGAGTTCCTCAAGTTCTGCCATTATTTCGTCAAGCTGCTCTTTGAATGGGGACAGTATATTTCTTGCTTCATCAGCGTCAATGCCGTTTGTCTCCTCCCTGATCTTTATTACGAAATACTCCCTGAGAATCTTGGCCATCCCATTCTTTTTAATAACAACCTCTCCCCTGTCAAATGACTGGGAAGCCAGCCTGTAATCAAAACCAGATATTCTTGAACAGTATCTCGTAAATTCAAAAACTGGAACCCTGAAAAGATCCACTTCCCTGTCATAACTTACAATTATCCCGAATTTTGAGGATATATCCTCTATCTCCCCATTTTCCAGCGACTTCAGGTAATTTTCATATGATGCCCTGCATGAATTTATAAACTTGTTTGTAAAAACCTGGAAGTCAAGAGCCTTCAGCAGAAAGGGCAAAAGGCTGCCCCATTCTTCGTAACTTTCCCAGTTAAGCCCTTTTATTTTAAAAAAGCCAGGCTTAATCTGTTGCTTAACGTTATCAATCAACTTCAATAAAATTTCGGTGAACTCGGTGTTTCTGTCATTAAACTCGTTAATCATGCTGTTTACTTTTTCGCTTAAATTTTCCTCCGAGTCTGGCATATGAACGCTTAAGTGAAAAATGGAATTTAACTTTATTGCAGTTAAATTTGAGAGGCAGGCTAAAAAGGAACCGGCTCCTCTTTTCCATCGATTTTTAAGGATTAAAATACAGGTGAGAGTGCAAAACCATCTCCCCTTGGATCAGCTCCACCAAACAGAGTGCCATTTTCTCCTCTTTTAATAATCTGGCAGTGGCCATGTGAACTGTCAAGATAATCCGTCACCCTGAGCCTCTTGAAATATTTCGACGGATCATAACTGAACTTTGCGCCCTCTTCAAAGGACAGGATATCCGGGTTCTCATAGATATTTGCAGGCATATTGATCCTTGGCAGATCTATGGCTTCCTGTGGAGTAAGCCCAAGGTCGATCAGTTCATGAATCTTATTTGCGTGGACCTGGGGCTGTATATCGCCTCCCATTGTTCCAATTGAATATTCAAACTCCCCGTTTCTTTCAACCATGCATGCGCATAGTGTGTGGAATGTTCTCTTTTCAGGTTCAAGGGCATTGTGGTGATTTTCATCAAGGGAAAAGTATGAACCCCTGTTCTGCATAGAGAAACCGGTTCCTTCAGGGACAACAGCAGAACCAAACCCTGTGTAGTTGCTCTGGATCATTGAAATAGCATCCCCTTCGCCATTTGCTATTGTGAAATATGTTGTATCCCCGTCCTTTCCACTGGAAGGAATCCGGCTATCGGGCATGTCCACAACATTCCAGTAAAACGACTCATCAAGGTAGTTCTGTGGCAGTGGCATTTTGTGGGGATCCCCAATGTATTTCCTCCTGAATTTATTGGCAATAAGATGGCTTTTCATTATGAGTTCTTCCCTGCCCAAATTTTTATCATCCATGAATTTCAGTGAATTAAGGTTAAAATTTACAGTTGCACCCTGGCTGTTTGGCTGCAGTTCATAAATATCCCGGTCTTCGTATTTGGATTTGAGTGGCTTCTCTGCAATTGCATGGTGTTTTGAAAGGTCTTCCCCATCGATGGCAATGCCGCTCTTCTGAAATGCTTTTGAAAGCCTGTCAGCATAATTGCCACGGTAGAATGAATCCAGCCCGTCATTTGAAAGTGATTCTATTGTGGATGCAAGATCTTCCTGGAAAAAGATATCGCCCTGCAAAGGAGGAAGCCCACCATTTGAAAACGTTTCCCTGAAATTCTTATCCTTCGCCCTTCTGAGGGTTACTTCTATTGATCTTGCATAATTATGCGTTACAGGAAATCCTTCTCTTGCTATTTTTATGGAATAGCTAAGCAATTCCTTTGTTTCAATTGTGGATTGCTTCTCAAGTTCCTGCCATAGCCCTGCCAGGCCCGGCACAGTAATCGCAGCCATGTTTCCCATATATGGAATTGACTTCAGCCCTTTCTTATGGTAAACATCCCTGTTGATGTTTTTTGAAGACTTTCCGCTGCTGTTTATTGAAACAATCTTTCCATTCAGCCTTAAAAGTGCAAATCCGTCTCCGCCCAATCCACACAGATTATTCTGTGTCACTGCTAAAACAGCACTCGTTGCAATTGCAGCATCAGCTATGTTTCCACCCTTCTCTAGAACTTTAACGCCAGCCTGCGATGCATATATGCTGGAGGTTGAAACAATGGATTTCTGGGACATTATATCCGGTCTTGTCCTTGTAGCTTTCATAGCTCTACCAGTTCCTTTGATGCACCATGGGATATAACTTCACAGCCGCCCTTCTTCACAATAACATCATCCTCAATTCTTACGCCAACCTGGCCGGGAATATAAATTCCAGGTTCATTGGTTATTGCCATATTCTCCTTAAGTGGAAAATCCAGTGTGTAAGAAAGTGCACTGTGATCGTGGACATCAAGCCCAATTCCGTGGCCAAGGGAG
>JAKAVO010000036.1 GCA_021817255.1 Thermoplasmata archaeon
TACTGGTGCCATTCATCATGAAAATCTCTTCTTATGAGGGACGGATTAAAGATTATTTTAACACCATTCAGGGCACTAATCTTGGAGTAAAATGGAAAATCAAGATCGTAACATACTGGTACGGAAAACGTCATCTCACTGCTGGAAAAAATCTTGATCATCCTGCCCGGCACGATTCTGGATTTTTCCTTGTTGAACGGTACTGTTTTATCCTGATAGCCAAGCAATTTTCCTCTGTGGTAAACGTAAGACCTGTTGTATAAGCCACCCTTGTCTTTGACCAGGAGGGAACCTGCTATGAGCGTGACTCTTCTGGACATTTCGGAGAGGCATTCAAACAGGTCTTTATCATGAACTTCATCAACAGTGTCAATTAAGAATCTCTCGGGAAATATAACAAACGAGTCCTTGCGAAACTGTCCGGACATTTCATCAGCCTTTTTGAGGAATTCATTCTTCTTCATTATTTCCAGCTGGTATCCTGTAATTTCAGTGTTTTTCAATCAGGCCATCTCCAATTTTTATGAGAATCATGGCAAGCTCTTCTTTGGACATGCTTTTTTCCATTAATTTCTTGTTTCCATCAAAAATAACATATTTATTTGGTTTCGAACCAAAGGGCACCTCACCAATGAGGTTTAACACTGTAACCTGATCCGAGTTTTCAGGCACATAGTTGTCGTCTGAAAGTTTAAATTTTATGATGGGGATATTTAATTTGAGTTCTTTCATAATACCTGCAATTCTATCAAGGAGTTTTTCCCGGGGCTCAAGTTTTAAGCTGGCAATATCCGTGCTTTTTATCTTCTTATCGTTCTGCCTTAATTTGAAATCTGAAAGGGCAGCGGGAATAATTATAAGGTCTATTTTCCGGTTTCTGACAACATCTTCAGCAATTCTGTAAAAATCGTCTGTTAGATTGCACTTTATGAATTCACAGTAATGGGGCATTCTGTAATCTGAATTTCCAATGTAAATTATCTTTTCATATCCATTTCTGTATGCTTCTCTCGCCAGGCTTATTCCTGTGTACCCGGAGCTTTTATTTACCAGTGACCGCACAGGGTCCAGGGGAACTTCGCTTCTTCCCGAAACAATCAGCAATGACTTATTGTTGCCTTTTCCTCTAATTAGCGTATCGATTATTTCTTCAGGGTACATGAGCTTGGCTTTTCCATCTTCAAGCCTTGGTGCTACAAACTGAACCCCAAGTTTCTGAAGTTTCATAATATTTGATTTAAGGATGGGGCTTTCATACATTTCTCTGTGCATTGCAGGCACAATGACAGTTTTTATCTCACTTCCAAGTGCATTTGCAAAGATCGTGCTTGTGGGATCATCCGCAATTCCACCTGCAAATTTTCCAATAATATTGTAAGTTGCCGGGCATACAAGAAGTATTGCGTTCTCTTTGTTGTGTTCAAATAAGCTGATGTGTTCCATATTCCCTGTGAGCCGATCCAATACGGGCTCTTCTGAAGCCCACTCGAGAGTTTCTTTTCCTATTATTTCAGAAGCACCCCTTGATAGCACCACTTTAACTGTAGCACCACATTTCTTCAGGTCCCTGGCAATATCTGGTGTCCTGTAGGCTGATATGCTGCCAGTAACAACCATTACTACATTTTTTCCCTGCAGAAGATCATTTTTTTCCATGAGAATCACCTTTTTATTGCCCAGATCCCATGGGCGGTTGCCACAGTATTCTCCATTGGATCATCCATGGCAATATCAATAAAGGCATGTTTTCCGCCTTCCTTTTTGACTCTGGATGTTATGGTGCAGTATTCACCTTTCAGTGGAATAAGGAATGATATGTTCAATGAGAGGGTAAATGCATTCAGAACCTCTGGCAATGTAAAAACAGACAGTGCACCGGAAATATCAAACAATCCTGCTATAATCCCTCCATTCACAACATCTCCAATCCGCATGAACCGGTCCTCAAGAAGTATTTTTAAAGTTATCTCCCCCTGTTTTTCCGAGAGAATGTCAATTTTGAAATTTTTCATAAAATTGTCAGATTCCAGGAGTACTTTGGACCTTGATGTGGAAACCATATTCAGTCAAATACTAAAGTATATTTATAGTATTCCCGTAAAAAATTTATTGGCAATGTTTCAGTTAACGTTTTACAGACAGAACCATTAATTAGAGCATATCGAATTGAATCAACTAAAATTGCAGGAGGGGTTTTCCGAATAGAATAGTTTAAAAAGGCAATAGCCCATAATTGGAAAACAATAATAAGAGTTAAAGCATATTTAGTCATGGATGCTATTTCTTCAAGACTGGAAAAGGTTGCGGAAATGCTTAAGATGTTTGGGCTATCATCCTATGAAGCGCAGGCCTTTTCCTCACTCATATACCATGGGGTTGCTAATGCAGATGCCATAGCAGATACAGCACGAATTCCGCGCACTTCCGCATATAAAGTAATGGAATCATTAGTGGAAAAGGGATACGCGAAGGAAACCGAAGGGAGGCCAAAAATGTTCAAGCCGGAAACCCTTGAAGATATAAGAAAAAGAATAGAGACAAGAGTTCAGAATCTCTTTTCAGAGATGAGGCAGATCGAGGATAATGTTCCATCCAAGGGTGATCCGCAACTCGTTTACACGATCTATGGAAGATCCAGAGTTATGAACAAAATTGCAGAGCTTATAAATTTAGCAGAAAAGGAATTATACATATGCACACCAATGGTTAAGGAAATAAGGGTGGAAATGAAGAAGAATATAGAAAATGCAATAAGGAGAAATGTAAAAGTTATTTTTGTCACCCCTCCAAACAAGAGAGTGCCACAAAACGCACAGACATTCAGGAAGGAAGGGTTAATTGCAACAGACGTTGTGGCAGATCGATCAAGGGCACTCCTGGCTGGCCCTGATCTTGATGCATGTGGATACACTGACAATCCTGCACTTGCGCTGCATGTATTTCAGTTTGTGCAGATGATAATAGACAGCAGTGATTTCATCGCAAAGGAAGAGTGAAATATGCAAATTACGGACACAAATAACATCGGAGGCCACCTGTCCACATCAAAGGGCATGGAAGCGACGCCAGGAAGGGCAACTGATTTTGGCTTCAAGAGCTTTCAGGTTTTCAGCAAGAACCAGATGCAATGGAAGGCCAAACCATTGGATGAAGAAAACGTTGAGAAATTCAGGAAGGAAAAAGCAGGCAATGGCAATCCTGCAGTCATGGTCCATGCTTCCTACCTGCTGAACACTGCCAGCAGTGATCCTGTTTTAAGAGAAAAAGTCAGGGATGGTTTCAGGCTGGAAATAGAAAGGGCAGACCAGCTTGGAATGGAGTTTCTTACCTTCCATCCTGGCTCTTTTAAGGAAGCAACCCTGGAAATTGGAGTAAAGAACGTTGCGGATATGTTGAATGGCGTGATCACATCCGGCCAGAAAGTGAAGGTCCTGATAGAAAACAGTGCAGGGCAGGGAAACAGCGTTGGAAAAACATTCGAAGACATAGCGAAAATTATTGATCTCGTGGAACTGAAGGAAAAAGTTGGAATAACACTGGATACATGCCACGCATGGGCTTCAGGCTACAACTTTGCCACTGAAGAAGGCTATGGGAAGATGATCGATGAAATAAAAAGGACAATTGGAATGAACAGAATAAACGGTTTCCATCTCAATGACAGCAAGAAAGGGCTGGGAGAACACACTGACAGGCATGAAATGATAGGGAAGGGCACAATTGGTGTTGATGGATTCAAATTCATTATGAGAGAAAAAGAATTTAAAAACACACCCATGATTTTTGAAACTCCACTTGGAGAAGACGGATACAGGAATGATATCGAAGCTTTAAATCAATTGTTGGAATAAGGGATTACATTGATTCTGAACACATTCATTCCCACAATTTATAAGAATGGATTGGGAAGGGTGACTTCTCCGCCATTCGATATGCTTACGAAGAATGAGGAAAAGATTCTTAAAAAAAATCCGTATAACATTATCAACCTGAAAGATTGCAGGGAACCTGAAGAAGCAAGGAAATTATTCACTAAATGGCAGGACGAAGGTGTTTTGAGCAAGGGAGATAAAAAGGGATATGTGGTCCTGAAACAGGCCTTCACTGAAAATGAAATTTTGCATGAAAGGTATGGCGTTATTGGCATTTTAAATCTAAAGGAACCAGAAAACTGCCTAATCCCGCATGAAAGTGTCATAACAAACCTTGTAAACAAGAGGGAAAAGCTGATTGAGAGAATGGAATACCAGACAGAACCGGTATTTGTTGTGAGTGAACAGCCGGAATTGAATGAAACCCTCAGAGCCGTAATGTCAGAACAGGATTGTGAAAGAATTTACCAGGAGCCAGAGGGGGTTTTTAACAGTATATGCATTCTTTCAAATCCTGAGAAAATAAGGAAAATACAGGAGGTTTTAAAGGGTGGCATTGGAATAATCGCTGACGGGCACCATAGAACCAAGGCAATGCTATCCCTGTCAAAAAAATATGATGGGCAAATTGAGTTCTTCAACCACCTATTTGTCTTTGTAACTTCCCTCCAATCTGACAGCATCTTCATTGGCCAGGTACACAGAATAGTGAATTATGATGAAGCGATCATAGAAAAAATAAAGGTGAAGTTTAACATCTTGAAAACTGATAAAAATGTGGATGAAAAGTATCCCGCCATAATTCATAAAGAGGACAAATATATCATGCAGCCGAAGGGTGATATGGCATATGGAGAATATCTTGACAGCATAGACCAAATTTTAAAAAGCGGGCCTTCAAAAAGCTGGATTAAATATACATACATAACCGAGGAGGCAGAGAACGATGTGGAATCGGATCCGGAAAAAATGGCTTTTATGATGCCTCCATGGACGAAGGAGGCATTTGCCAAAGCAATGAAAAGAGGAAAAGTTCTTCCAGCAAAATCAACATATTTTTACCCTAAAATCCCATCAGGAATTGCGTTTTATGGCATGGACGCGCAGGAATGCCGCTGTGGCTTAGTTGGTGGAGCAGCTGATTCGTAATCAGCAGGTCGGGGGTTCAAATCCCTCCAGCGGCTCATTCTAAAAAGACGGTTCATCTCAAGAGTTTGTGTTCCGGAAAAGAATTTAGCCTCCATATTTCCGAATTAATACATTCAAATATTATATATTATATATATTCAAATTCTTTTTTTAAAAAACTTTTTATAGGATACCACGCATATAATAAAATGGAGTCAGGAGCTAAAGTCACTTCAAGTGATGCTTATGAAACTACCAAAACTGGATTAAAAAGAGGAATGACACCGGGCCGGGCAATAATGTTCGGAGTGGGGGGAGCAGTAGGCTCAGGAATTCTTTTCGCTGCAGCTGGGGGTTTATCTTATGCTGGGCCGGCGGATATTATTTCGTGGATTCTTACAGCTGTGTTTATTGTGCTGGTCACATTGCCATTTGCAGAATATGCAGCAATGTTTCCAAGGTCTGGCATTAGTGCAAGGATTGCATATTATTCATACGGTGCATATGGAGGATTCCTATCTGGCTGGGCACTGTTAATATGGGCTGCGACAATACCCGCTATTGAGGCTGTAGCGGTCTCTACATATGCTTCGTTTTATTTTCCATTTCTATACAACTCCACAGCCGGGGTATTGACTGGATATGGAATTCTGCTGTCATTGCTGCTTCTATTTGGGTTCTTTTTACTGAATCTTGTAGGCATAGGCACATTTTCGAAATTCAACAACATTCTTACATGGGTAAAAATTGGCATAGTGGTTGGTTTTATAATTATACTGCCTTTAGTCATATTCCACCCTTCAAATTTCACC
>JAKAVO010000001.1 GCA_021817255.1 Thermoplasmata archaeon
CATCCGTCCTCCGTGAGAGTCCCATTTATGTGGACCGATGCTTGAGCATGATGGTCAGGGACTGGCCCATACTGATCCCTTCTTATTCAGATAAATTGATGGAATGGACCGGTCGGGATTTGAACCCGAGGCCTCTTGCTTGCAAAGCAAGCGATCTACCGCTGATCTACCGGCCCTTCCGTCCAGTATATGTTAATACATAATTTAATTTTTGTTTGATTCCCAGTGCTTGCAACATATCTAACTGGCTCCCATGATCACATTCAAATCTCATTGAAGTTCAATTTTATGCGGAGTTATTACCGTATTGTGCTATGAATATCATATACTGGCTGCCTGTCCTTTAAAGAAGCCTATTCAAAAACATAAATAAGAGCGAATGACATTAGAATTAAAATGGATATTATTAAAATCGGAGGCAGTTTGCTCACGGACAAGACGATTTACAGAAAGTTTTACCAAAAGAAGACTTCCAAGATTGTTCAGAAACTTTCTGGCATTGAAAAATTCATACTTGTCCATGGAGGCGGATCCTTCGGCCATTACATAAGCAAGAAATATGGCTTGCCCGGAGATATTACTGAAGAAAGGATAAAGGCAGCATCCATAGTGAAATATGATATGGCAGATCTGAACCAGAGAATTGTAAAAATGCTGAACTTAGCAGGAAGGCCTGCAATGGGGATCTCGCCATTCTTCCTGGATAAGAATAATTCCTTCAGCTATGGCATTGTAAAGAAGGTTCTGGATTATGGCATGATACCTGTGCTTTATGGCGATGTATACTTAAGGAAAGATAGCATAAGAATTCTATCCGGTGACCATATAATGTCTTCAATGGCACAGCTAATGAAACCGAAAAGAGCAATTTTCCTGACTGACGTGGATGGTGTTTTTGATCGGGACCCAAAGAAATACAGGGACGCTGCATTGTTGAAAAAATATTCTACTGAAAGTGTGGATTTTGGCATGATCAGCAATGACGTAACAGGAGGAATGGAACTGAAATTCAGGTCCATGGTAAACTGCCGAAACTTTGGGGTTAAAACATATCTTATCAATGGAAATTTCCCGGAAAGAATTGAATACATAGGAAAAAAAGAATTTGTGGGGACTGAATTTTAATGATAGAGAACAGGAAAGAGGAACATATAAGAATTGCAGAAGGCAAGGAAGTAAATGCATCACATAATTACTGGGATGATATAACACTCATACACAGGGCCATTCCAGAGGTTGATTATGATAAAATTGACACAAAGGTAAATTTCCACGGAAACGGAATTGATTATCCAATTCTCATATCTTCCATGACAGGTGGAACAGATCTTGCCAAAAAGATAAATGAAAACCTTGCATGGGCTGCTGAAAGGTTTCATATCCCCATGGGCCTGGGCAGCATGAGGGCTGCAGCTGAAAAGAATGAACTTGCCGATACATATTCTGTGATCAATGGCTATAAAATACCTTTCAAACTTGCGAATATAGGGGCGCCACAACTCATAAAACAGGAAAAAGATGCATTGACCAGGGAGAAGATAGATTACCTAATGGATCTTATAGATGCTAAATTCCTCATAGTTCATTTCAATTTTCTTCAGGAAATGATTCAGCCGGAAGGGGATCGAAATGCCAAGGGCGTGATCGAAAAAGTCAGGGAACTTGCTGCCAGCTATCCTGTGATAGCAAAGGAGACAGGGACTGGCTTCTCTGAAAGAGATATCGACATGCTGGTTGATTCTGGTGTAAAAGCCATAGACGTAGGTGGCCTTGGCGGGACAACATTTGCAGCAATTGAATATTACAGGGCAGAGAAACAGGGTGAAAGTGAGAAGGCGGCAGCCGGAAAAACGTTCTGGAACTGGGGCATTCCATCTCCAATAAGCCTCAAGATCATAAATGGAAGGGTGCCTGCAATAGGAAGCGGTGGCCTGAGGAATGGGCTTGATCTTGCAAGATCTTTAGCCATGGGGGCATCCATTGGCGGATTTGCCCGCACATTGCTGAAGGGGGCAGACGAGTCGAGGGAAACCATTGAGAAAAATATAAATTCAATTATCAGGGAATTGAAAATTGCAATGTTCCTGACCGGATCAGCCGATGTGGAGAGCTTGAAAAGGGCCGACAAGTTTATTCATGGGGAGTTAAAGGAATGGAGCGATTATTATGACAGAAGATTTTGAAGCTCCCAAGGAAGAATTAACTGAAGTCCACTGCCCCAATTGCAGCCATAAATTATACTTTATAGAAATAATGACAAGCATTGCATTTGAGAAACAGATACTAATCCAGACATACTTCTGCAAAAATTGCCTGTTCAAAAAGAATGAAGTTACTCAAATAGAGAGGGGAGAACCCGTGAGGGAAAGCATTCTGATCAGGAACAGGGATGATTTGAGGGTTGTTGTGTACAGATCGCCGGAAGCAAGAATTTTGATACCGGAAATAGGTGCAGAGGTGGACCCTGGAGAGATATCAGATGGTGAAGTTACAACTGTTGAAGGCATTGTTACAAGAATATGGGAAAGGATGTATTCTGCCATGTTCGATTTTGAAGGGACGCCGGAACAGGAAGTATCTGCTAAAAAAAAGATGGAAAGCATAAGAAAATGGGAGATATTTCCATTCACACTCATCATTGAAGATGTAAGTGGGTTGAGCAGGATTCAGAACAGCAGAACTTCCATAGAGAAGATAGATGTGGGTTCTGTTTGAATATTTTATCAGCTGGCAGTTGCCACAATTTAATAATGGGAAGTTAATAAGCATAAGTGATTAAATCAAAGAAGATCCTGATTACAGGCGGAGCCGGTTTTATTGGCTCCAACATGGCAAACCTGCTTTCTAAAAATAATGACATAACTGTACTAGATGATTTCAGCGGAGGCACCCTGAAAAATCTTGAGGACTCAGAAATAGGAAAAAGCGTAAAAGTGATCAGGGGAGACATAACCAAGAGAGATTTTTTCTTTAAGCTGGAAAAGGACTTTGATCTGGTGGTTCACCTTGCTGCCAATTCAGATGTGAGATCAGGCAGTGAAGATACTGAAGTAGATATGCAGACCAACGTGATAGGCACTCATAATATACTGGAATTCATGAGAAGATCAGACATAAAGAACCTCATATTTTCATCAACGTCAACAGTTTATGGAGAGGCTGGCATAATACCAACACCGGAGAATTATGGCCCTGAGTTGCCCATATCGCTCTATGGCGCTTCAAAACTTGCAAATGAAGGATATATCTGGTCATATTACCACTATTATGATATCAGGCCACTGATTTTCAGATTTGCAAACGTGGTGGGAAGAAACTCAACTCACGGCGTTATACATGATTTTGTAATAAAACTGCAGAAAAACCAGGAGGAGCTGGAGATACTTGGAGACGGGACTCAGGAAAAATCATACATCCATGTTGATGACTGCATAAATGCGATGCTTCATGTTTACGAAAATTCAACCGCCGGCGATGTCGTGAACCTTGGAAACGAACAAAGAACAAGCGTGAAGACCATTGCACAGGCAGTTTGCAACGAAATGGGCCTGAAAGATGTCAGGTTTAAATTTACTGGCGGAAATGAAGGAAGGGGTTGGAAAGGGGATGTCAAGATAGCACAACTTGCAACCGGCAAGATAAGAAAATATGGTTATGTCAATAAACTCAACAGTGATGAATCGGTTGCACTTGCTGTAAAGGAAATATATGCCCAGATGTCGTAATATTGCTATTTTTCTTCATTTTTTTATTTTCTAAAGATACAGTTTCATTTTCATGCATTGATTTTCTGAAACGCTGCATTATGCTCCCTTTCCGGTGAAGATCTGTATGCTCCCTAACATGTAAGGCTTACTTCTAAAATACAAAATATACATTGTTAATTTAGTGAGATAGAATGAAAACAATTGAAACATGGTTCTATGTAGGGCTATTGGCTGTAATCCTAATATTTGGTGTAGGGATGTATTACGAAGGGGCGATTAGCCATGCTTCAACTTCCACGCAGAGTTCATCAAATGAATATAACATTACACTGGTAATCACAAACCAGAATTACCTGTCCAGTGCAGGCAGAGATCAACCAGCCTTCTATGTTCTTGAGAATGGAAAGTTAATGTCATCTTCCCAGATTTACCTTCCGGGCGACTCTTTAATAAGAATGACAATAATAAACTATGATTCCGGGCCCGGTTCAGTTTCATCTGCATACAGTAAGGTTTCTGGAACCTTAAATAACACAGAATATGTGTTTAATAATTCAATGGTAAACTCCACTGCTCAGAGTGGCCAGTGGATAAGTTCAGTGCCATCCTCCAACCTTTCACACACCTTTACGGTGGCTCAGTTGAATCTTAATATAATGATCCCATCACAATCCATAGTTGTTGCATATTTCCACACACCGGCATCTGGTGTCCTAAACTGGCAGTGTGAAGTTGACTGTGGAGCAGGATCAAGTGGCTGGGGAGGAGCAATGGATACTCCTGGCTGGATGCAGGGAGAAATAGTGGTTGACTGAAGCCACTTTTGAAATTATTATTTTTTTAAGTTATTTTTAATATATCCAAAGTCTGTTTTGCTTCTTTTTTCAATCTTGAATGAACTAATTATCATTTAAATCCAGAGTATGGGGCACTGACAAATTTATTCGGATTCTCTTTTAATAATATTTTTTCCTGAAAGTGTACACTTTCCCCAAACTATTTTTCTCTGATAATCCTATAGTTAATATGAATGTTAATGAGGTAAACCTTTTCACCTGGATAATTGATGGAATGGAAAAGGCGAAATACAACTTTTCCTCGAGCGGCATGCCAGAATTTGATCTTCGCTCCATTGGGATAAACCTTACTTATGATGAATATGCAAGGCGGAAAGAGAACCTGGAGAAAGAATTTAATGAAATGATAGGTGAAATGTATGGCGTAGAGGCAGATCAGGTTATTTCTACTACAGGAGGGACAGAGGGCATTGCCCTTGGATCAATATTTTTGCATAAAAATTCAGAATGCATAGATGTGCCTGTGCCGGAATATGAACCGATGTACAGGGTTCCTGAATCAATGGGATTTAAAACTGAAAGAGTTAACCCCTACGCTCCACTGCATCCGGAAAAAAATCATTCCCTCAGTACAACCATACCAAATAACCCTACTGGAGAACTTGAAACTGAAAGGCATCTTGATGAATACCTGGATGGAAAACATAGTACATATCTTGATGAAACATTCAGGGAATTCATGTTTCCGGAAAAACCATTTACCCTTCTGCATACCTATCCGGAAGCAGTGGTATCAACAACCATGACAAAGTTTTACGGCGCATCTTCATGGAGAGTTGGGTGGATGCTGGCAGATAGGGGGAGAATAAAGGAGTTGAAAAATTACAGATCACTCACTACGGGAAGTTCAGCCAGATTTTCACTTTATGCATGTATGAAAATCCTTGAAAAGAGAAGGGATATTCAGAATTTTGTAAAGGAAGTGATAGATCAAAACAGGAGAACTGTTCGCGAATTGTTGACCAGAGCCGGGTTAAAATTTACTTCACCTGACAGGTCATCATTCACTTATGTTCAAACTGAAGGTGATTCCCTCCAAATGGCAGAGAGAATGCTGGAGAATAGGGGGTTTTTGATCTCGCCTGGAAAATATTTTGGAATCCCAACAGGATACAGGCTGTGCATAACTTCAAAGCCAGATGAATTCAGGAGTGAACTTGAAAAATTCTGTGAGTATTATGAAAACAGAAAGTAATTCTGATCTATTTAAGTGGGAAAAAATAACCTTTACTGACCTGAAACCTGAAACGGATATATTTCTATACAGGCAGATGTGCGAGATGCTCATTCCACAGAAGAATTGCACGAACAGGTTCCGGATTAGGGCAACTGGTGAAGTGACTGATTTCTATATTGGAAGTGATGACCTTCTTTCACTGAGGTTCATGAAGAGCTTCTTTTCAAGGCTATACCCGCTGAAATTTGAGAGTCAGGCAGAAAAGATGGAGGAGGCAAGGGTGTTCAGCCTTTACAGGATAAGGGGATGCCGCGATGATGGGCCGATTATGGTTCCTTCCCTGCTTCAGAATATAGCATTCATCCATAATGTTGCTGAAAATGACGTTTTTCTCGATGTGGCACTTTACCACAACGGCAGTGGAAAGGTTGGCGTTTCATTAAGGGTCGGTTTTGTGGATGAGACCCCCGTAAATGTTAAAATACTGAAAAATATTCAATCAAATATAAGGATGTTTTCAAAAAAATCCGGCATGAAGATCAGCAGGATGGGCAGACATGGAAGCCATCACATAAGAAGAGGCATCGACCCAAGGTTTCTCGCCAATTTTGTGAGAATTCCATTGGATGAGGATGTGTGATTCATTCTGCCTCATTGATTTCTTCAGTATATCTCCTTTTTGTCCCAAATGGAGTGAACTGCTTTCCATTTCCCCTGTAGAATTTTGAGAAGAACTCTACGTAAAGCAACCTTACGCCCTGTATTCCTGATTCCACTATAGCAAGCAATAAGGCAAACAGCTGCCCTATTATGAGAAGGATGACACCAAATACAATCATTACTGGATTGTGGAGCGACGATAGAAAGAATGTGTTCACAAGCTTTGTGAGTATGACTGAGGCAAGCAGGATGCCCATAATTCGCAAATACGAAAGCACGTGGCTTATTACTGATGGAAGTTCGATGAGCCCTATCCCTTTTTCTGTTGCCAGTATCATTGCAACTCCTGCAATCATGGATATTATGTCTGCGGCTGCAAATGGATTTGTTGCAGGGTCAAGATTAAGCTTGTATATGAGTGATAGACCATATATGACTATGCCCCAGACAAACAGGAGCCATCCCACCTTGCCTATTATCATTTTCTTGTGGTTGTAGTAGTAGTCGTTCAGGATGCCAAGGATGAAACCAAATGAAACCATCCCAACGCCGAAGTAGCCTGTCATGAGAAGAATCTTTGAAGTATACACGATTGGATTGAAATATGTAATATGAAATGGGCCTATCGTTGTGGGAAGAATTGCGAATCCAAAGAACCCGTTAAACAGTATGCCAACAATTATAGCCACTACGGATCCTGGCAACATAGCCTTTGCAAGTATCTGCAGCTGGTATGGAGTGAATATGGAAGTTATGAATCCCGTCAATTTTTTTGGCAATGGCCTCTTGTGCCCGCTTGAATTTATTCTTTTTATAAGCCACATGGAAAGCAACAGGATTACTATTCCAAATCCCCAGTCACCAACCATTATCCCAAAAAATATGGGAAAAGCAATGGCAAAAATTATTGTTGGATCTATTTCAATATCCTGAGGGAGTGAATAGAAACGGATGAATGATTCATACAGCCTGAATCTTCTCGGGTTGTCCTGGAGTGTTGGTCCTATTTCATCAGTTTGGGCTCTTTCTATCATGCACAGGTGATCTGTGGCCTTTTCCACCCCATCTGATATTTTCTGAAACTTCGGCTCAGGGACCCAGCCTTCCAATACAAATATGCTCTGGGAAGATGGCATCTTTGCTGCAGCTTCTATCTTCTTTGCTTCTATTTCAAGTGCTTCCCTCACAGAAACAATTTCTGAATAGTGGCTCTCTGAAAGCCCTCTTATGCCATCTTCCAGTTCCCTGATTTTATCGTTTATATCGTTCTTTAATTTTGTGAGTTCTTTTACAATCTCACCAGGTTTGCCATGCATCTCCATTATGTATGCTGCTTTCCCGGACTGTGAACCGAGGCTCTGTGCAAACTCTTTTTCTCCGCTTTTAGGAATTGACAGGATTGTGTTTCCATTAACCCTGCTGACAATATAATTCTCCCCAATCTTTCCTTCATAATCTCCCCATACTATATAGGAAGAAATTACAGAGTTTGTGAAGCATGACATATCAACGTCTAGGGATTGAAGCGGTTCAATAACTTCCAATCTGTTGTCTATGCTTTTCAATTCTGTCTTAAGATCGTTTATTGAATTTACTGCTGCCCTGAGATCGTCCCCAATTTTTATATTTTCCGCCGCTGTTAAAATCTCATGGGAATTTGAAAATCTCCTTTTTCCAGATACCTTTCCATGTGGCAGGAGGTTTTCCATGCCCCTGACCTCATTCATAAGCTCAATTATTCTTCCTCTTCCTTCTATATCTGTGGAGGATTTCAGGCCCTCCTTATAGGAATCAGTCACCTCTTCAAACTGTATGGAATTTAAGTCATGCAAAAATGTCAGAAGTCCTGCAGCCTTTTCCCTGTATGCAATTATTCTCATTCTTGCCATTGGCACCGGTTTAAAAGACATTTTTATTCACTCACATACTCCTTCATAACAGTAAACAGCATTTCCATTATGCTTTTTTTATCAATATTGAGTTTGATTCTGGAAGCATTCTCCTTTTCTTCATTAACAGTTGAAGCCATTATCTTTTCAAATTCCACCTTCTTTTCCTTTACAGCCAGATCATATTTAATCTGGAGGCTGCTTTCCATGTTCCGGTATGCCTTCTCAGCATTATTTCTTTCAGACTCTGTTCTTTTCCTGCATTCCAGCTTTGCTTCTTCTATTGATTTATTGATGGATTCTTCCTTTTCCCTTATTTTCTTAATTCTGTCAATTCCTTCTTCATTCATAATCTCACCAGCGTGAAAAGAACAACGGCAATTATTATGATCCTTATGGGAAACATATATTTCCTCAGTGTGAACAGGATCAACTGCTGTCTGTTCATTTCATTGATTTTATACCTCCTGTAATTTCCCCTCCTTATTTTCGTCCTCCTCCTCTGATATCATTTTCTTCTTGACGAACTTAAGCGTAGTGAAAGTGTCCCTTTCAAGTTCATCTAGCCTCATTCTTATATATTGTGACTGGCTTTTTAACTTTGGTATCATAACAAATTCTATCGCATTTGATCGTCTCTTTGTCTTGTCAATTTCCAAAAGCAGCCTTCTCATGGATTTTTCCTTTTCCACAACCTCTACAAGGCTTCGGAATAGTTTTTCGTACGCATCTATGGCATCATCTATAGGCGCAGGAACTGAAATAGCCCTGAATCTTTCTGTCAGAACTGCCTTTTCCATCATTATTCCAAGTTCCGGTATTCTTACTCCCATCACATTCCTGGCCCTGAGTGAAATGTCTGCAGATCCTGACATGAAACCATAACTTTCAACTTTCATCCTTCCTTCTCTCACTTCCGCTATGCTCATTTTGTCCAGTGCGTTTTCAACTCCTTTTCTGAGGTTTTCCCGCAACCCCTTCAGGTCCTTTGCCATTTTCAGAAATTCCATTATGAGGGCTGATCTTTTCATCTTCAGAAGATCGTAACCTCTCTGGGCAAGTTTTATCCTTTTTCTTATCTGGATCAGTTCTATCCTTGTTGGCTTTATGTTAAGATCTGCTGCCATTTTTCACTTCCACTTTCCATATTTCTGTATGAAATCCTTCTTCAGCCTTTTCATTTCTGTTTCAGGCAATTCTGAAAGAAGATCATAACTTATTCCCAAAGTGTCCTCAATTGTCCTGTCCTCATCAAGCTTCTGCGTTACATATTTGCTCTCAAATTTATCAGCGAATTTCAGGTAACTTTTATCGCTGGCACTGAGAGATTCCTCGCCCACAATTGCACTCAACGATCTCAGGTCCTTTCCAGTTGCATATGCTGAATACAACTGATCGGCAACACCGCGGTGATCCTCACGTGTTCTTCCCTTCCCAATGCCCTGATTCATCAGCCTTGACAGGGAGGGAAGGACATCAACTGGCGGATAAACGCTCTTCCTCTGTAGTTCCCTGCTCATTACTATCTGCCCCTCTGTAATGTATCCTGTAAGATCAGGTATTGGATTTGTAATATCGTCTCCTGGCATTGTTAATATTGGGAGCTGGGTTATTGAGCCATTCTTCCCCCTTATCTTTCCTGCCCTTTCATAAATTGTGCTCAGATCAGTGTACATATAACCTGGATACCCTCTTCTCCCCGGGACTTCCTCTCTCGCTGAAGATATTTCCCTGAGTGATTCACAGTAATTTGTCATGTCGGTGAGTATTACGAGTACGTGATATTCTCTCTCATAGGCAAGAAATTCTGCAGTTGTCAATGCCACCCTTGGAAGAATAATCCTCTCCATGGATGGATCAGATGACAGGTTCATGAAGATGGCAGCTCTTGAAAGTGCTCCAGTTTTTCTGAATTCATTCATGAAAAAATTTGCTTCTTCGCTTGTAATGCCCATTGCTCCAAAAACTACTGCAAAACTCTCTCCTGTTTTCAATGTTTTTGCCTGCCTTGCAATCTGGGATGCAAGTACATTGTGCGGAAGGCCAGAACCAGAAAATATGGGAAGTTTCTGCCCTCTTACGAGAGTGTTCATTCCATCTATTGTGGATATTCCAGTCTGGATGAATTCAGAAGGTTCTTCCCTTGAATAGGGGTTAATTGCATCTCCCACTATCTCCACATTTTCCTTTGATACCAGTTGAGGCCCATTGTCAATTGGTTCCCCAAGGCCATTGAATATTCTTCCCAGAACTTCGTCAGAAACCCTGATCCTGGCAGTTTCACCCCTGAACCTTACAGTAGTGTTGTTGCTGTCAAGCCCTGAAGTGGATCCAAAAACCTGAACAACTGCAAGCCCGTTTCTTGTGTCAAGAACCTGTCCGGATTTAATCTCACCATCTGGTGTTTCTATAGTCACCATTTCGTTATATCCTGCATTGGATATGCCTTCTACAAAGATCAGCGGCCCACTGATTTCACGTATGTTTTTATAACCAACCTTAGCCATTATCTCTCACCCCTGATTCTCTTCAGATCGGAATCTATGCTTTTAACTGCATCCTTAAAGTAAGCTTCAAGGTCCTTTTCTCTTACTTCCTTAATCCTTGAAATTTTTTCCTTGGAAGGAATATTTTCAATTTGAGACATTGTAAAACCCATATCAATTGCCTTTTCAATCTCACCAGAATAATGCATTATAAGTTTCATCATGACAATCTGCTTGTTCAGTGAACAATACTGGTCAACATCGTCAAAGGCACTCTGCTGCAGATAATCTTCCCTTAGGATTTTCGCAACATCAAGGACTGACTTCTCCCTGTCCGGAAGTGCATCATATCCCACTAACTGTACAATTTCCTGCAATTCCGATTCCTTCTGGAGTATATTCATCATTTTGCTGTATATTACTGGCCATTCTTTTGAGACAGTTTCACTGAACCACGGAAGGAGTTCATTTTCATAAAGTGAATAACTGTTCAGCCAGTTAATTGATGGAAAATGCCTCCTGGATGCCAGCGAGGCATCCAAAGCCCAGAAAACTCTTGTTACCCTCAGAGTGTTCTGGGATACTGGTTCTGAAATGTCCCCCCCTGGAGGAGAGACTGCGCCAACAATTGTGATTGAACCATTTCTGTCAGGGTTTCCCGATATTATTGCATTCCCTGACCTTTCATAGAATTCTGAAAGCCTTCTTCCAAGATATGCAGGATAACCTTCTTCTCCAGGCATTTCTTCCAGCCTGCCTGATATTTCCCTAAGGGCTTCTGCCCACCTGGATGTGCTGTCTGCCATAAGTGCAATTCCATATCCCATATCCCTGTAATACTCTGCTATGGATATCCCGGTGTATATGCTTGCTTCCCTTGCTGCAACGGGCATGTTCGATGTGTTTGCTATTAAAATTGTTCTTTCCATGAGTGGCTTGCCACTTTTTGGATCCTGAAGTTCCGGGAATGTTGTCAGGATTTCGGTCATTTCATTTCCCCTTTCACCACATCCAACATAAACCACTATATCACTGTCTGCCCATTTTGAAAGCTGGTGCTGAACGACAGTTTTTCCAGAGCCGAATGGGCCTGGCACAGCAACTGTTCCGCCTTTTGCAACTGGGAAGAAAGTATCAATGACCCTCTGTCCTGTTACAAGTGGTATAGAGGGTGGCAATTTTGATTTTACTCCCCTTATTTTTCTGACTGGCCACTCCTGCCTCATTGTTAATTGCTTTACGCCATTTTTTGTTTGGACATGGGCATATACATCTGTGACTGTCATTGATCCGCCAACAATTTCAGTGATCTTTCCTTCAACATCTCCTGGTGCCATTATTTTATGTTCAATAAGAGAAGTCTCCTGAACAGTCCCAAGAATCTGCCCAGGCTTGATTTCATCCCCTTTCTTGACTATAGGGTTGAACTCCCATTTTGCCTTGAGGTCAATTGGATTTGCCGTGTAACCTCTTCTTATGAAGTCACCACTGCTCTCCCTTATGATATCCAGCGGCCTCTGAATGCCATCATATATTGATTTCAACAAGCCTGGCCCGAGTTCCACTGAGAGTGGCTTACCCGTTGTTTCAACTTTTTCTCCCGGCTTTATTCCACTTGTATCTTCATATACCTGAATGGTGGCCCTGTTGCCATTTAACTTAATTATTTCCCCCACAAGGTTGAGATCTCCTACTTTAACAACGTCAAACATTTTTTGGTTTTCAATATCTTCCGCGACCACCACGGGACCGGAAACTCTGATTATTTTTCCCAATTTTTCACCTTCCTATATCTATGCCCAGTATTCTTTTAGCCATTGCTTCTAAACTTTCTTCACTTTCTACCCCAGGCAACGGAATGAACATTACCAGGGGCTTTATCGTGCTCTCATAATAATTCAACATTCTTGTATCCATCTCAGATTTCAGGCTTTCTGATACAAAGATCACTGAATATTTTTCGGACTTTTCAATTAACTGAAGTTTTTCAATTGCTTCCTTCCCCTCTGCCTCAAAGGTATCCTCTATTCCTATGAGCCTGAACCCCATTGAGATTGATCTTTCTCCAATTACGGCAATGCGTCCTTCATCCCTTTCTTTATTCATCATATATTTACCATCATCTTGCTTATCTTTGCCTTATCCATTCCATACGCTTTTCCTGCGAAAATTATCCTCAGGTTATTCCTTTCATTTTCAAACCTGAGAAGTGTGTTGAATATTGAACCAACTGAATTAGACTGGAGAGCAAACCTCGGAAGGGTGCGTTCCAGCAAAGTTCGTTTCATTAAGGTTTCTGCTTCACCTGCAGGCAGCTCATACTCTTCCTCGATTCCAGAAACGCCGTATGCGTTGAGGCATTTTACGGCTATATTCCTGCTTTCGCTGGCGTTGTAAATTTCTCTCAGCTTCTGCAAACTGATATTGCCCATGTTCATGAGCCCATTTTCTATTCCTTCAAAATCCAATCCAAGTGATTTCGCTTTGATAAGAGTCATCAGATTTTTCTGGTCCACTTCATCCCTTATAAAAAATCTTGCAGGTTCTTCATTTCCAAGAAAATATTTTACACTTTCAAAGAGCCTTGAGTAATATGCAATGTCCAGCGAATACAGAAGGACAGACACATCTCTCTCTTTTCTGTACTCATCCAGATATTTTAGGAGATAGATGCCGTAACTCAATTTTACCAGATACTTTGATATTCCTTCTATATCATTTTCATTTATCATCAAGGCATAATCTTCAGCAGATAGCACGTTGCCAATCATCCCCACCGGATAATTATTTCTGTCAACTACGAAAATATCACTCTTCTTAATTTCCTTCCCCAAATATTTTGATGTAATGATGTTCTTTATGCTATCAATATCCCATCGTGATATGTAGCTCTTTATTGCTTCCCTCCCATTAGCTGGTGGAGATTCCGCAACCTTCAAAATGAGATTCATCATTCGCCTGTTTGAAGCAATTTCCAGGAGTTCATAAGAACTGTAAAGGCCTGAAAGAGTCTGTATATGGCTGCTATATGGGGTTTCGTCCATAATTCTTAAAACGTCTGAATAAGTTTCAGCATTTATAAGTTCATCGAATGTGCTCTCTTTCAGAAGTTCATCGTTCAGCAATCGGCATTTTGATGCACTTCCAAAAAAGGTCGCATCCATTAATCTGCACCTATTTTTCCCATTACTTTTTCTTCAGTCCTGTTTTTCTGATCGGCCATAATGGAATTAAAAATCATATTTATGGTTCTCTTGCCGTCAGATGATATGGCAAGTATGCCAAGCTGGGCTTTATTTGCCTCTTTAAATGTGAAATTACCATTTACCTTGCTTATTAGGGTTTTGTCTTCTGAAGAACCAATCACTGTAACCCCTTTTCCGAGCTTTGAAGTTGCCTCTTTTATTGAGTCCCTGATAAAGTCTTCATACTTTGGGTCCTTCCTTATATCAGGTTCCAGGCCACCGACCATTTCCCAGAATTCTTCGATTAATTTTTGTTTCCTGTCCATTTCTATGGTTTTTCTGGCGATCACGATTTCATCATTTGAAGTGATCTCAATTCTTTTTAGGCTTTCTTCAAGCTTTTTTGACATCGTGGCTTTAAGTTCTTCCAACTTCCTCTGGTTCTCTTCAATTATTCCCTTAAGGTTTTTTTCACAGTCAGCGGATATTCTATTCAGCTCTTCCCTGCCTTTTTTTTCCATCTCTTCTATAATATCCTCTGCTGACATTTTAATATCACAGTATGGCTTTCAGAAGAACGTATCCAAGAACCAAACCTATAATCCACAGGGTCTCCGGTATAACGAAAAATATCAATACCTGGCCAAATTTCTCAGGTTTTTCGGCAATTATGCCCATTCCTGAGGCCCCAATTCCCTGTTGGGCCATTCCTGTTCCAATCAATCCGCCTGCAATGGCGATAGCTGCCGCGATGGCTTCAAGAGCATATGTACTGACAACATAGCTAGATGTGCTGGTTGTAGCCATTGCTGTAACTAATGCACTCACTGCAAACGTTCCTACGCTATAAATCATGAAAATCCTCAACCGCTTATAAAGATGTTTTATTTAAATTTAATTGGAAAACACATTTAAATACAGCTTTTTATATTTCTGCCAATTACTATTATCAATCCTTGTTATATATTATAATAAAAAACATGTTCCACCAATGAAGTTGATCTTTGATTTTACTTTAGTTCTTAATTGTGCCGCATACAATTCTTTTGAAGGATATTGCCTCAGAAATGCTACTTTATTAATTTCCCTGTAGCCATTTTCCACATATAAAGATCGAGAATCCCGGGCTTCAGGCCAAATTCCTCAGATAGCAGCAGAATGTCCTTCTCATATTTCATATATAATTTTCTGTTCATTGCCTTCCCGGATTTTGCAAAGCTTTCATCGATCATTCTAATAATGTGCTTATCCAGAATGGCAAATTCAAAAACGCCGGTGTTCCTTAGAAAATGTGAGGCTTCTTTGTATCCTATGCCTCTTACATTTTCTACCAGAAATTCTCTGGCAACCCAGGGATCGGGATGGTTGAGCAATACAGGAAGCTCTGGAATTATCCATCTGTTTTCTGTGATGAACCTCCCTCTTGTATTATAAAATCTATAATGTGCCTTTTTGAGTTTCTCTGTGAGAATTTCCGCACTGTCTTCAATGAATGGAACAATTCCCAGTTCTTTTTGCATTTTTATCCCCAGGTCTGCTGAAGTGTTAGCGGTTAAGAAACAGTAGCATAATTCAAAAAATATCTCGTTGCTCCCCTTCTCCCTGAATGAAGCAAACTCCCTGGCCCTCTCATTCACTTCGTGCTTGAAGCTGGAATTTACCAGGGCCTCAAGCTCTGTGAACCATTCCCTTTTCCTTACTGCTGTACTGAATGACATTTGATCTATATTGATTCAGTACTGCTACCTTGTGAATTAGCCTTTCTATTTTAGATCCATGCTTTATATGTTTCCTGTATTCATATAAATGGCCTCCATTGACAAGTATTAAAAGCTAAAAGTCATTAGTTAGAAGCATGAACATCCATACAGAACCCGAAGATGGAAAGAACCCCGTGCTTGAACTTATAAAGGAGAGCGAGAAATATCTGAACCTGAATTATTACCTTATTGATGACCCTGATATAATGAAAGCCATTGAGGAGAGGGTGAGCCATAAGGTGAATGTGAGGATCATAATAGATGGGCAGCCATATGAAGGAAGCAATCATTCAACCATGGAAGCTTTAAGAAAAACCGGGGCCCAGGTAAATCTTTCACCTTCACGATTTGATAATGCGGAAGTTTTCGACCATGCCAAGTACATATACAATGAAAAGAGGTTTCTTATTGGCACTATGAACATGACAGATGCAGCGTTCAGGAATAACAGGGAATATTTTATTATAGGAGATGAACGGAAAATACACAAATCCCTTAGCAGCATTTTTGAATCAGACTGGAAGGGGGAGAGAGCTGGTGAAGTGGATAGAAAAGATCTCATAGTTTCACCTGATTCAGAAAACAGGATACTTGGAATCCTGAGGGATGGAAAGAAATTATTTATTGAAACCGAAGAACTGGGAAATGACAAAGTTATTCTTGATGCTTTGAAAATGAAGGGAAATAAGCTGAAAATGATACTTCCCTCAAGCCTTTCAAGTGAAGACGTGAATAATGCAGAAGAACTGATGAACAATGGGGCCAAAATAAGGGTAATGCCAGCGGATAAACTTTACATGCACGCAAAGATGATCCACACAGGAAAGTTTGTTTTCATAGGCTCACAGAATTTCTCTTCCACCAGCCTCTTGAAAAACAGGGAGGTAGGAGTCATGGCCAAAAAATTTGGTGCAAAGAAAGTCTTTGCAAAAACGTTCAAGGAAGACTGGAAAAATTCTGAAAACATTTCAAGAAAAATGAGGAGAGATGCGAAATCCTGATCTCCAATATTTTTTACAATAAATAAGAATTTGTTATAGAAATAAATAAAAAAATAATTGTTTACTTAAAGGCAAGATATGCCCCATGAGCCTTCTCAAATCTCCTGTTTACAGAAGACCAGTCGACGTTTTTCATGAATGCATCAAGGTAAGGTGCCCTCTTTGCCCCATAGTCCACATAGTATGCGTGTTCATAAACGTCAAGTGCCATAACAACTATTGCATTCCATATTCCATTTGTGTTGTGCACATCTGCGCCAACGTTTCTCAGCTTTCCTGTGTTCAAATCATAGACAAGTAGAGCCCAGCCCCTGAAAGCTGTACCCGTTGCCTTAAAATCTTCGACCCACTTCTCATAGCTTCCAAAATCCTCTGAAATCTTTTTCTTAAGTTCTTCAGAGAGATTCTTCTGGCCGTCCTTTTTTAAGGATTCAAAGTATACTTCGTGCAACAAGGCGCCATCATAATTGAATGTCTCTTCCAGCTTCAGTTCCCTGAATTCACTGTAGTTCTGGTTTGCCTTGCTCCTGTCCGCGTTTGGGAGTTTCTCCCATATTTCGTTCAACTTTGTAACATACCCATTATAGTGTGTTTCAAAGTGGTATTCTACCTGTTGATCTGATATGCCATCCAATCCTTTTGGCTTAAATTGATTTTTCTTTTCCCATTTTTCTGCCATTTTTACACCACTCCAATATTATTTACTGGTTTAAAAATTGTATTGAAAACGTTTAAATAATTGTTAAATAAGAATTATTATATTTAAGAATTGGTCCTGAGAGCAATACAGTGTACTGTTCATAATTGCTCTTCGATTGAAGGTGAATTATCACGGTTTCTTGCCCTTAAAAGTGAGATCAGAACTGCCAGAATTACGAAAATTGCAGGTATGAGCACCAGGAAGGCGTTTCTGTATCCTATAACCTTGATTATCTCACCCGAGATGAATGGCATAATGGTCCCAATAGCCATCATAATTGAGAAAAAGTAGCTATTGGCAATATTTCTCTTTGCCTCAGGAAAACTCCTGGTTATAGACATCACTGAAAGCGGGTAGGTGAGTCCGTGGGGAATGCCCAGTATCAGGAACGCAAGAAGAAAGAGATCATAAGTTTTTGCTGTTCCCAGCATAAAAAGACCAATAGCTGAGAGAATAACTGAAGAAACCATCAGTCCTGACAGCTTTTCTGGCACCCTGAATGAAAACACAAGCCTTGAAGTGAAAGAAGTGAGGAAGAACATGCTGAAGGTTAGATTTACCTCTGACAGGGAAATATTAAAATCAGTTTTTCCATATAATCCACCATACGTTGTGAGAAAGGCAAATGGGAGATTATATGCAAGAATGTTCAAAAGGGATGATTGAAATCCCCTGTCCTTTAACACCGATGTATCTAAACCTGTTTTTTTCACCCCCATTTCATCTGGAAATTTTATGAAAAACGAATCAACCATTCCTATTGCCGGAAGAATCGAAAATATTAAAAAAGATTCAGCGAGTGAAACATGAAGGAGAAGCTGGCTCTCTATGTATGGCCCAAGTATGAGCGAAAGGCTTAGTGTCAGGGTATATATAGATAGAATCCTCTCCCTCTGTTTTTTGTCCTTGAATAGGGATGCGGATGTTATGATGTTTGGCATTATTGAACCGAGTGTAAAGGAAGCAACTGGAAGGATGAGCCATATAGTCAGGGAAGTTGAAATATAGAAGAATGGGAATGTTACTGCATATATAATAGAAGAAGCGATGAAGATTTCCCTCCTTGATTTTGGTTTGGCTTTCGCATTTATGAATGTGCTCATTATGAATATTGCCAGCGATGCCAGAGAAGCCAGCAACCCTATTTCAACATTGGAGAAGAAGAAATAGTATCTTGCAAGCAGGGGGACAGAAGTGGTATACATATTGTTGCTTGAACGTATTGCAAAGGTCATCGATAGAATGACCACAATTATTGCGATCGAAGTTTTATATTCAATTTTCTTTGTTGTTTCTGAGATTTCAGGCATTAAGTACTGCCTCTTCCAGCTTGCTATAATTTTCAGGTTTCTCCATGACCTGCGCAGTTGAATTCATCGTCCCTGAAATGAATTCCATAGGAAACCTGCTTGGCAGCTTTTTTGAAACTGTTTCTGCAAATTCCTGGGGGTTTTCTCTAAGTTTCTTAAAGCCTTCAGTGTAAATGTTTTTAAATTCATTCATAATGCTTTTGTCTTCAAATGAAGCCGCACAGCTTCCCGGTACATATATGCCGGCCCTTAGGGCCCGTTCTTCAAGTGTTATGCCATCCATTCCTGACATGGACATAACCACAGCAGCACTGGCTTTTCCTGAATTGAGCAGGTTTTTAATTTCCTGCATATTTTCTCCATAAACAAAATTAACTGGCAAATGCTCATTCCGTACAATTATCCTGGAAAGTGTGTCACTGGCACCACCCTTCCTCATAACGGCGGTTGTGCCCTTAAAGTCCGGGCTCACTATTGACAGCCCACTCAAAAGTACCATATGGATAGGCAACCTTCTCTTAATAAGGGATATGGATGAGTCGAGAATAACGTCTGAATTTCCGTCCTTTCCAAATTTTATCTCTAAGCCCTCATTATCTGTAGCCAGCAATGGAAAACAAACAGGCCCTGGTGCTGTCAATATTTTAATATTCATAAACAGTCATTGCAAATAAGGATAAATAGCTTATCTACAAATTATTATCAATCGTGAGAAGTATATCATCTATAATCCCTCTTGCCAGCCGGAGAGCCTGATAGTGGGATTTTACAAAAATATGCCCTTTTTCTGTAATTCGGTAAATAACAGTTTTCTGCTCGCCATCCTCTGTACTGGCGTCGTTCTCAATATATCCCTTAGATTTCAGGTTCTTAAGCAGGACATATATTGTTCCTTTGGGAAGCCCCACTCCAATTTTTTCTGTGATCTCTCTGCTTAATTCGTAGCCGTAACGCGGTTTTATGCACATTTCCCTTAAGAGATACAGGCTTAACAATCCCCTGAGGATTTTTTCGTCAGAAAGTTTCATATTTCTCTAATATAAGATAGGTAAGTTATTTACTTAAACTTTTTTCAATGTTAAGCTGTAGGCTTCATTCTTTATATTTTTAAAATCATTCATCCTTGTATAATGTGTCCTCGTCCTCTCCCCCAGATAGAAAGAGCGACATGCTGGAATATACATCTTCCATGCCGAACATATTTTTTGAAGAAACAGGGATCATATTGCTGCTGAGCCCGCTTTCATCAAATGAGTTCATCACGTTATAGAAAAAATCTTTCCTTATTTCTGCCTTCTCTTCCATTAAACTGTCTATCAGGTTATCCACTGACTGATCCCATTGTGAAATCCTCCGAAGTTGATCTTCCTCCAGTATGTCGGATTTATTCATGACATATAGTGTTGGCTTGAAGAATCGTGTCATCACAGATGCATACATTAGCCTCTGTGATATATAACCTGAAGGTGTTGATGAGATTACAGAATCCCCAATAAACGCAAGCATTGATTTTTTTCCGCCAAGCAAATCGACTATCATTGTGCTGGATGATCTCATGGTGAACAGTTCTATCTGCCCTGGTGTGTCAAATATTACATAGTAATCTGTCAATTCATCGAGCAGGGATTTTATCCTGTCAACATTCTCAATTATCAAATCAGACGCCACAATCTGTGCACCATTTGGGCCCAGGTTGAATTCACTCATTATGTCGCTAATGGATATCCATTCCCTTATGTCAATATCACTTTCATAGGGTATAAATTCAGAACCAGGGTCCAGGTTTACGATGGCGGCATTCATATTATTTGTTGTCAACCAGTCTTTGAATGATGCACAGAATGTTGATTTTCCAGTTCCTGCCGGGCCTGCAACAAAAAGTGCGCCTTTCATTCTAACATCTCCTCCTCCAGTTCTCCATAATTATCAAGTGGATTCTCAATATGTGTTTCAACTCTCCGAATATCCTCTGTTTTATTGAAAGATGTTTCTATAGACCTGAATATGTTCTCAATCCTGTACATCTGCGCAGGTGGCAGCTTGAAATTTTTCATAAGTTTTCTTGTTTCTTCCATGTATTTCACTATTCCTCCCCTGTGTATTGTAAGGATCAAATTATCATTTCCGCATTTCTGGCATTTTCCTGAAAGTGGGACCCTCCTGTATTTTGTATTGCATTTGGTGCATCGGACCTCCTGGGAAAAAAATCCCCTGTAGTTTCCGAACATATCTGGCAAAAAGTGTGAATTTATAAGCCTTGAAGCCACGTCATCCTGATCCACCGCCCTGATTATTTTTGCAAGGTTTAACTGTTTTTCAATCTTTTCTGACATTGTCTCAAGTGTTTTGTATGATGACAGTAGCACTCCTGAATTCAGGTCTCCTGTGCTGAACTGGAATGCTATGCCCCTGGCCGAACCTGTTTCTTCCACTATTAATTTCACAGGTTTCATCAGTTCTTCTAATTCTGCTGGTTTAGCCCTGTTAAGGGTTGACTCATAGAATTCCAGCGGATAATCAGATTGAGAATCGACGTTCAGTGCCTCTTTATCCACTTCATCCGGCTTGAGCAGCAGGGTCATTACAAGTGGGGCGTCCATAAGCCCGCCAGTTGTGGATGGAAGGAAATCCTTTGAAAAATTGAGAAGCCCGTCCATGAGAAGCATTACTGAGTCTTCATCTCCGTCGCAATTTCTTCTTTTTGCTGCATGGTAGAAAGGATGCGCATATCCGCCGTTGACTCTTGAAAAACCTATAATTCTGCCTGCTATTCCACCGGAGGTGTGAGGAGCCAGTCCGATTACTATATGTCCTATTAAATCACTCTCGTCTCTGCAATTATAGAATCTCTCCATCCCGTAATACTTCTCCAGAAGGCCATCAACGTATCTTGATACGTTTAAGAGGTAAGTTGCACAATCCATTGGTATTATTATATCCTGAGTGAATATTTCATTCATTCCGGGTTCATACCCGATCTCCTTTGCTTTCTGTTCTGGCAGGAAAATTTCTGATGATTTGAAATGGGTAATTGGCACGTCGCTCATATCGTACCTGCAGGTTCCATCCTTGTTGACGGATACATTGTTCAAGGATCGTAGAATGCCTTTTTCCAGGGGCTCTACATTCTTCCCCTTTGACATTACTTTCTTGACTCCTTTAAATTCCTTAATATCGTTTGGATTTAATCCAAGATATTCAAATGCCGAATCCCATATCTTTTTGAGATCCACCTTTATTTTTTCAGATTTGTTTGTATTTTTCATTGGTGAACCACATTCACAGCACCTAACCTCAGGGCCGGTATGGTTACAGTTTGTGCATACCCTTACATTTGTTTCCACATCATACCTGGAATTGGAAGATTTGACCGCATCTATTATTGAACGCCTTGAAGACCCGTTGTTTTCTATAGGAAACAGTGAATGGACCTTTGGTTTCATCTTCCTCTCCCCTGCTTTTTCAGGCCTTCCCAGTCTTGCCCCCACTCTTACCGGGCCTCTTGGCCTAATCTCAATTCCTGCTATTTCACATATGCATTCCATTGGGCCACCGGACTTTATTTCGTGGTAATTGCCCATGATTTCTTTCAGGATGCCCCCGTCGTCAAGAATTATTTCCTTTTCCGAAATATGGTATTCAACCCCAAGCCTTTTCATCAATTCTTCTGTTCTTTCAGTATTAACAATGGAAGGGTATGAATTCTGGCTGATGGATTTGCTTATGATGTTTCCAACTTCATTAATCTCATCAACAGAGAGATCATGCCAGAAAAGGTTGAAATCCGGGTGAAGGGGGATATCATATTCTTTGCTAAGGAGAATGGCTTCTTTCACGTTTTTTACAATCATTTTCCCTTCTGGAATTTTTTTTGTTAAGGCAATTTTGTTCCACCATTCAATGGCAAACGGGGATGGCTCAAGAATGTGGTTATTTTCAAGAAAATCCCCGTATGATATTAGAATTTCCCCAAGATCCGTGATTTCAACCACATTGTTTGCGACCTCTCTTGCCTGCTTTTCGTTCCTGATTCGGATATGCCTGCCGTCGCCAAGCAATACCATAGGCCCTTCTATTTCATCACATGGTGTTATTGCAGCTGCTTTTCCTGGCAATTCCACTTTTAACTGGCTTCCTGTTGCTACAAAATCATCCAGTATAATCATTGTTGCAGGGTGAATCGAGGCAGCCGCCAAACCTGACAGTCTTGATCTTCCATAGCGCAGTCTGAATCCACCTGCCCGGTTGGGATAGCCGAATACGGGCCTCCCTGCCACGAGGTCTCCAAGAAATTTTGTTGACTTTCTGTCTACAACTTCATCTGTTGTGTTCTTTCCTGATTTTTCAAGGAAATCCCAGTCACTTATGCCAAGTTTTGTGGTATGCTTTAGCACTTTTTTTGTTTTCTGCAAAAGGCCCTCACAAAGCACAAGGCACATTCCTCCCCTTATCTTATTGGTCTTGAATCTTTCCATGTCCCTGTGCCCTGATATTTCCTCATCTTCGCTCCCTTCTCCATCTATGCAAACAGGGCAGTTTTTTAGAACATTCTTGATTTCCTGATCATCTGGAAGATACTGAAGATGCTTGACTCTGTTGTAGCTCTGGATTTCTTCAATATACCTTTCAACCTCTTCATCCGTGATTTGAAACTTGCCTATATTGAGTTGCCTTCTTACAAGATCTGCTATGAGCACACTGAGTGCCTGTGCGGTTCCCCCTGCGCCCCTGATAGGGCCGGCATAAACAACCGAAACATAATCAGTTCCGTCAAAATTTTTCCCTATTGTGACCCGTGAAATTCCTTCCAGTGGTGCCACAAGAATTCCCTCAGTGAGAATTGCAAGTCCAACTCTCACTGACATGTCAACTGCCTTATCCGGCCCGTACTGGGAATACTTCTGGGCAGTTCTCTTTGCCATTTCCAGGGCAACTTCTTCCCTGCTCATTGTCAATGAAAGGTCCCTGATTTCCTGGCTTATGCCCTTGAGATCGAGCAATTCCCCTATCCTGTCTGCCATATCATTTGCCAGGGGTATCTCAACACGTTCGTTTATATCCAAACCCTTCGATCTTGCTATCTTTGCAATATCATAACACTGGTTTACTTTAGTTCGAATGAGGTTCTGGTACTCTTTCTCACTGATAGGCATAATATGTCATGCTCTCTGTTCCATTTGTATTTTGTCCTTTTTGTATTCCATTGCCATCTTCACAAGATGCAGATGGAGCGGCGATGGTTTGAGAGGCCTTGATTTAAACTCCGCATGAAACTGGGACGCCATGAAGTTTTTTCTGTCCTTGATTTCCAGTATTTCCATTCTTATCCCTTCTTCATCTTTTCCAGAAAATATAAGGCCATGTTTTTCAATTTCCCCAATGTAATGTGGATTGACCTCATACCTGTGCCTGTGCCTTTCCATTATTTCTTTCTCCTGATAGAGTTTGTAAGCAAGCGTACCTTTCTCAACAATAACCTTCTTTGCGCCAAGCCTCATTGTTCCCCCTAGATCTTTAACCCCCACCTGCTCAGGCAATATGTCAATAACAGGGTTCTTCGAGTCAGATGAAAATTCTGTGCTGTTTGCATCTTCAAGCCCCAGCACGTTTCTTGCAAATTCTATTACTGCCACCTGAAAACCGAGGCATATGCCAAGATATGGAGTATTTGTTTCCCTGGCATATTTTGTTGCAAAAATTTTTCCCTCTACGCCCCTGTAACCAAATCCCGGCGTAACAAGGATGCCATCCAGCTTTTCGAGAAGAGAAGGGTTTTCTTTGATCTGATCGGAGTCAAGCCACATGATATTGACACCTATACCTGTATTTCCCGTGGCGTGGTTGAAAGCTTCCCTGTGGCTGATGTATGCATCATGCAGTTCAGTATACTTGCCAATTATGCCAATGTTGACAAAGGTTTTCGGAGACAGAAGGTTTTCTTTGTATGATTCCCAGGTATCCTTAAACACCGAAGTCTGCAATCCAAGTTGTGATTTTATTATATCAATGACTGACTGTTTTTCAATAACTTCCGGAACCTGATAGGCATTTCCAACCTCATAGACGCTGATCACTGCCTCTTCCGGAACATCAGTAAATAGGGAAATCCTTCTTTTCACGTCTCTTGTAAGTGGGTTCCTTGACCGGCAGAGCAGCATATCCGGCTGCAACCCTATTTCCTTCAGGGCTCTGACACTGTGCTGCGTGGGTTTTGTCTTCTGCTCTTCTTCCCTGCCAATTTCAGGTATAAGTGTGACATGCCCAAGAAATACCTGCCCCTTTTCTTCCCGCCTGAGTTGCCTTATTGCTTCAAGGAATGGCATGGATTCTATGTCTCCCACAGTTCCGCCAACTTCTATTACAACCGCATCAAGGCCATCTTCGTTTGCAACTTTCCTGATTCTCCTCTTGATCTCGTTTGTTATGTGCGGTATAATTTGAACAGTGCTTCCTAAATATTCACCCCTTCTCTCCCTTTCTATTACCTCTTTATAGACCTTTCCGGTTGTTATGTTATTGATTCCGTTCAGGCTCCTGTCAAGATATCTTTCATAATTCCCAAGATCAAGATCAACCTCGCTACCATCATCAAGGACAAACACTTCCCCGTGCTGGTATGGATTCATTGTTCCTGCATCGTAATTCAGGTAAGGGTCTATTTTCAGTGCCGTCACTTTAACTCCACTGTTGGAAAGAATATAACATAAACTTGAAGCAATTGTGCCCTTCCCAATGCCTGAAAGGACACCACCTGTAATTACAATATACTTCATTTTTAATGAATAGTTGGCTCTTATTAAAATTGTTCTATCACAATGGAACAGAATGCATACGAACTTGATTTTTTAATTTGGAAATGGATTTTTTATTTGTTTTTAATGTGCCGTGAATCTTCATACCAAAATTCTTATAAATGTGTTAAAACTGCAATCACAATGGTGCTGAATTCGACGTCATTCTGGCAGGGAAAGATCGAAGAGGCAAGGCTGGGAGAAAAAGTAACCGTGCCAAAGAATATTGGTTTGGCCACTTCTCCGAAGCCAAAAGATTCCGGACTGTTTAGAAGGTCTGTTGGAGAAATAAAAGGACAGATTGCCGATTGGAGAGCTACCGTTCCCGAAACCGGGCAGTGTGTCCATGCCGTTGAATACAGGGACAGGTATGAATTGCATATCGACAAATATGACCCGGCCACAAATCCTGTTGAGCATCTTCTTCATGATTCCCCAAAATACGGAACCATTCTTCTGGCTGGGACTTTTGCAGTGTTTGCGATTGCAAGAATCCTTTTAAAAAGAAAATGATTTGCCTTTATAATATGCGTATAGTTATAGGATTTCCTGATTTTCAAGCTCCTTGAATATGTCTTCGTATTTCTTTTCAAGCCCATCTTCCTGCACTGAAATGCTTGCAAATTTTATGATTTTGTTCCTCCTGAACGCCCATTGGTTTACTCTCCAGATCTTTCCCTTGCTAAGCGTAACTTCTTCTGCCTGGGTCTTAAGGATCCCGTTTTCTTCGAGATCATAGAAAGCATCCCTTTCTGGTGGTGATAATACATTGTCCAGAACGTAGTCTTCGTATCCAAAGAAATCAAGAAGAAAATCGCACAGGTCCAAGACGTCACCCCTGGTTAATCCTTTTGATCCGTATACATTCTCAAGTGCCTTTATCAGAATTTCACGCCTCAGGACAACCATTAAAATCAGTTTAGTATTACAACTGCTTAATTAAATTTCCTATGTTCGGGTAAAAACTTATATTATTGAATTCCAATAGCATCAGCCCGTTATTCCTATTCTATTAATATAAAGGGTGGGCATGAAGTTCTGGATGTGGCACAGCACATATCATTTTTACAGCTTGGGATGCGACAGGTGGTACCACAATTAACTGCATTTTGGGCAGGGTAATTTCCCCTGGAATCTTTGATTGTGCTTCATGCAAAGTGGACCTTGATATTGATTATAGAAAAAAATATGTTGAAGTTGCAAGACGGCAGGATATAATGGAAAAAATTCAATGAAACATTAAATATACTGTGAAACATTGTAATTGGAAATCCTGATGAGTTCTGAGCTTTTTGGAGTGCTGAAAGATTTTGGGTTAACCAACTATGAGGCCAGAGTCTTGGAAGCCCTCCTTCTCAATGGTTCCCTTAATCCTGGAGAAATTGTTACAGCAGCAGGCATACCGCAACCTAGAGTTTATGACATTATTGGAAAACTCAAAGAGAAGGGAATGGTGGAAGAAAGCCCAGGCAAAAAGAAGGTGTTTAGGGCAAGGGATATTGAGGCTTCTTTAGGAATGAGGGTTAAGGAATTAACAGACGGAATTGCGAAAATTAAGAAGGTTGTGGATGAAACCAGAACCAGTAGTTTGAGCGCTAAACCCTATCTGTGGCTAATGGAAAATGAAAGAGTCATTATAGATGAAATGAAAGAAAGAATAGATAATGCAAAAGACGAGATTATAATATCATGCACAAAAATGAGGCTTATCAAATTGCGTTCTAATATACTGAAAGCCATTTCCAGGGGAATTTCCGTAGCCATAGTCATTTTTCCTGAAGTGGATAAGAAATTGCTTGACGAGTTCAGGGGCGCCCTAATAAAAGTGAGAAGTGGGATGTCTTCTGAGGTTATCATAACAGATAGGGAAATAGCAATAATTAGCATTGGACAAACTATAGCCAGAAGAGATTATGCAATCTTGAATGACGAGGATGAAATCACACATATAACGGGTTATTTTTTTTACCATACTTTGTGGAAACCAGCTCAATTTTTTTCAACGCCTGCCAGCATTTCTAAATTGAGATTCAGATCAATGTGGCTGTTATGCGACATTTTGAATTTTACATACAACATACCAAAACAGGAGGTTAGATGCAAAATAAATGGGTGGAGGGCAGGAAAGAAAATCATCCTGAACGGGGTGGTTAGCAAAATCGAGATAGTGGATGGGCTAAAGCACTCTATTTATGTTTCAAGAGGAAAGAAAAGCTATTCAGTTGGCGGGAAAACCGCAAGAGATGAAGATATTGCCCTGGAAAAAATAGAAATTTTAGGATAAGATCTTAATTTCCAGCATTGCGGGATGAAATTATAAAAATATACTACTCAAAGTTGCTTAAATTTTAAATATTTAGTTTAAATATAAATTAATGTTAATGTTAATGTAGATTTGGCATTTACGATTTCTAATAAATATCATTTACTATTTTTAAAAAAAATTATATTCAAGATAAAACTTAAGTGTGAATGGAAATAAAATGTTGGTCAAACAGCGATTATTTGAGATTAAATGTAAATGGAAACAATCCAATCGTCAAGTTTGAAGGGCAAGAAGAATCCTTAATAAAGCATGATTTGGAGAAGGATGGCTTTGGAATTAATGAAACACCGGATGGATTGGCAATATTATCATCTCTTCCTCTAGATGCACATATTCTTGGGCTCGGAGAAAGGGCTGTTGGAATGGACAGAAAGAGAAAGAAGCTTGTTTCTTTCAACAGGGATCCGGGAGGATACGGCAGAAATAGCGATCCTCTTTACATATCAATACCATTTTATTTTCAGATTGTAGATGGGAAAACAATAGGAGTATTCATAAATTATCCTGGTGAAGTCATATTTGATTTTGGAGTTGAAATATACAACAAGACGAAAATAACTGTAAAATCAAATTCTGTTGAGTTCTTCATATTTACTGGCAATTCACCATTAGAGGTACTGAAGGCTTATTCAAACCTGACTGGAAAATCATTTCTCCCGCCAAAATGGAGTATTGGCCACGCTATTTCAAGATACACTTACTATCCATCCGATGTTGCTGTGGAAGTTGTAAGAAGATACAAGGAATTTCTTCCGGTTGAATCAATATACCTGGATATACACTACATGGAAGATTATAAATTATTTACATGGAACAACGAACGCTTTGGGGACGGTACAGATTTCATAAAAAAAATTCACAGCATGGGCGTTAAAATAATACCAATAGTTGATCCTTCAATAAAGGCTGAGCAGAATTATGAGGTATTCAAAAGAGGAGTAGGTTCATATGTGGAAGACAAAAACAGAGATATTTATACAGATAAAATGTGGCCAGGGAAATCAGTTTTTCCTGATTTTTTAAATAAGAGAGGTGAAAACTTCTGGAAAGGAGAAGTTGAGGGATGGATGAAGCAGGGTGTTGACGGGATATGGCTGGACATGAATGAACCAACTATCCTTTCAGAAGACCATATGTTCGATCCCGAATCGCTTCATAAATTGGATAACGGGAAAACCGTAAGCCATAAAAGTGTTAGAAATGCCTATCCTTACCTTCAGGCAAAAGCAACTTTTGAGGCCATGGAAGTTAAAGAAAAAAGCCCTTTCATTCTTAGCAGGTCCGGATATTCTGGCATACAAAAGTATGCTGCAATTTGGACGGGGGATAATATGTCCACCTGGGATGATGTGAAGCTCCAGATTTCAATGGTCACCAGCATTTCCATATCTGGCATTGGGGTCGTTGGTTGTGACCTTGGAGGTTTCTTTGGAAGCAGTTCTCCGGAACTGATTGCGGCATATTACAGGATGGCCCTCCTGTTTCCACTGTACAGAAACCACAAATCAATGGATGGAAATGACCAGGAAGTGTTTTTGCTTTCCAGCAGGGCAAAGAAAGATATTGAAGCAAGCGTAAAACTCAGGTACAATTTCTATGACCAGATTTTCAGCACAATATATTTCTCCCACAAATATGGCCTGCCCACAGTTTCCCCAATTGCATTTTATAATTTCAGCGACAATGAAAGTTTTTTCATTGAGGATGAATACTATCTTGGAGATAATATAATATATGCACCGCAAATTAAAGAAAATGAAACTGTGAGGACTGTTTACCTCCCGGAAGGAAAATGGTATGATTTTGAGAGAGAGAAAATGATAGATGGTGGGAGCTATTTCAAAACCGAGAACAAATATCCCCTATATATCAAGAACAACTCATGCTTCCTATATAAAGGAGATGCAATAGTTGTCGGTTCGGGAAGATTCAGTCTTTTCTTGAATGAAAAAGAATATAGCATTATAGCAGAAAAAGGCGGGGCCACAGTTACTCCAGACGAATTGCGTGCAATAGTTGTAAATGTCCCGCAAAGCAGCCTATGAGTGATAGTGGGCTAAAAAAATCAATCTTATTCTCTATCCCCTACGAAGAAGGTGATGAGTCTTGCTATTTAACCGGGAATTTTAATTGCTATGGAGATGGAAGCATTGAGCTCTTAAGGACTGAAGATGGAAAAACGTGGGAAACACGGGTTGGCCTTTTCCCTGGAGCGTATGAATACTTCTATTCGATTAATCAGTACAGAAAGGTGAATGAAAAGAGGGAAAAAATTGTAAGGCCGATCAAGGCAGGCATCAGGCAGGAAACCTTTTTCCATGATCCTTATTCTGACCACTTTTTTTCAAAGACCGGAGGATTTAGCGTGATAAGATGCATTACCCCGCCTTTAACCAAGTTGGTGAAGATAGTACAAAAAGGGCAAAGGAAACATCTGCCTGATTTTAAATATAATTCGAAAAACTACAATCTCTTTGAATTCATCACCAGAAGTGAAAGTGATTATACATTCCTGGCCGATGATGCCACTAGGCATGGCCCATATGCAATGCCTTCGTTAAATGAAGAACCCAAGTCAGCGAATGTTATTTATCAGATATTTCCTGACCGGTTTCGAAGAAAGGGGAAATTGAAGGAAGGTTTAGCCGAATGGAACCAGAAGCCTGGCAAAGGTACCTTTTTTGGTGGGAATATAGAAGGGATAATTGAGAAGATTGATTATCTTCACGAATTTGGAATTGACCATGTTTATCTGACACCATTTTATAAATCAGCAAGCAACCACAGGTATGATATCGACGATTATTTCGAAATTGACGAGAAATTTGGCACAATGAGCCAACTAGTTTCGCTTTCAAAAGAACTTGAAGGTGCGGGCATTTCAATGATTCTTGATATGGTATTCAATCATACGTCCATATTTTTTCCACAATTCAGAGTGGAACTGCCCGGGAAATTGGCTCATGAAAAAAGCTGGTATAAATTCATTTCAGAAACTGCCCGGGGAATGAAAATCAGGTGGCCTGTGAAAGATGGAGAAACTTTGGCCCTCTACGAAGCTTTCAAGGATTATGGCGGAATGCCAAAGCTTAACCACAAAAATGAAGAGGTCAAGAATTTTATGCTGAACGTGATGGAATATTACGCGGCAAAACTGAATGTATCATTCTTAAGATATGATGTTGCGGAATCTATAAATTTAAACAGCATCAAAGATATATTCTCGAAGTTTTCTGAAAGGTTTCCAAAGATCGGGCATATAGCAGAGATATGGTGCTTATCAGGAATATTCTTTGGCGAAGGGCTTTACACCTCTTTCATGAACTACCATTTAAGAGGGTTGATTATTTCCTTGATGAAAAAAGAAATCGGGCCAAGTAGGATTAACAGGGAATTATTAAACATGAGGTTTGTCCTTGGAGATAGGGCCTACGGAAAAATGATGAATATCTTAGGTTCACATGATACGGCAAGAATTAAAACCATGCTTGAAAGCGAAAATCTCTCCCTGGCTTCCTATGCTCTTCTTATGATCATGGATGGCATGCCTTGCATTTACTATGGAGATGAATTTTCTATGGAAGGTGGGCCTGATCCTGATTGCAGAGGCACGATTGACTGGATAAACACTAAGAGTGATTTTAATGAAAAATTCAGAAGCATTGTAAAATTCAGGAAAAAGAACCAAGCTTCCTATGACGGAATAATAAAATTTACAAGGGAAAAGAATGGATTAATTCGGGTTCACAAGTATTCATCGCAACAAACCATAGAGCTTGGGTTAAATCTCACAGACAGGGCAATTCATTGTGAAAGGGCAGAAGAAGATATCACTAATTCAGAACAAAAGAATGTCCATTCCGGCATTATTGGGCCAACTGAATTTTTCCTCAATGCAAGAAAGTGATGCAAGTAACAAAAAATCGTCAGCTTCTTGATCTCATTTATCCGGCCAGGCGCGTGGAAGTGACTGGCCTTTTCTGAATCAGCTGCAAAATTATCCCATTTAATTTATTGCATTCTGCAGATATTCTTCCTGATATTTCTTTTTGCCATACCTGTATATCAGGCCACCGGTATTTGTCTCGAATAGATACAGGGATTTTTCATCGACTGAAACCATTGATCTGTCTCCAAGCACATGCCTTGAATTTACCACGTCCTGCCTTATTATTGTTTCCCCATTTTTGGTTTTAAAGTATTCGTATATGCTCTTGCCAAGATTTTGAACAAGGTTTAACTCCACTGGTATGCCGTCGTCTCCAAGCTGCACTTCCTCCGGCCTTATTCCAACTTTAACATCTCTTGGATGTTCCATTTCAGTTTTAATATCATTCATTTTGATTGTATAATCTTCAATTTTCAAATATGTGTTCCCTTTCTCCACATAAAGTTCCCCTGGCAAAATATTCATTGCAGGATCACCAAGAAATGTGGCCGTGAATGTGTCAACAGGCAGGTCGTAAAGATCGTTGGGGTTTCCCATCTGGACTATCCTGCCATTATTCATAAGGCAGGCCCGATCCGCAAGAGTGGTGGCTTCTATCTGATCATGAGTAACGTATACAGTCGTGGTGTTGAATTCTTTTTGCAGCCTTTTGAGCTCCACCCTCATATGCCCTCTGAGTTTTGCATCAAGATTGCTTAGCGGTTCGTCCATCAGGAAAAGGCTGGGCTCCCTGACTAGTGCCCTTGCCAGTGCAACTCTCTGTTTCTGCCCGCCTGATATTTCACCTGGCCTTCTGTCCAACAGATCTGAGAGGCCCATTGTTTTTGCTATTTGTTCTGTCTTTTCTTCCATCTCGCTCTTCGGCATTTTCAAAATTTTTAATGGAAAAATAATATTTTCCCTTACTGTCATAAATGGATAAAGAGCATAATTCTGGAATACCATGGATATATTCCTCAGTTTTGGCGGAAAATTTGTGATCTCCCTTTCGTCAAGAAATATGTGACCGCTGTCCACTGTTTCCAGCCCGGCAATCATCCTTAGGGAAGTTGTTTTTCCACAGCCGCTTGGTCCCAATATGACAAAAAACTCACCCTCCCTAACTTCAAGGTTTATACCGAGAACACCCACATTTTTTTTAAATACCTTCACAACATCCTGCAAAACGAGTTTCTCCATGCACTATCAATTATAGTTATATTATTTAACTTATAAGAGCTTTTCTAAATTGACTATTTTAGGTAGTATAAGTGATTGTTTAAAAAAATGAATTTATTTATACGTAGAGAGGCTGAATCCTGAGACCAGATATCTCTGAAAGACAAAGAACAGTATGAATATTGGTATTCCCATTAAAACGGCAAATGCTGAATATGTGCCGTAATTTATAACTATATCTCCCTGGGACACATAGTAAAGCCCTATTGCCATTGTGTATAAGCTTTTTGACGTGATGAATTGTCCGGCCAGGGCGTAATCTGTGTAGGGCCCCATAAATGCAATTAATAGTGCAAATATGATGACCGGTTTGGACATTGGCACAAGTATTCTGAACAATGCAGACCGCCTGCTCAGGCCGTCCATTTGGGCTGCTTCCTCATAATCTTTCGGCAAACTGTCCACATAATTCTTTATTAAATATGAGGAATATATCAGCGCACCGGCTGAGTATGGAATTATCAACCCAATGTATGAGTCGAGAAGATGCAGATGCGCAAACATGAAGTAATATGGTATTACCATCATAGTGAATGGAAATAGCGTGAGGATAAGCATCATATAGAGCAACACGTGTTTCATCGGTATATTGAACCTGGAAAGGGCTAGTCCTGAGGTAATAGACAACAGCACTCCGACCAGTGTTGAAACTCCTGTCAGTATGAGTGTGTTTTTGAGCCATAGAAGAAATGGATGGTGGTAAATAATGCCAATGTAATTAGAAAGGGTAAGGTGGGATGATGGAATTAAATCCCCTAAGCTTGCCTGTGCCAGTGAACCTATGCTATTGAGCGATGTAATTACCACATAATATATGGGAAATACAGCAAAAAGGGCAAACATGATCAACACTATGTGTGACACTATTCTTTTTGCTATTCTCATCCTCTTGTAGTGGTTGTTTAATTTATACATGCTTTCAGAGCTGTTTTGCGAGGCATTTTTGTTTTTATTTGAAAGTTTGTTTTCCATTATTTCACCTCAATCCAAAATTTTCATCATCTTTGTATAGTGGTTTGCTACAACAACAAACACGAAGAGCATTACAATTGATATGACTGCATATGCAGCCCCTAGAGAGTAGTTAGAATAGGAAAAAGCCTGCAGGTATGAATATGTTATGAGAATTTCCGTAGAAATTCCCGGCCCTCCCCCGGTCAGCAGGAATGGAATGTAAAAGTTGTTCCATGTGAATATGAAACCGAAGATAGTGATAAATGCGATCTGCCTCCTCAACAATGGCAGTGTTACGTGCGCCAATGTTCTGATGGGCCCGTAACCGTTTATCTCTGCGGCTTCATACAACTCCTGCGGTATGCTTTGAACTGCTGATGTGTATACGAAGGTGTAATAGGGGAACGATAGCCAGAAATTTACAAGTATTAATGAAATCATCGCATATTTTGGAGATGTCAGCCAGTCAAGTGATTTGAAGCCAAGAACATTTAGGAATTCGTTTGCGACTCCACCAGTGTATGCAAGCATGTTTGACCATACCAGAATGGTTATGAACGCTGGGAATGCCCACGGGAAAAGGTACATTGTCCTGTATATTGTTTTCCCCCTCATCTTCTTTTGATTCATAATCAGGGCAAGGAGAAATCCTGCTGGAACCATAACTACAGTGCTTCCAATGCTCCATACAAGAGTGTTGCCAATAACTGTCCAGAGGTCTGAACTGGTGAACACATATATAAAATTCGCCAACCCAACATACCCATATTTGAAAAAGTGAACTGAATTAAAATCCGTAAGAGAATAGTATACACTTTCAAAAATAGGGTAAAAATCCAGAAAAGCCAGAACAATTATTGCTGGCAGAACATATATTATGCCCTTCCATTCCAGCTTTTTCTTTTTCACTACATAATCTTCTGATTCTACCATAATGGATCACTTTAAAAATTTAAAAAAAAAGAAATTATTTTTTCTTTTTTGAGATGTATACATAACTTGCTACGCCTGCAACCAGTATGACTGCCACAACCATTGCAATGATCTCATATACGCTTATTTTTAGCGGTGTGGATGGGGTTGCTGAAACCTGGTTGATTTCAGTAATTACTGCCTTCTGGAAATCATTCATTACCTGAGTCACGTTATTTGTCCCGTTGTCATACAGATTCCCGACGTAGGTGTGGAAGTTTGGCCAGTAGTAGTTCATATTGACAAAGCCAGGCTGGGGCATTGTGTGGTTTTCCTGATCGAGCCAGCCTTTGATGAGTGGATCATTGTTAGAGTGGGATGCTATATAATTGCCTGCAGATGTGAGAGATGGAAAATCCCCTGCACGATCGAATAGATGTACCTGGGCAGTCATATTGGTCTCAACCTGTATGAATTTTAATGAAGCCCATATCTGGGATGGCGTTATCCCACTTGCCTGTGGTGATGATATGAAGTATCCTATTGACCCCCATATGGGTGTTGGCCAATGATTTGTCACATTATTGAATGGCAAAGCAGTTACATGCAGATTTGGGCCAAGGTAACTTGTATACGTGCTCTGATCCCACGGGCCATCGATCATGAAGGCACTCTGGTTGCTTTCGAATAAGTTATACTGCTGTGTCATTGAAGTAAGCCCAGTTGGGCTTATTTTGTAGTTATATGTCAGGTTATAAAGGAATGAAATTGCATTAATGTCAGAGGTTGAATTTAGCACAGGAAGCTGTTTGGAATTAAATAGCGTGCCTCCGAAGGCTGGGAACCAGGCAGCCGATCTATAGCCGGAATCTGTTCCTAAACCATATGCCAGGCCCCAAACTTTTGTCGGTTGGCCTGCTGGGTTTAGAGTTGTGTTGTGTGTGACATTTTCGGAATCCTGTATCAACTGGTAAATATTTTTTGGTGCTGTTTTGACAAATTCACTGTTGTAATAAAGGCCCACACCATTTGTGTTTACAGGTATTCCATATAGTGTGTTGTTGGAACTCCATGCAGTAACTGTTCCCTTGCTGAAGCTGTTGATATATGTCTGATTCAGGTATTTGTTTAAGCCAAGAACTGTCCCACTGGCATAAAGAACTCCTGCATTGTCACTGCTATCCCTGTAAACATCAGGTGCCTTTCCAGCGTGGGCAGCACTAACGTATTGCGTTGCGGCTACTCCAACTGCAGGGCTGTCCTGCACTGTTACATTTGGATATAGACTCTCAAAATAAGCCAGGGACTGGTTAAAAACAGTAGTTTCTCCACCCGGAGAGCCCGATCCCCACACGCTGATCGTTACCGTTGATCCTGTTGAAGCATTTGTGGCTACCAGCGAAGAAGAATTGCTGGCCGGGTTCCCGTATACTGAAACAAAAGCAGTCAATATAAAAAGCCCAACTACAAACAGAACCAAAATCTCTTTAAACAATTTTCTCGAACCGCGAGCGGTCCTATTTTTAATCTGAAGGTTAATATTCTTATTCATAAAAATTACACCTTATTTGGATATTATTAAACTTGTTTTTAAATTTTTCTCATGTCTATACTATCTTAAGTAGTGTTTATTAATATGTTGATTTTGTATGGCTCATACCTATGGTAAAATAATAGGAGTTGGGCATTTCTATGCAATAAGCTCACGATAATTTGGATATAATACGGGGAATGGCGATGAAAGGCAGAAATACAAGAATTTATTTATTTGCAAAAATAAAGGAGTACACTGTTTCATCAGATGATACGGTAAAATCTACAGCAAACCTTTCTATTACCGACGGATTATTCTGGTCAATATATTCAAGCTTGACTGTTCCTTTTATAATTCCCCTCTCAATTTTCCTGCTCGGAAAAAATGCTCCGGTTGGATATATTACAGGATTTCCAGTTCTTGTAGTGCCTCTGTCGCAGTTTCTTTCCAGACACTTTTCCTCTAGATCCAAAGATCTAAAAAAGCTCACTATCTATACCACCCTGTTAGACAGGATTTTATGGGTGCCAGTGGTTTTTCTGGTATTTGTCCACGGATATGTGCTGACATACGCCTTATTGATATTATTGCTTTCAATCAGAACATTTTTTGCTTCCTTTAGTGGAACCACGTGGACATTATGGGTGCCGGGCGTAATTCCAGCCCAAAACCGATCGGGCTATTTTGCTTTCAGAAATTTCGTGATGAAAATATTTTCCCTGGTTGGTTATGCATTAGCCCTTGGGATTTTCCTAAGGATCGGGAATGAAGAAATAGCTTTCATCCTTGTTTTCCTATTAGGAGCCCTTGCATTCTCTTCCATATCCTTGCTTGTAATGAGCAGGATACATTCTTACTCAATCCCGGATTCCGAGAAAGCCATAAATCATAATAAATTGCCATATAGGTTCAGGAATCTCGTAATATATTCCATAATTTGGGGGATCGGCTACAGCATGATTCTGCCTTATTTTCAACTCTACCTGATTTCTTCAAAATATTTGGGGCTGAGTGAGAGTTTCTATACAATAATATACATAACAATATCTATTTCTTTTATTGCTTCACAAATTCTATGGGGGAAGCTCGCCGCAAGATTTGGAAATTTTAGCATTGTTGCGATTAACTCAGCAGCCATTATAATTTCCGCAGTTTTAATTCCATCAATTCGCAGCTCCAGCCTGATTTTTGTTCCGGCTGTATTGTACGGAGTAGGGCAGTCCGGCATTACATTGTCTCTGTTCAATGAGATGTTGAGCAGGTCAGATTCCTCAAGAATAAATTCCATATCAGTCTATAACATGGCCCAGTCTATTTCTATGGGCATTGGCCCAATTTTAGCCAATTTCCTTGTTGAAGCATTTAATGTCAATATAGAATTTGTATTTGAATTATCAACTGCTTTTATGGCGTTGTCAATTGTTTATTTTATTGTTGGTGATTTGATTGGTGGGAACAATGCCCGGGCTAATGTGTAGTAAATGCTCAAAAAGAGTGGTTCCTGAATAAAGCCACATTAAGTATGTGTTTGATCAGGCAAATTTTCAGAAACCCTGGATTTTCATGATTTATGCCAAGGGGATGCCAGGTTAAACTTTTGTTTTTTTCAAAATGAATGAACAAGGCGACGCGTTAATATATAATGGAAAAAATTAATATTAAGGAGACACATGCTTAATAATGTTGTTCGATGCTGGTGAATTTATCCTTTTGACTGAACATAATGTACCCACTGGAAACGGGAAAGAAGTTGGAAACTTGATTTTAACCAATAAGAGGCTTGCTATGGAAAATTCCAGACTTGTCAAAAAGGGGCTGTTTGGAAAGGAGAAACAGGACTTTGTCATTTTTAATATTCCCTTGACGTCTATACTTATAGCAGACAAGAAAAAGGATTTCATATTCAAGAAACATGAATTTTCAGTAAACGTTGATGGAGGGAACAAATCATTCAGGGTAAACGAACCATCAGTATGGATTACACAGATTGCCGCTGCAAAATCTGGAAATGTGAGCCAGAATCAGTCAATATCGGCGGGGTCAGGGCAGAATATTATAATAACTCCGCAGGCAGCAGGAGGTACACAATCCCAGCCACCGGCCCAGACACCTGTTGAGGTTGTGAAGATAAGATGCCCCGATTGCAAAATCCTTGTAGATGAAACAGCAAGATTTTGCCCCAGCTGTGGTGCAATGATTCCGCAGTAAAAGCATTTCGTGGAATGAAAACGTGTTAAAAAAAATATTTTATAATGCTTGAAAGAATAGTTTATATAAGGAGTTGAAAATACTTAACTAGTTGAAAAAAAGGAGTATATACCTGATCATCGCAATGGTTGCAATTGCACTTTTATTTGTGCCACCAGATAGTGTTTGCTATCCTGGAAATTCAACAAATGCCAGCTTGAACGGGAATGCCGTTTACCACCAATTCAGCTCCTCCCTGAATATAAACATAAGTTCAGATATGACACTCACTTCAAACCTCACTGGAGGTGACATAACGATTGAGCCGGGAGTGACTGTTATAACTAACGGGTGGAATATATTTTCAAGTGGAACTTTCACGAACTTTGGCACTATATTAACGGGAACAACACCTTCAGGAAACTACAAAAACTCTTACGGAGGTTCTGGGGGAGGCGCCCAAAGCCAGGCTGAGAGTGCAGGTTCATCTTCAGGATTTTCTACACTGGCTCCAGGCGGACCGGGTTCCAGCAGCAATTCAGTATCAGGAGGAAACGGGAGTACGCCATTATTTACTATAAATGCTTCTTCCAGGAATGTATTATTTGGGATGTATAATGATAATTTTAGCAACACACTCCCTGGTGCAGGTGCGCAGGAACTTCCAGGGTTGAGCTATTCTGGTGGTGCTTACGGGATTGCAATTTGTGCTGTAAACATATATCCAGGAAGAATTATTGCCTCTGGAAGCAACGGAAGCGGAACAGGCAGCGGGATAGGGCTGATCGGTGGTGGCGGGGGTGGTGCAATTCTTCTCTCATTTAATGGAACACTTCATACACAGCACGAATGCAATGTTTCTGGCGGCCATGGTGTTCCCGGTGCAGGTGGAGGCATATACAGCGGCAACGGCGGCTACGGTCAGATAATAACTTATAACAAGTTCAGCGGGAATATAACAGATAAAGTGCCGGCAGGGCAGAAAGTTTTGAACCCGACAACTCCCATAAACAACCGCATATACATGGGAACAGCCTCCCCAGGCGTGAGCAGAAATGAGATATACCTAATGTCTATTTCTGCTGTATCACTTGCACTAGTTCCTGCTTATTACTGGAAAAAGAATAATGAAGAGTGATTAACCTTCAACATTCAACTTATTTATGCTTTCAAGAATTGATGCGTCTTCCAGGCCGGTAATGTCCCCAGGGTTCTGGCCAAGATATGCTGCCTTCAATATTCTCCTCATTATCTTTCCGTTTCTTGTCTTTGGCAGTTCCTCAACCCTAAATATCTTCTCCGGGCTGAATGATTTGCCTTGGGATTTTTCCACCGCCTTTCTTATCATATCCCTGATTTGTTGATCGTCTGTGCCCTTATAAAAGATGATGATTGCCTCACCTTTCTTTTTGTGTGGCACTCCAATTGCGGCAGACTCCACAACACCCTCTACCTTATCTGCTGCATCCTCTATTTCACCAGGCCCAATTCTCTTGCCTGATGTCTTTATTATGTCATCCGTTCTGCCGTATAAAAAGAAATAACCATCCCTGGTCTGCATTGCCCAGTCCCCCTGTGACCAGCATCCAGGAAACTGCGACCAGTATGATGATATGTACCTTTCCTCATTATTCCATACGCCTCTTGTCATTGACGGAAGGTGCTCTTTTGAAACAAGGTAGCCAATTTCATCATATACTTCCCTTCCCGAGCTGTCAAATACTGTTATTCCCATTCCCAATCCCTTATAGAGGCATTTAGGCTTCAGGGGGGTTACGGGAGTGGATGCAAGAAAGCATCCCAAAATGTCGGTTCCCCCTGATATGTTGCATATGGGCACTTTTCCCCTTCCCCATTGCCTGAAAACATATTCCCATGAATCCGTATCCCATGGCTCTCCAGTAGAGCCAAAGGCTTTCAGGTTTTTGAATGGCCTCTTCACTTCGTTGAACTTCATTGTTCTGGCAAATGTTGGGGATATGCCAAGTATGGTAATGCCATAATTATCCACAAGGTCCCATACCTTTTCCTTATGCGGATAATCAACTGCACCTGGATACATAAACAGGGTTCCTCCAAGGGCATTTGCCCCTATTATCTCCCATGGGCCCATCATCCAACCAAGATCAGATATCCAGAATATCGTGTCCTCCTCCTTAAAATCGAGATAATATTTCACTTCCTTCACAATGTTGACAAATGTTCCTCCGTGAACGTGGATAGTGCCCTTTGGCTTCCCTGTTGTTCCTGATGTGTAAAGCATAATGGCCCCATCCTCGGATCCTGTGCTTATGCTATGTTTATAATCCCCTTTTTCCAGAAGTTTCTTGAAATCCATGCCTTTGGAAGATCCCTGGTTGAGAATGATAAGATCTGTTCCCTGGATTCCTTCTATGTTTTCTGCCATCGGGATATCTTTTCCTTTTCTCCTGTAACTTTCTACTGTGAATATGTACCTTATGCCACCATCTTTGACTCTTGTCTCCACTGCATCTTTTCCATATCCTGAAAACATGGGCACTGCAATAGCCCCAATCCTCATTATGGCATATAATGAAACTATGGCTTCCGGGATCATAGGCATATATATGCCGACCCTGTCACCTTTCTCGATGCCAAGGCCGCTGAGGGCTCCGGCCAGTTTTCCTGTCAGGTTATCAAGCTGCCCGTATGACATGGTTTCCAGTGTTCCATCCTCATATGCACATTTAATCGCAGCATGATTGCTTTTCCTGTACCTTTCGACACAGTTGAAAGTTATGTTTATTTCCCCGTTAATAAACCATTTTGAGAATTCTTTTCCTCCGGATTTGTCCCTTATAGTTGTATAAGGCTTGGAAAACCAAATGCCCATATGTTTTACAACATTGTCATAGAACTGCTCAATATGGTTATCAGAAAATGCATAAAGCTCTTCAATTGTTCTTAATCCTATGAAATTCTTGAGGGAATTGATATTGCTATTGTTGATTGTATCCTCGTCGGGAAAAAATACTGTTTCGCCGTGGGCATCCATGGCTAAATAGATAAAAGCCTTTTATTTTAAACTATTTAGCTTTTAAAAGAGACGTTTTGTGTTTTTATTGAAATTTTTATTAAACCCAGAGAAGTGGTTCTCTTTTCCAGTTGCAGTTCATATGGATTATTACAGCAGGAATTGGTAGTGTTGCCATGCCATCCCATTAGGAAAATATCTATATGCAGAACGCATTAACACAGGTTGAATGGCAGTATTTATGAGAGGGAACTGGTTTCTATACTATCAGGAAGTCAGAGAGTTATAAGCAAATTGTCGAAAAAACTCGATTTTTTATCCAGAGAGGCATACGAACACCTGATTAATTACCCGTTCTTTGTAACCAGGGCAGCTGGATCAAAGGGGGCGGACCTCATTGCAGTAAGATTTGACATGTCTATGGTCATCGAAGTGAAAAGTTCACAAAACCCTGTCCTTGCCTTTTCTTCATCATCCGGAAAGAACCAGGACCAGGCAGAAAGGCTTGCTAAAAAATGCCACGATTCAGGCATATTTTTAATATATGCCTTCAGGCTGAAAAACGCAGATGGCGATCCATGGAAAGTTTTCAAGGTGCCGGGAGAACCAATGGGCAGATACAGAAACCTCTACAATATTTTACCACAGATAGAAATAACTAAAAATGAAAACTTTGTAATGAAATGGGAAAATGGAACGCCTCTGAATAACATGCTGAAATATTTGATGGAAAGCAATTCAAAGTGACTGCTTTATTGCTTTCTCAAGGCATTCAATGCCTTCATCTATCTGCCCATCTGTAATTATTAATGGTGGAATCAGCCTTATGGCGCTCTCTCCTGTTCCGAGGAGTATTATTCCATTCTGGAATCCTTTGAATTCTATGTCATTTCTCAACTTGGCTGCGGGTTCCTTTGTCCTTCTGTCTTTTACAAAGTCTATGGCCTGCATTAACCCCATTCCCCTTACATCCCCAATCGCATCATATTTTTCCTTAAGTTCCTCAATTCTCTGCCTGAGGTGCTTTCCTCTCTTCGCTGCGTTCTCCACAACACCTTCCTTTTTCATCGCTTCAATCGTAGCCATGCTTGCAACAGAAGCAAGCAGGTTTCCGCCATATGTGTTTGAGTGGAGCCCAAGTTCCGGGAAGTCAAGTTTTGAATCAACAACAGTAGCTCCCATTGGGATGCCGTTTGCAATAGCTTTTGCCAGCGTTATTATCTGCGGCTCCACGCCAAAGTGCTCAGATGCAAAGAATTTGCCTGTCCTGCCAAAACCTGACTGGACCTCGTCCATAATTACCAACATGTTGTTGTTGTCTGCTAGCTTCCTGAGTTTTTTGTGGAAATCCATTGGTGGCACTATGTATCCGCCTTCTCCCTGAATTGGTTCTACAACAAATCCCGCTACGTTCTCGGGGGGCATATACATTTTAAGAGTGTATTTTTCTATGAAATCCAGTGCTGCTTCTACCAGTTCCTGTGGATTTTCGTAACCATCAATTCCGAAGGCGTTCCTATAGGGATTCGGAAACGGAACATGCTCAACTCCTGGCATTGACGGAAACAGGTGTTTTTTCTGTATCCCCTTTGATGCTGTCATGGAAAGTGATCCCTGTGATCTGCCGTGAAATGCACCTATGAAGGAAATGAACTCATGCTTCCCTGTGGAAATCTTTGCAAATTTTATTGCAGCTTCAACACTCTCTGTTCCACTGTTTGTGAAGAATACTTTCTTGTGGAACTTTCCCGGAGTCACTCCTGAAATTGCCCTGGCCGCATCTACCTGCTCCTTGTAATAGAAGTCCGTTCCGGCAAAATGCCAGAGCTTGAAAAGCTGCTCCTGAACCTTTTCAGTTATATAGGGATGGATGTACCCCATATTATTGACCCCAATTCCGGAAGAAAAGTCAATATAAACATTCTCATCCACATCCTGTATATATACTCCTTTTCCATTTTTCGCCACAATTGGGAGAGACTTGGAACTCTTAGCAAGATATTGGTTGTCTTCTTCCACTATTTTCTTGCCCTTTGGCCCCGGGGGCAACACTTTAATATTTACTTTCATCCTGAATTCTTTTTCATTTGTTTGCATAATGTCACCACCTGTACTAATTTGATTGAAAATATAAGGCTTGTTGAATGAAAAACGAAGTAATATTACGAATTTCGTTGCTAAGTAATATATACCTTTTGATCTGCAGATAATAACCTATCGCAGAGAGCAGTCTTCTCATCAATAACTAAAGGTTTTTCTGGCAAAAGTGATATTTTTGTAAGGACTTCCTTATTTGATTTGATACGCAATATAAAATTATTAATATTAATGTTTAATTAAACCTGAATGATGGGAGAAGAGCAAAAACTTGTAGAAGACTTTTATAGAGACGAAATAACTGATAGGGAGTTTTACAAAAAACTTGCGAAAAGATCAAAGAACAAAAATTTAAGGGACAAGCTTGACTATCTGGCTGAAATGGAGGAATCCCACTCCACTTTCTGGAAAGACAGGCTTAATAAGGCGTACGGAAAAGGCGCTGATCTCAAACCTCGAGGCTTCAAAATTTTTATGTTGCTGTTCCTTACAAAGTTTCTGGGGAACAATCTTACCGTTAACCTTCTTGAAAGAGGAGAAGTAGAGAGTATAAGGAAATACAGAGATTTCCTTAAAAGGATAAAGGATGATGATGAGAGTAAGGCTTTAAATTCGATTATTGAGGATGAGATAAGCCATGAAAATGTGTTTGAAGAGATGGGAATTGACAAAGACGCTTATCTGGACAGAATTCAGGCGTTTATATATGGAATGAGCGATGGGCTCGTTGAAGTGCTTGCAGCAATAGCCGGCCTCACTGCCATCATTAGCAACAATTTCATAATTGCAATGAGCGGCCTTGTAATTGGTGTTGGCGGGACAATAAGCATGACCCTTGGAGCCTATTTATCCAAATCATCTGAAATAGAATACAGGATAAGGAATATAAAAAGAGAGAGCCTTATAACAAATGTCAGCACCAAGAAGATGAAAAAGGACATAGAAAACGAAGAGAACAGAACAAAAGTGTCTGCAGGAACGACAGGTTTGTCCTATATTGCTGGAGCCGCATTCCCTATTATTCCATTCCTCTTTCCAATAGGAATTTTTTCACTGATCATAGCTGTTGCCCTGGTAGCAATTGTCCAGGCTGTAAGCAACTCCATAATAGCAATCGCACTGAATATATCAATCCTGAAGTCTTCAAGCAGAGCTGCATTATTATCTCTTCTGGCTGCGGCAATAACATACAGCATAGGATTTATTTTCCACACATATTTCCACATATATATAGGATGATGCAGATTTTCAACCAAAATATTTTAAGAAATTATTTTTCACATTTCCTTTTATTAAGCAAGCATTTCTTTTGAGATTTCAACTTCCACTTTTAGCCTATTATTAAAATATGCGTTCATTTTCTTCGGAAATAGGCGGGTTAACAAATATTTTTTAAACCTTTTGGTTCTAATCCGCAATGGTATGTTCGAATTTGAGAAATAATGTAGTACATTATTCGGTTTTTTATTTGCATCTAAACAAAACATCTCTATTGCATTAGAAGTGCTTATGGCTTTCATAAATCTTTTCGCTCTGGCTGATTTGAAATACTCCGACATGATTTTCCTTTCATTTTCATATTTTGCATAACCCTTTTCCTTCTGTTTCTTCAAGCTTTCAATTGATTTTGATGGGCTGTGCGATTGACTCGGGTGAACCATGTATTTTGTAAGTACTTTCCCATATTTCACTAATGTTTTTCCTGAATCAAGAGCTGACAGGTAGAATAATTCTTCTAATTCTGTTATTTCATTAAGCGCTTCAACCCTTATAATATCGTGTCTAATGGACATGCACGATAGATTAAAAAACGGGTTTCCCTTAAAATAATTTATTTTGGAGCCAGTTTCGTCTATTGCTTCGAACATATTGTGATAATATACAACTTTCTCTTGAACCATTTTTTTAAAGATCAGACTGAGCTTTCCTGGCATGAACTGGTCATCGTCTTCCAGGAAGCTTATTATATCCCCATGTGAAGCAATTATTCCTTCCTTTATTTTCGCCCCAAGAGAAATATTTTTACTCAGAATTAGCTCAATATCATTTTGTTTGCAAATATGAGAAAGTTCCTCGTTTTCAAAGTTTGAAACTACAATTATTTCATAGAGATTTTTATCGAGGGTCTGATTCAATGCACTATTTATCGCATCTAAAATAAATCTTTCCCGATTGTATACGGTGATTATGACTGTTATTGGAACTGATTCCATTCTTTTTAGCTATTGACAACACTTTATTAAGCGTGTCGAAGATAGAAATTCGACAATAAATTAAAGTTCAGTTTTAGTCCTCTTATTCATTGCCCAAACTACTCAGAGCAAGAATAAATGTTAAATCGTGCTTGTCAGTTGTACTAGAAGCATCACGCTTCCTTATTTTTTGGTTTTGCGATTTTTGCGACCTGATCAGCAGGTTCAACCATAATTCTCTTTGACTTAATGTATCCAGTAGTGTAAAGAAATAGTGCATAAGGCAGTGTTTTCAAACTGCCATCAGTGAAATTTTTTCTGTAAAATCTGAAACCACACTTTTCCACAAATATAATGTGCGAGCTATTTTCGATTCTTCTCTTCCATAACTCCCTTTTGCTTTGAGAATACCTCTTTTCTCCGTTGTTCAGATTTGGATTAATATTTCTTTCTATTGGTTTCATCCAGTCTTCGGATGAAGTAATCTCTTTCAGCCTTCCCATATTTTTAGCGATCTTCCATATATATCTGTCTTCAGCATAGTTAAAAGGAGGATAGTTTGCTACACCCTTATAAAAATCTGCCGGACCAAAGGTGGCTATTGTTCCAGGAAATGCCCCTCTGATGCAAACTATATCATTTGGCCCAATGTTATGAGCAGTGATTAGCATCTTATTTAATTCTCCATAGTAAATGTCCGAGTCCAGGTTCATAATATAGTCACCCTTTGAAAGCTTAATTGCAAGATTTCTTCCCTCTCCCCTGTTGCATCTTGCCTGCTTGAATACAAGCCTTTCTCCTAAAATTTTCCGGAATTGTAAAATCTTGTCTCCGGTTCCGTCATTTGAAAGATTGTCAGTGAAAATGATCTCTGAATCTTCATGTTCCATAAAGTCCAGAATAGGCTTCATGAAAGAGTCGATTGTATCTGCACTGTTGTAGACAGTTACACAAATAGAGATCATTTATTCGAGATTTTCTTTGATAATTTAACTTTTTTGACCGTAAAATTTCAACTTTTGACTGAAAACACCCAATTTTTCTTTTGGGGGATATTTTAATTTCTTTTAAAAAACGGGAATGGAAAGTGCCCATTGGTTAATTTCACGGCTTTTCTATAATCGTTGCCCCCGATCATTTTTCAGGTTCAATATAATTGCCGCAGTGGGAAAATTTTAAGATCTATTATCTCAATGAGCTTGACTTATTTTGAATTGGTAGCTATCTTAGAAATTTTTGCTTCTTCTTATGTTTTCCCTTTTCTGAACATTCAGGAAATAGAATATAAAAACCAGTCCCACTATCAGCATTGTTACACCAGAATACAACCCGGCCTCGAGGAAATATGAAAGCTGCCCCAGATGTATTTTAAGGTAAGAATTATTATTTCCCAGATTCTCTATGTGGAATGCCCATAGCCCGGATACCGGCGCTACTATAGATTTTGAAATCCCTGATCCTGTAAAATTTGATTCCATTACAACTGCGCCTGAAGGCTCGCTGAACCAGGCCCTGAAATTGCCCGATGAGTTGGAAGTAACAGTATACGTGAGAAGCAAACCGGATGTGACGTTGATTGCCATTGTTTTTTCTGATTTCCCTGCTATTGCTGTATTTTTTGCGGCGGAGGCTGTTGAAAATAATCCAAATCCTGAATAGCCAAGCAATAAAATTGATATTACTATCAATATCAACCCAATTTTTACAGCCCTTTCCGGTGTTAGATACATTTTAAGCCTTTCCTATCATGCTTTACGTTGTATTTTAATTTACTCTGTCTTTGGAGATTCAATCCAGGATCGCTTCTATTGAAAGCGATTTTCCTGTTTTAAATTGAATATTATCCTCTCTTAGCGTTTCCTTCAGTACCTTTTTTTCAAAGTCATCAATTTCCGCAGTTGAGCACACATAGAATCCACTGTATGGCTCTTTTTTTGATTTGAGCTTGCTTCTCTCCGTCCGGATCTCAGAAAGAATGGATATTATGCCTCTAAACCTTTCCGCTTCTTTTTCATAGTTTTCCATCTGTTCAGGCCATTTCTGCATGTGAATAGAGACTTCCAATCCTAGCATTTCACCTCCCTTTTCTGTAATAAACGGTGCGATTGGCGCGTAAAGTTTCAGGACTGCCAGTGCCACTTCCCTTGCAACATATGCAATTTCATCCCTTTCCACTTCAGAACCTCTGGATACAAATGGCTTAATGATTTCCAGGTAGTTGTCGCAGAACATGGGCCAGAAGAAGTTGTCTATTTCCATTCTTGCCCTGGCAAAATCATTGTTTAGGTAATGATTGGATGCCTTGCTTATAGTATTGTTAAGTTCCTGGACGATCCACCTGTTGAATGGAAGCTTAATTTGAGTGGATCCCTTGTTTTCCATCCCACTTACCATGCTAACTGCATTGAAGATCTTTATTATTGTTCTTCTTCCCCTGGTGAGTTCCTGTTCCTTCATCGAAATGTCATCCCATGTGGATGAGGAAGTGCCCCATAACCTGACGCCATCTGCGCCATATTTTTCTACCAGTTCCATTGGATAAACAACATTTCCTTTGCTCTTGCTCATCTTCTGCCCCTTTGAGTCAAATACGTTTCCACTTAATATTATTGAACTCCACGGTATAATTTCAAAATGAACCATGTATCTGTATATGGTCGTAAATGCCCATGTTGTAATGATGTCATGCCCCTGAAACCTCGCTGTCATAGGTATGCCGTTATTTTCTATTGGAGAGCCTTTCATTGATATTGTTGGGGATGTTGAAGACGTAAACCATGTATCCAGAACATCCGATTCAGGCGTGATTTCCTCAGAATGGCATACAGGGCATTTGTCTTTTCTGTTAAATCTTGGGTCAACAGGCAATTCACTTTTATCTGGAAGAATTGTTTCCCCACATTTATTGCAGTACCACACAGGAATTGGTATTCCCATTATTCTTTGCCTGGATATGCACCAGTCCCATTTCAGGCCGTTAACCCAGTTTTCGTACCTTATTCTCATATAATCGGGGGACCATTTTATCTTTCTTCCCTGCTCTATAAGTTTCTCTTTCAAATCCATATACCTGAGATACCACTGTTTGCTCACACCAATTTCAATTGGAGTTCCACATCTCTCATGGGTGTTTACAGAATGCTTTATCCTCTGTGTGGATTTTAAATCTCCAGATTCCTTTAGCAGAAGCTTTATCTTCTTCCTTCCCTCTTCCACTTTCAGGCCCTCAAGGAACCTTCCATCCCTTATGAACCCTCTTTCATCCAGTAATTTTACGTACTTCAAAGAGTGATCTTTCCAGATTTCATAATCAGTCTGATCTCCAAATGTGCAGACCATTTCAACTCCAGTTCCCTTGTCCATTAAAACCCTGGAATCTGTTATTATTTCCACTTCATAGCCGTATAGTGGTACCCTGAACTTCTTTCCAGAATATTCCTTTGCTCTTTCATCTTCCGGATTAAACGCCAGTGCAACGCAGGCTGACAGCATTTCCGGCCTTGTTGTTGCAATCTGTACAACTGTCCCATCGCCAGACTTAAACTCAAGGTAAACAAAATCTGTTTCCCTTTCACTATCTTCCATCTCTATCTGGGAAATTGCAGTCCTGCACGTAGGGCAGCTTATTGTCAGCCCTTCACTTCTATATGCGTGCTTTTTTTTGAAAAGTTCAAGAAAGAATCCCTGTGATACTTTCCATGAATCCTTTGAATATGTAATGTATGAATTGCTGGAATTCCAGGAAAGCCCAAGCCTCGATAACGACAGTTTCATTTCTTCTATTGCTTTCCCGGAAGCCTCTTCACATTTTTCAATTGCTTCCTTTACAGGAAGATTGTTCAGGCTCAGCTTTAATTTTTTTTCCACAAATCTTTCCGTGGCAAGCCCATTATTGTCAAAACCCGATGGATAGAATACAAAATATCCCATCATTCTCCTGAATCTGGCGGCAATGTCCTGATGGGGATAAGAAAACGCGTGCCCAATGTGAAGTTCCCCAGAGACAGTTGGGGGCGGAGTGTCTATGGAATATATTTTTCCAGAACCTATTGATTCCATGTTTAATTTTTCCAGTTCCAGTTTTTCCCATTTTTTTAAAATCTCTTTTTCCATTTCTGGAATGTCAAAGTCCATTAGCTTGTAATCTCAAAAGTTTTTAAAACACTTTCCATATTAGGTATAGATGTGAGTATGGAAGAAGAGGATGCTTTAATTAAGGAAATTTCAGACAGCAACCTGAAAATTCAGGAACAGCTCAGGAATATCAAGGAGGAGACGCTACACGATAACATAACAATGATTGTGGATTATTTTGCTGCTAACCTTAAGAGGATGAGGGAGGCATTGCTGAGAAAAGAATGCATGCATAATCTTAAAAAAGGGCAGGATATCAAAATATACAACCATAAACGACTGGAAGAACCTGATCCTGAGAGCATTCAGAGCGTTTTGCTTTTCATCTCCAGCACAATGGGAAGGGAACATGAAATAGTTCTTGGTGCTATAAGGAAATTCAATAAAGAAAGGGAGTATCTTGAAGACTACGCAAGTTGTGTGGAAACGCTCAGAATAAAGAGCGAAAATCTGTTTCACGATCTGGTGGAGAGATAGAATGAACTATGATCCGGTATTTATTGCAACAAAAACAGATGAGGCAAGCTTCAGCATTTATAATTACTTCATCTCAAACGGGCCGGAACTTGGAAAATATATACTGACTGATGGCAGGTTGCCTCTTCTTGAGTTTCCCGAGAGGTTGATTGGCAATGATGACAAGGTACTTGTTTTTTTGAGCAGGCATTCATCAAAGGCAAAGGTGGATTCCATAACAGTGCATCCTGTGGGAAACTTCTCCGGCAATGATATTGGAGGCAGGGAAAGAAATATTTCAAGAAGTGCCCCGGAAATACAGACAGCTATATTGAGAAAAATGAATGAGGTTTACAGTGGTGGTAAATACCAGGTAACTTTCGAAGCAACCCATCATGGCCCGGAGTCAAATAATAGGATAATCTTCGCAGAAATAGGAACTACTCCCGAAAACTGGACAGATAATGAAGCTTTAAGAACACTCTTCCTTGGAGTCAGGGATGCCATTCCTGCTAATTACCCAAATTTTGTTGGAGCTGGGGGCGGACACTATGCACCTAAATTCTCTTCATATGTACTGAAAGAAAATATCAACATAGGGCACGTCATTTCAAAATTCAGAATGGATGAAATTAGCAACGATGAAATAAAAATGGCAGTGGAAAAAACAGAGAAATGCAGGGGCTTTGTTGTTGATAAAAAGGGAATAAAATCTGCCGGAATGTCCATGGTAAGAGAAGTTGCAGATCAACTCAGCCTGGAAGTAATAACCATATGAAAATTGTGAATTTGTATTCATTTCCAAATGGTTTTGAATTTAATTGAAAGCCATTTTTCTTTTAACAAAATTAAAAATTAATTAATTATTATAATATTTAATTTATGAATATACAGTGATATTTATAACATACGGAGGAAAGCGTGTTTAGAATCGAAATATAAATAAAATTTTGTTAGGATATATTTAAATATAATGTACTTATTGTTAATTGACCGACAGGTCGGTGCATTAAATAATGGAACAGATTACAGAGGAAGAAAAGCCTCCTGGATTGACACCTCTTTTTAGAGCCAGAAATATAGAAAGGTTCCTGAAAATGGATAAGATATTTTTTAAGTTCGAGGGCGCAAGCATTACAGGAACGCAGAAAGACAGGATTTCAAGTATTCACGTGAGGAGAGCAATAGAGCTTGGATATGATACTGTAGCGGTTGCGACTTGCGGAAATTATGGTGCTTCAGTGTCATATTTTGCCTCAGCTTATAAGATAAAATCAGTTGTGGCAATACCTTCCTTCTACACAAACGCCAGAAGTGATGAAATTTATGGAAATGGCGCTAAAATTATGCAGAAGAACATGAAATATGAGGATCTTGTTGAATACATTAAAGATAAATCCAGGGATGAGAACTGGTATGATTGCAGCCCCGGGTCAGCAAATTCTATTGTAGATCTGCTTGGGTATGAAAGCATCGCAAATGAGATTGTGCAACAACGGGGGCATTCACCAGACTATGTTGCAGCACCGGTCGGAAATGGCACAACACTGGCAGGCATCTACAGTGGTTTCAAGAAACTGTATTTGAAGGGAATAATCAACAATATGCCAAAATTCATAGCTTCCTCAACTTCTCTTGGCAATCCGATCGTATATTCATGGAAACATGGATTCAGGAAAGTTCAGGAACTCGAACCATCAACAATTATAGAGACTGAAACAAACGAACCTCTGGTTTCTTTCAGGGCAATGGATGGGCAGAAGGCATTAAATGCGATATACGAGAGCAAGGGAGTTGCCATAGGTGTGAATGACCAGGAAATGATCAAGTTTGCAAAGATGATTGAAAACCAGCAATCCATCCAGGTATTGCCAGCTTCCGCGTCCTCACTTGCGGCAGCGCACAAAAAACTGAACAACAGAAATTTTAGCGGTGAACTTGTTGTTGTTCTTACAGGCAGGGGCCACTGATGGATAAGGCAGTTATACTTGCAGAAGGCTTTTTAGGATCAACATACGGCAAAACTGCAAATGGCCTATGCAGGTTTTCTAAAAGATACGACATACTTTCTGTAATTGACAGCAAATATGCTGGAATGAATATTCAGGAAATGGTGCCAGGGGCCAGATCAGGCATTAAGATAATTTCATCAGTTGAGGAAGCTGCCAAGATGGGTGCAAATACCCTCATTGTTGGAGTTGCAACAGATGGAGGATTCCTCCCTGAACATCTCAGAGCGTATGTGGCTGATGGAATTAAAGAAAAAATGTCGATTGTGAGTGGCCTTCACCAGTTCATATCAGATGATCCTGATTTCATGAAACTCAGTAAACAGTATGGATCTGAAATCACAGATGTCAGAAAAATGTTCATGATGAGGAGAGATTTTTTCACGGGGAAGATCTGGGATGTAAAGTCTAAAAAGATTGCTGTGCTTGGGACAGACAGTGCAATTGGAAAGAGGACAACAGCAGTTTACCTTAACGAAGAAGTGAAAAAACTTGGAAAAACATCCGCTATGATTGGCACAGGGCAGACTGCATGGATGCAGGGATTTCCATACACAGTTGTTATAGACTCAATGGTAAATGATTTTGTTGCAGGAGGAATAGAAAGTGCCATAGTAGAGGCGTGGGAAAAGGAAAAACCTGATTATATGTTCCTTGAAGGGCAGGGATCTGTGCTTCACCCCGCATATCCCGGAAGTTTTGAGATAATAGCCGCAGGGAAGCCTGATGGAATTATACTGCAGCATGCACCCACGAGGGTTGACTATGACGGATTCCCTGGCATTAAGATCCCGCCGGTTGAAAGGTTCATCAAAATACTTGAAGAACTTTCAGACAAAAAAGTAATTGGAATTGCTATCAACAGGGAGGGGCTCACCGAAAGGGAGATAACTGAGGCAAAGTCAGAACTGGAAAATAAATATGGTCTTCCAGCATTTGATCCACTCGTGGAATCGGGGAAAATGGCAGAGATTATAGTTTCAGGGTTGTAGATTTGAATTTCCTGGACAGAATAAGATGCTTTGATTCTATACTTATAAAGGTAAATTCAATTGCATCAAATAAGGCGAAAATTGATCTGATTATTGACGGAGAGATCAGTTTCATTCTTGAATACCGGTACGATCACGATGTGGGCCTGGATGAAAACCTGGCAGGGTTGCTGGGGGCTGCCGCCGCAATAAATTATTCCCTTTTTGCAAGAGAAATAATATTTGATTTTCCAACATCTGATGCAGATAGGAGAATGATCGGTGAAATGGTGAGGATTAACAACATTGAAGTTTTTGTCAATCGGCTCTGCAGGATAAGATACAATTTTTTCAGGAAAGAATTTCTACCAACTGACAGTGAAGTTACCCTGGAAAATGCAGAAGGCAATACAAAACTCACATATGTTTCAAAACATACAGACACTGCAGTTAAAAATTCTAAATCAAGATCTGCAATTATGCTCTCAGGCGGAAAGGAGAGCCTGCTCACCTATGGGCTTATCCAGGAGATCAGCGGAGATGCACTGCCATATTTCTTCAATGAATCAGGAGGGCACTGGAAAGCAGCCAAACATTCCCATGATTATTTGGGTAAAACCGTTGAGAGCGCAAGAGTGTGGTCAAATATTGATCGGTTTTATAATTTCGTAAACCGCAGAATGAGTGTGCTGGATCCTGCAGTTTCATTTTCCTGGGCTGATGACTACCCGGTACAGCTTTTCCTTTTCCCGGTATACCTTTTTGCAACCCTCCCCTCCCTTGCAGGGAAGGGAATTTCCAATATAATAATGGGGAATGAGCTTGATGATCCTGCAGAAGAGCCACCATATAGAGGAATAAAACACTATTTTGGCGTATATGATCAGAGTCCTGATTTTCAGAAGAGGTTTTCAGAATATCTCCATGAGAAGGGGTTTGGGGTTACCCTCTGGTCCGCCCTTTACAACATATATGGATCGGTAGTTGAGGATATGCTTGTGAACAGGTACCATGATCTGTATCTGCTTCAGAGATCATGCCATTCCTGCAGATATGAAAGCGGGGATGTGTATCCATGCGGAAAGTGCAGCAAGTGCCTGGGAGTGAGGCTGTTTATTGAATATGCCCATGGCGCCCCTGAGGAAATTCATTATCCTGGAACCAGGGGTTTGCAGGAAACAGTACGAAAGGAAAAAATGAAACTTGACCCTGATGAACTGAACTTCCTGATGGAGGGGCTGGAAAAAGGAAATTATGCTCGGGATACACAGATAAGGGGCATTCACCTTCTTCCAGGTGAAAAGGAAGTGATGGGGCAGATACCGGAAAAGTACAGAAATGGGCTATACAACATTATGAAACAGTACACCAACGGTACCTGGAAATTGAACTATGGGCAGTGGATCAGGGATTAGGCTCCAGTTCAAAATCTGAATAGACCTTTTTAAGATCGTCTTCACCGTGGCATTGTGCATATGCGTTCAGCAGTTCCATGTTCATCTCCATGAATGTGTGGCCCCATGTGAATTTGCCAATAATTTCCTTAGCCTGATCTATGTACCCAGTGATGTAGAGTGCTGAAACAAGAGCTTCAACTGAAGATAACTTGCCCAGTTTTCCAAAGTTTACGGGATTTCCCGCCATCAAGAGGGGAAGTTTCCTTTCTGTTCCCTTCCTGTATGATCCCAGAAGATCTCCGAGGTTCCAGGAACCTTCTATTATGCATATTCCCTTCCTTCCCAAGATTATTCTGTCTGAAGGAAAGAGTACTCTTTCCGCATCATGCCTCAGCACAATATACCCGCTCATTCTGTCCCTGTTAATCTGTTCTGCAAGCTTAAATTTCTGAAGTTTTTTCATTGTGGATTTTGCCGGATCATCCTGGTGAAGATAGACGAATCCAACTCTTACATTCCTGTTTTTATGTTCTGCCAAACATGGAATTATGGCGTCTAATGATATAACCATATGTCTTTTGCATGTAAAGATTCCGGGCTCTCCATTCCTTCACCTTTCTGCAATAAATGAAGCCTGCTTTCAGGGAGAAGTTCCTTTTCTGGCAATGTTTCCATTCAGGGGATATTTTGGATTTCTGGGTTGTCTGGATCTCCTCCAATGGAAATGGCCTGGTCTTTCTGATCATGGCTCAGGATTAACACGAATTGCTCCCTAATTGCCTTTTTGATCAGGGCTTTCTTTGAACTCATCGTTTTCAGGGGTTCTGAATCAATCGCTGTTATCCTTGTTGGTTTGATATGAAAAGTGGTTGGCATGAGGTCCCCTGGAAACATAAGCTTAAGGTTTCCACGTTGAAAAATGATCGCCATGTGCCCTGTTGTATGCCCACCTGTATGGATCAATTGAAAATTTCCTATTTCCATATCTGAAAAAACAGGAGTCAGGTTTGAAATGTCTGGGCCTGTAGTGCTGTAAGTGTAACTTGCTGCTGCAAAATCCTCTGGTTTCCTGAAGTTGTCAACCTCAAGGTGGTGTGCATAAGACCTGCTCCCAGCCAGATCCGTGAAGGAATGCCCCATATGGTCAAAGTGGAGATGCGTGTGGAAAATAGCGTCAAATTTTTTAATTCCGTTCTTTTGCATATAATTTTTTAAATTCCCGTTTGGAGATGCTTCGAACCATTTTTCAAGATACTTTCCCGGACTGTTCCCAATTCCTGAGTCCACCATGTAATTTTTATCGCCTTCCCTTATGACGCAAATATTTGAATTAAGGCTTATTCTGTAATTATCATTTAACTGGAATTCCCTGGACCATATATTTCGTGGCGTGGTTCCAAAAGCCGCACCTGGATCGAGTGAAAATGTTCCATCATTAATAACGTCATACGTGCATGTTTCCGATGGCATAAAAGAATATGCCAACAACAGATTAATGTTTTTCCGGCATTATTTTTTCTTTATTAATTGGACGTTATTTAAAAAAAATTGGGTTAATTGAGTGTTTTAGAATATTGAAATGGAAGGTTAGAATACCGGTATTTTTCCATCCACAAATCCCTGTGTCAGGTCGAATATGTGCTCCAGTTCGGAGTCAGCTATTGCCTCAATGTTTTTCTTGTGCTTTGATGGATCTACACTGCTCGGATAAATGACCTGCAAACTTGCAACGTGTGGGTTGTCAATGCTTCTTCCTATTTGTGATACAATCCTCACAAGCACCTCTAAAACGTCTCCTCCTTCCTCCTTTACCACATGCTCTGCTATCTTGTTAGAGAGGACGTTGTATAACTTCCCCACGTGTGTAACAGGGTTCTTTCCGGCTGCTGCTTCCATGCTCATTGGCCTGTATGGCGTTATAATTCCATTAACTCTGTTTCCCCTTCCTACAGATCCATCATCCCCATTTTCCTGGGAAAGTCCTGTGACAGTCAGGTAATGGCTCGTAATCTTGGCTCCATCCTTATCTGCTGTATTTATGAAAATATTTACATCTTCACTGGAAATTTTGCTTGCATTATCTTCAACGAGCTGCTGGAACTGTTCTTTTATGGAAAAGTATTCATCACTGTCCTTGACATATTTATCAACATATGCTGCAGCGACTGTGAGGTTTATGGTTTTGTCCTGCCTGTATCCCATAACTTTTATATCATATCCAATGGCTGGAAGTTTTTTCTTCATTTCTCCATTTATAAATTTCTCTGTACCCTTTACAAGCCTCTCTGTGTCCGTAAATGGCGCAAACCCGACTCCGAATGAAGTATCATTGGCCCTGTGCTTTGTTGTATCATATACATCCCTCAAGTCTACAGAACCGTGGCCTATTCTTGAATCCAGCATTACATCGCTATCCATATCCAGATGATTGAAATTGTTCTGAAGATAGTTTTTAGCTGCTTTTATTGCGACTGCCTTCACTGGGATTCTTTCGCCATCTACAGTTGTTGTTGCTCTTCCACTCAACAATATGTAAACTGGATCAAGTACTGCTCCGCCGCCAAATTTTGGTGCAGACTGCCCACCAACCAGTTCCACCTGATCAGTGTTGTGATGAAGAATTTTTCCAAAATGTTTTATGTAATATTTGCTCAATTCCCTACTTACAGATTCTGCTATTCCATCAGATACGCTATCAGGGTGCCCGATACCTTTTCTTTCTACAAGTTCCACGCCTCTAAGATGTGTAGGAACCTGGTTGACTGCTTCGACTGAAATATTTCTAATCATTCATTTACCTAAACCGCTAAGATTTCCTTTTTATAAAATGTTTTGTAAACTTTAAAAATAAATTACAGAAGCATATTTTGAATTACCTCGAGTAATATTATAATGCAATAATTACATAGATTGTCCATTAATTGAAGGTTTTTGGTTGAAGTGGCCCTCATTTATAGTTTATTAACACACTGCCAGAACAGAACCACAATTGAAAACAACGCAGTAATAAATATCCTTAAGCAAAATTCTCAAAGCATATTAAAAATGAAGTGTTTAGAGTTTATGAACGTATTAGTGTCCCTTACAGACAAGAGTGGTTCTGATGGGTTTTTAAAGGAAATTTCCTCAATAGTTGATAGGATTTATGCATCGGAAGGCACCAAAAAATATCTGGAGGAAAATGGAGTGGAGTGCCACTCTATCTCTGAACTTACAGGTTTCGATGAACTGCTGGGAGGACGTGTCAAAACGCTACATCCGGCAGTTTTTTCTGGCATACTGATGCAGGATAATGATGATGATAGAAAACAGGTGGAAGGAAAGGGATATTTTCCATTTGACATAGTGATGTGCAACCTATATGACTTCAGCAAATACTCGAACGGATCGGAAGAAGAGAAGATAGAGCATATTGATATTGGTGGCGTGTCCCTTATCAGGGCAGCAGCAAAAAACTGGAAAAGAGTTGCAATATTAAAAAACAGGGAAGATTACGCTATTGCCAGTTCTGAAATTCAGAAAACTGGAAAAGTGAGTTTAGAGACAAGAAAAAAACTGGCCCTTGACGCATTTAAATTAACTTACAGATATGACATGATGATCTATAATTCCCTGAGCGGCTCTGAAAATGGAAGGATTATAGAGATGGTGGATGGCAAAAAGCTGAGATATGGTGAAAACCCTGATCAGGAAGGTTTCATTTACAATATTCCAGAATACGGAAAGATGGAAGTTTTTCATGGCAAGGAGATGTCATATAACAATTATGTAGACGCATCTTCGGCGATTGAAACAGCACTGGATTTCTCTGATCCTTTTGCGGTTGTAATCAAGCACAACACTCCCTGCGGAGCTGCGACCGGGAAGGATCATGGCGAAGCACTATTGAAAGCGATAGATGCAGACAGGGAATCTGCATACGGTTCCGTAATTTGTGTAAATGGCGTTGCCGGCAGGCAGGTTGCAGAAGCTATTAAAGATCTTTTTGTGGAAATAATAATTGCAAAAGATTTTGATGATGAAGGAAAGAGGATGATTGGAAAGAAGAAAAACATCAGGATGATAAAATATTCAGGAAGTGGGCCGGATAGAAACTTTAAGACTCTTTTCAATGGAATACTTGAACAGACCAGGATGAACACCAGTGTTGACCAGATGAAAGAAGTTGTACATGGAAGAAAGGATTTTTCCATGAAGGAAATAGAATTTGCATGGAAAATTGCTGCCCATTGCAGAAGCAATGCGATTGTCCTTGCAAAGGGCTGCGTTACTGTTGGAGTTGGAGCAGGGCAGACTTCACGGGTTGAGGCTACGAAAATTGCATGCAGCAGGGCAGGCAGCAAGGCAAATGGGTCTATCATGGCATCAGACGCTTATATTCCCTTTTCGGATAATGTGGATGTTGCAAAAGAGAGTGGCATAGCTGCAATAGTTGAGCCGGGAGGATCCATAAGGGATCAGGATGTGATCGATTCCTGCACAAACAATGGAATTTCGCTTTATTTCACAGGAAGAAGAGTGTTTCTCCACTGATTCTTTTCTATTCAGCGCTTGAAGCCAGTAAAGGGGAGCAATTATGCGGAGTTTTTTTGCCATTAGCCCTGGAATGTGAAAGGATCTGTGCATTTGCAGAAATTCAGGAAATGCTCCGATTTGTTTAAAATAAGGGTTGTATGTGAAATTCATTCCACCACCATAAAATGCCAAATTTTTCCCTTTCATGTTATGCAGGCCTTGAAAGTACCCGATATAAAAACGTCAAAACGCATTAAAAATTCATATATAATATGATGATAATGCGGCATGATGTCATTTTATAAACACGCACCAGACATAATGGGCAAGGAATTTCTTTTTGTCTCCAATGATAAAATATGGGTAGGAGACCTGGCAACCGGCATTTCCAGGGTTGTTGTATCCAACGAGGGAATAATAAACAATGCAAGGTTTTCTCCGGACGGAAGCAAGATAGTTTTCAGGTCTATGAAAGGAAAGGATGGTTCACTGGCTGATCTGTATTTATACGACAGGAAAACGTGCCGAATAAAGAGAGTTACATTCCTTAACGGCAAAAGCGTCCCAAGAAGAATGTTTACTGACATAGCGGGATGGAAAGGAGAAAAACCAGTTGTATCAACTGACGCTATGTCTGCGTTTGGGGCGCTTACCTTTTTCTATGAACTTGACGTTGATTCACTATCCTTGAATCCGCTTAACCTGGGACCGGGGGCGCATATACTTTTTCACGGTGACGATACAGTAATAGGAAGATATACTTACGACATGCCACACTGGAAAGGTTACAAGGGCGGAACAAGAGGAGTTGTCTGGTCAGGCAAAACAGGAGGAAAATATAAAAAAATTGTGGATGTTGAAGGGCATGTTTCCTCTCCATGCCTTGTCGGAGGCAGAATATTCTTTGTGTCTGATCACGAGGGAAATGGCCAAATATATTCAGTGGATATTGCTGGCGGGAAATTTACAAGGCACTCGAATTTTAAAACGTATTATCCGAGGCATCTATCATCCAGCGGAAATCTTTTAATTTATTCAATGGGTGGTGAACTATACACAATGAACCCGGATGATGCAAAAGAGAAGAAGCTTGAAGTGAAAATGGAATCAGGCATCTCAATTCCGGATGCAAAGTTCCCCGACCCTTCTGATTATCTTGAGGAATACGCAGTCAATGGAAAGGAAAATATGTTTGGGTACGTTGTAAGAGGGAAGGGGATACTCACATCAGACGATTTTGCCCCACAATTGCCCGTTCCTTCAAAGGGAAGAATAAGGCTTCTGAGATTTCTGGATGAAAATGCGATTGCCTTCGTAAGGCAGGACGAGCATGGGGAGTTCCTGTGCACATCTAAAATTTCTGACCTTTCTAATCACACAGAGCTTGAGAAGAAAGCTGGTATGATTGATAATATTTTTCCTTCCCCGGATGGCAAAATGATTGCAATGACGAATATACTCTTTGAGTTGTATATGGTAGATACGGAGAAAATGTCATGTGAACTTGTTGATCATAGTGAAGCGGGCAAGATAAGGGATGTTTCATGGTCTGGAGACTCAAAAATGATTGCATACACTTTCCCTTACATGACCGGGGGATTTGGCCAGAAAGATGGTTCTATTGTCAAAACCCTTAATCTTGAAACAAATGAAAAGAAAGAAATAACTGAAAAAACTGCAAATGATTATTCTCCAGCCTTTGATCCTTCCAACTCCTATATTTATTATCTATCAGACAGAACATTCGATCCTGTGGAAGACAGGGCAACATTCAACTTTTCTTTTCCGTTGATGACAAAAATCTACTATGTTAAAATCGGAGGAGATCAGTTTTCTCCAACGGTAAACATTCCTGAACCTATGAAGCTTAGCTTTGAGAGGGGTGAGAGGACATTGTATTCCGTAGCATTGCCGGTGGATTCGGGCAACTACAATTCACTGGCTGCCGTCAAGGGAGGGCTGCTTTATAATTCCTACAAAGTTGAGGGCTTATTGAAGAATGCAAATGGCGGAGGGCAGAGAAAAGCAAAACTAATGTTTTTCAGTTTCGAAACAAAGAAGCCAAAGACAGTTGCTGATAAAGTGCTTGATTACAAAGTATCCAGGGACGAAAGTGTTGTTGTGGCCAGGAGAGACAAGAACAAATTGTTCAAGATCCAATCAAAAAGTGTGAAGGAAAAAATAAGTGGCTTTGAAGAGGAAAAGGAAATTCACCTGAAAAAGCTGAAATCAAAAATTGACCCTGTTTCAGAATGGAAACAGATGTTTACTGAAACCTGGATGCTGGCAACCAACTTTTTCTGGAAAAAAGATTTTGCAACCAGCAATGCACGTGAAATATTCGAAAGGTATGAACCACTTGTGAATAAAATAACGACAAGGTTTGAATTATCTGAAATCCTGCGTGAGATGCAGGGTGAATACAGAACATCCCATTCCTATGAAACCGGTGGAGATTTTCTTCCCTCGGATGCAATGCCCTTAGGGCGCTTAGGTGCTGATTTCCAGCTCAAAGGGAAGAAATATTTCATCAAGAAAATCTATCATGGCGATCTCTCCAACGATAAGGAAAAGAGCCCCTTGCTGGTTGGAGGATTCAGTGAAGGGGATGAGATACTTTCAATTAACGGTGAAGTTCCTGCGAAAGACGGAAAGCCTCTGGAAGAGATACTCCTGAACCTGCCTTCAGAACTGATCAGGGTAGATGCCAAAACTTCAGATGGAAAGAAGTTTTCCAACTATGTCGAGACAATACCCGATGACAGATATTTAAGATACAGAAACTGGGTTGAAGAGAATAGAAAACTTGTCCACGAAAAAACAAGGGGAGAGGTGGGCTATTTGCATATACCAAATATGATGCTTGATGGGCTTGCAGAGTTTTACAGGCTCTACACAAGAGAATTCAAGAGATATGGCCTGATTGTTGATGTGAGGTTTAATGGAGGTGGAAATGTGTCTCAGCTTGTCCTTGAAAAACTGATGAGGGAGAGGATTGCATTCACTCATCCAAGAATTGGGCAGGACTCGCCATACCCTTCGTATTCTGTAGAGGGGCCGATGGTTGCCCTTACAAATGAGAATGCAGGATCGGATGGAGATATATTCAGCCATTCTTTCAAGATTTTGAGCCTTGGCCCCCTTATTGGCACAAGAACATGGGGTGGAGTGGTAGGGATCAGCCCTGAACGGAGGCTTGCAGATGGCACACAGGTGACCCAGCCCAGATTCGGGATGAATTTCAAGGATGTTGGATTTGGAGTCGAGAACTATGGAACCGATCCAACAGATGAGGTTGAAATATCCCCTGAGGACTGGCACAGGGGAAAAGATCCGCAGATGGAACTGGCTTTGGGCAAAATAATGGAAATGATAAAAATAAACAGAAAAAAATGAATCCGGCTAACTCAACCCTAAACCCTCATTCCCACCACTAAATATTTGATATTGATTCTTGTATAACCTGATAATGGCTCCTCTGTTGCGCAGAAATTAAAGAGAGGGCCTTTAGAAGATGTTCCCCGGTTTGTTTGCTCCCCTCCTTTAATTTAATCAAAATAGAGTTTTCATTGCATATTCAATGAATAAAGCGCAAAAGAATTGCAATTGAAAACCCTATGAGAACGCCAGTGTTCAAAAACGGGAGGCCTGGTGCGGGACGCTTGATAAAACTGAACAGGATGAACATTGCCACTATTCCTCCAATAAGAGGCAGTGCAAAGAACGATATGGTTCCACCATAAAGATATGATGAAATCACCATAACATTTGGTATTGCAATATCTCCAAACCCGATCATTATTGCACCCCTCCTGTTTTCTTCTTCTCCATCAGATGGCCTGTCAATATCGGCATCTTTCATTTCAAAATTCAAATTTTCAGGCACAATGAAAAACAGTGGCATGTTAGAAGATGTGGTTGCTCTTGCAATATCGAGCATGTGCTTCGTTTTGTAGACTGCGATATAATCGTAAACTGCAAATGCAATCATCAGAACTATGGCTGCATATAATCCAAGGTCAACGCCCCAAATGGCAGCAAGCCCGGCAGCTGTCAGGATTCCTGCTATATTAATAACGATCCAGTTCTGCCTGAAAAGAAGGAGATAAAGAAAAAGTACAGGTGTTCCAAAGCTCAGGAAATAGTATTCAGGGTAAGTTATGGGCAAAAGTGCATATAGCAGGCTTGACACAATGTAAATAACAAAAACCATTGAAATAACAAAAACTATTCTCAATATTCCCAGCTTTTTCTTTTTTGAGATATATAGAATTACAACAGACATTAAAATGACTGCAACAATGAAATAAATTACATATCCAAATCCGGCAGAAGTGTTCTGGCTTGGGTTAGTGGGGCTCACACTTTCCAGTTCAAGTGCCATTACTAATCCAATCAGCGATGCCACAAGAAACAGGATTGCAGTGCCTATTTCCGTGCCTATTCTTCTATTAAGCATTCTTAACACTCTTTTTTCTTGATCCTGTAGGCTTTTTAGCTGGTTTCTTTGGGGGTGCTTTCTTTCTGGCAGCTTTTACATTCACTTTTTCCTGATCTGATTTTGGCTTTTTATTACTTTCGCAAGACAGATTGGGGCACATCTCTCTCGATCCAGTTCCGAAAGATAATGATATTAATGGGGCGTGGCAGAATTCACATGTCTTTCCGGTCATTTTAATATCCCCCTTTTGGGGAAGCGCATATGTCTGCCTGCACTTTGGGAAGTTTGAACATCCTAGGAACCTCTTGCCGTATTTTGATTGCCTGATTATCATATGCCCTTGATCCAGTGGGCATAAACCAACATCCCTTCTCTCAGTGTTAAACTTGCACATTGGATCCAGGCACAGCTTTTCCGGAGATTGCCCTCTTCTTATTATTATCACTATGGGCTTTCCGCATATTTTGCAGTTTTCCTCTGATGGCTTGATCAGCCCCTTAATCTTGTGGTAAAAGTCTATACAATTTTCCCTTTCACATTTAAACCGTATGGAATCCCTGATTTTAATAGCCTGAATACTGGTTCCGTCAACATTGCATGTTCCGACTGCAGTTCCAGTTTCAAGGGCACTCCTAATTATTTTGGCAATGGATTCCTCGTTATTTTCAAGTTCTTTCAGAACCGCCGAAAGCATGTTTCTTGAAGTTGATACAACTGATTCCTTTGTGCTTTTGCCAGCAGCTATGTTGTTCATATATGATTCGAGTTCTGCGGTCATACCAGGTTCGGCTATCTTTGAATCCACTGTGGTTACTCCTTCAATCAGGGAAGATCCAAGAGCTGTTGGCCTCACGGGATTTCCCTCGATGAACCCCCTGCTCTGAAGCTTATCAATTATATCGTGCCTTGTGCTTTTTGTGCCCAGGTTAAGATTTTCCATTTCCTTTATGAGTGAAGCCATATCATATCTGGATGGTGGTTTTGTCTCCCCCTCTTCCATTCTCCAGTTTTCCGCCTTTACTTTTTCACCCTTCTCAAGATCCGGATGAAAAATGTCCTTGAATTTTCTGTATGTGTATATAGATAGCCATCCGGGATCAACAACCCTTGTGCCTGATGTCTTAAAATCAAAATCGCCTATGGATATACGGGCTGATTTTACCTCTCTTGTGCCTTCCTTGTATAGAGTGGCAAGAAATCTCCTTGCAATAAGCTCGTATACCTTTGCCTCATCCGCCCTGAGGCTGTCTTTCTTGGGCACCTCAGTTGGATATATTGGCGGATGGTCTGTGGCTTCCATTCTTCCCCTGGAAGGATGTATCTTTTCCTGGGAAAGGACCATCTCGGCTTCGGCCTTCAGATGGCTGTTTTTCAGTTTCTCCACTACTGCCTTCAGATTTATGCTTCTCTGGTAAACTGTGTTGTCTGTCCTGGGATAACTTATGTAACCCTTGACATAAAGGGATTCTGCAATCTTCATCGCCCTTGATGGCATCACACCTATCCTGGAGGCTTCCCGCATAAATTCTGTTGTGTTGAAGGGGGCAGGCTTATATATTCTTTCAAGCCCCTTTTCAAACTCCTTGACCAAACCATCTTTTCCAATTATTTTTTCAAGGATCTCCCTTGCCTTCTTTTCGTCCTTAATTCTTCCCTCTTCGTATACGCCTGTGAAGACATCTTCCTTGAGAAAATCTACCTTAATCTCCCAGAACTTTTCTGGAATAAACCTTTCTATTTCCCTCTCCCTGTTTACAATGAGGCCAAGTGTTGGTGTCTGCACCCTTCCAATGGATAGAAAGTTTTTGCCAAGCCTGTTTGTTATGAGCGAGAAAAACCTTGTTAAGGCTGCTCCCCAATAGAGATCTATTTCCTCTCTTGTAGCTGCTGAGTCCGATAGGTTGTAATCAACATATATGAGGTTTGAAAATGCATCTTTAATCTCCTTTCCTGTTAAGGCACTGAATTTTGCCCTTTTTATTTCTGCGCTGAAGGTTTTTTCCTTTTTTATTATATCCAGCGCTTCTGTCCCGATTAGCTCCCCTTCCCTGTCATAGTCAGTTGCAATAATGACTCTTTTTATACCTGAGGAGAGGGCTTTAAGGCTTTCGTAAGCTGTTTTGTTTTTCACATTGTGGATTACACTGGAAGAAATCAGATCGTTTAAATTGTCCAGCCTCCAGTCTTTAAGCGTTTTTGGAAAATCAATCCCAACAATGTGCCCGCTCAGAGGCACAAGATAAAAACCTCCAACTTCATTTTCATATTCAATGTAACTGAGGCCCTTGGATCTTTTCTGTTTTGACTTGCCATCTGATAGAAAATAGGCAATTCGTCTTCCTGCATCCGCTTTCTCTGAAATTATCAATGTGTCTGGCAATAGGTAACCCAATGTGTATTTGCAATATATATTATTTTTTATTCGAAATCCTTATTTAAGCAAAGGTTTAAAAATAGATTGAAATATGATATTTCATGGCTGAGAAGATAAAGGAAATAGAAATATACAACGTTAGTGAGAGAAGTTCTGAAAAATCATCACCATGGAGTTCAACAATGATTATTGTTAAAGTTACAACAAGTGGTGGAATCGTTGGATATGGCGAGTCCCCAACCACTTTTATGACACTTCCCGTAAAGGAAAGTGTTGAAGAGGTCAAGAGGGTGTTTCTCAATAAGGATGTGAATGAAGTTAACAAAAACGTCACGGAATTTTACAAGCATTCATTCTATCTGTCAAGGTCTATGGAAGCCACATCTGCGCTAAGCGCAGTTGAAATGGCATGCTGGGATATAATAGGAAAGAGCTGCAAAGAGCCTGTTTACAATCTTCTAGGCGGAAAGGTAAGGGACAGCATAAGGGCATACAGCAATGGATGGTATTCTGATTGCGTAACGGCTGATGATTTTGTTGATAAAGCAAAGGAAATAAAGAATAAGGGTTTTGATGCAGTAAAGTTTGATCCGTGCGGAAACAATTACGATACAATCAACAAAAATGGACTGGAAAACGTTGAAGACATAGTATCCAGCCTCAGGAATTCCTTTGGCGATTCTCTTGACCTTTTAATTGAGTTTCATGGAAGGTTTTCCATGGATGCGGCGAGAAAAGTCACCCAAATCCTTGAACCATATGACTGTTTCTTTTATGAAGAACCGCTGCATCCTGAGCTGGAAATGAGGCTGCCCGAACTGAGAAGCACGATTAATACGCCCGTTGCACTTGGAGAAAGAGTTCTTAACGCAAGGGATTTCATGAGAAATATTGTGGAAGGAAAGGTTGACATAATCCAGCCGGATGTTACGAACTCAAGGGGCATACTGGAATCATTCAGGATTGCAACTGTTGCGGATGCGTGGGGTGTGCCTGTCGCCTTCCATAATGCATTTGGCCCCGTACAGACTGCTGCAACGCTGAACCTTGACACAACAATTAATAATTTTATTATCCAGGAAAGTTTCGAGGAATCATGGCCGGACTGGAAAAAGAAATTGCTGAAGAGTGGATATAAACTGGAAAATGGGCATTTCAAACTCTCGGGCAAACCAGGGCTTGGAATTGAAATGGATGAAAAGTCTTTAAAGGATCATCTTGTTAGTGGAATGGAGCCTTATGACCCGGATACACCCTCATGGGTAGTGTCTGGCACCTATGTAGGGGAGGGGACAGATGGAAAGCAATGAAATTGGAACAAAGATTGCAGAGTTGCAACAGATAAAGGAAAGCCTTGAAAAGACAATAAGGCTGGCTGAAGAAAAGAAGCGGGAGGTGGAAAGTGTGCTGCAGAGCCTTGCGAAGATAGATTCTGCTTCCATGCCACAGGCCAAGGCTGAAGAGGCGAAAAAGGTGCTAGTAGAGCTGAAAGAACCAACACTTCCAAGGAAAAATCAAAAAATTTCCACAGGCATTTCCAAGATTGATGAACTTTTGCTGGGCGGGCTTCCAATGCCCTCTAATGTTGTGCTTTTTGGAGCTCCTTTCACATCGAAAGAAACACTGGCTTATAATTTCATGGCCAATTCTGTCCGGGAAAATATACCTGTAGTAATTATCACAGCGGACAAGGACCTGAGCCAGATAAAATATGAAATTTCACAGGCACTCAGTGTGGATGAAGAAGTTGTTGAAGGTTTTGAAGAGGATGGCATGATAAGATTTGTTGATGTTTATTCAAAGTCAATACAGTCGCAGAGTTCGTCCAAGAGGGCAGTGGTGATCGATAATATCTCAAATCTGAGTGTCTTGCTGAAATCTGTTGAGAATATAGAGCAGGAGATATTGAAAACGTACCCATATTACAGGCTGGTTTTTATTTCTCTTACCGCCTTTATACCTCAGTTTGACGAGAAAGTTTTCATGAAATTTACGCAGCAGTTCACGCAGAAGAGGAAGGCAAACAGGTGTACTGCAATGTATATGCTTGAAGACGGGCTTTTTGACCAGAAAGTGTTCGAAACTATTAGTTACATAATGGACGGGACCATAGAATTTAAAATTGTGAATACAAAACAGTACGTAAAGGTTGTTGGATTGTCCAATGCAAGAACAAGGGAATGGGTTGAAGTGTACAACAGGGGCGAAACCTTTGATCTTGGTTCATTCTCACTTGAAAGAGTGAGATAGGTTTCCCTGAAAAATCTTTATTTTTTCCATAGTGTGAACCGCTCAGTCTGCCTGTCATTCATCACAAATCAGTCAAGGCTGAATTCATCACAGCGGCAATGGGGTATTCTGTAAAGCATTTTATGGTTTTCATGCCTCTGTAAGAAATGAATTTCAACATTCCCGGATTATTATTTGCCAAAATAAGGCAATGATCTTTTTTAAAGCTGAATGTGCCTTGCTGCAAGGAATTGCTGGAACTCGGCATTCAATCCTCTAAATTATATATTCCAAGAGCATTTACTTTTATGAATAATCACCTGAAAGATGCAATGGAAATAAGGACTCTTGCAAGAGAACATAACAGGCTGTTCGAGGAAAGCGTTCCATTAATAGCCTCAGAAAATGTAATGAGCCCCCTGGCAATGGAGATGCTGCTTACAGATTTTGGCCACAGGTATGCAGAGGGCCTGCCGCATGAGAGATATTACCAGGGAAACTTTTTTGTCGATCAGATGGAAGACAAGGTGACAGAACTTGGCAAGAAGCTTTTCAATGCGCCCCAGTTTGATCCGAGGCCGGTTTCAGGGACAAATGCAAACATGGCTGTTATTTTTGGACTCACAAAACCACTGGAAAGAATATGCGCCCCGGATCTTTCGGGCGGTGGCCATATAAGTGCTGCAAAATTCGGTGCACTTGGCTTCAGGGGTTTAGACATTAACAATTATCCTTATGATGAGGAGACAATGACTATAGACGTGGAAGGTGCCAGAAAGACCATCTTAGAGGCAAAGCCCAACCTATGCCTTTTTGGCCAGTCTGTTTTCCTGTTCCCTGCTCCAATAAAGGAACTGAGAGACACGTTCCAGGAAGTGGGATGCAAAGTGTGGTACGACGGGGCCCACGTTGCAGGATTGATTGCAGGAAAGAAATTCCAGGATCCATTGAGGGAGGGGGCAGATGTGATTACAGGTTCAACTCATAAAACGCTGCCTGGTCCACAACATGGCATGGTTGTTGGAAATACAGATGAAAAAACGTGGAGAAGAGTACAAAAGGGTGTTTTTCCAGGAGTGCTCAGCAACCACCACCTGAACACAATGGCAGCTCTTGGAGTTACGCTTGCTGAGATGCTGGATTTTGGAGAAGCGTATGCGCAGAAAACAATAGAAAATGCAAAAACGCTTGCAGAAGAGCTGTATGCCCTTGGAATGGATGTTTTAGCGGAAAAGAACGGGTTCACTGAGTCTCATACCCTTGTGGCAGACGTCAGAAAACTTGGAGGGGGAAAGGAAGTTGCTGAGAAGCTGGAAAGATGCAACATAATACTGAACAAAAACCTCATTCCGGTAGATCATAACAAGAAGTCGCAGGAGCCAAGCGGCATAAGAATTGGGGCCCAGGAAATAACCCGGGTCGGGTTCGGGAAAAATGATGCCAAAGAGCTTGCGGAAATCATGATGAAAATTCTTAAGAATGATATTAGTGAAGAAAAAGGGAAGGAGAAGGTTAAGAGCCTGAAGTCAGGATTTAATGAAGTGAAATACTGTTACGGAAAATCCAATCCATATGAATATATAGAAATATTCAAATAATTTTTCCCTCTTGTTCATTAAATAAACTGCCATAGTATTTCATAACCATTTTTAACCTATTCAAAATGCTGTGGTGTGAAGATTGGCGTAATTGGTTTCCAGGGTGATGTGGAAGAGCATTTGGGCATCCTGAAAAGGATAGGTGAAGAAAGTGGAAATGTAGAGCCACTCAGAGTCAAGAACAGGGATCAATTGAAAGATGTGTCTGGAATAATACTTCCTGGTGGTGAAAGCACTACTATTTTTAAACTCATAAAAGAGTATGGAATATATGAAGATATTATAAGCATGGTCAGGAATGGGACGCCACTTATGGGTACGTGTGCAGGAATAATCCTGTCAGCTGCCAGAACAAATGATGCAAGGGTAGATGGCATGGGGTTGCTGGATATTGAGATAGAGAGAAATGGTTATGGCAGGCAGGCTCAATCGTTTATTGATGATGTTGAGATAAAGGGTATAGGAAATTATATGGCTGTGTTCATCAGGGCCCCTATAATAAAATCAGTAAATCATGGAGAAATTCTGGCATACCATGACGGAAAGCCCGTAATGGTAAGAGATGGAAATGTGCTTGGGCTCACCTTTCACCCGGAATTAACGGATGATACTAGAATACATGAATATTTTATAGGAATGATAGGGGGAGAGGGGGGTGTTTCCACTGGAACAAATGGAGAGGGTGTGATAGTAAAATGAGAACAGCCCTTTACAATGAACATGTCAAAATGAATGGAAATATGGTTGATTTTCATGGATGGGAGATGCCATTATACTATGAATCAATTATTAAGGAACATATGTACGTGAGGGGGAAGTGTGGTGTTTTTGATGTTTCCCATATGGGGGATATATTCATAACAGGCAAAGGAGCCGGAAAAACTCTTATGAAACTCTTTCCAACAGACACATCTAATATGAATAAAGGTGATTGTGTTTATACCGCGTTTTTAGATGATAATGGAAATATGATTGATGATACAATAATTTACAAATTTAATGATGAGAAATTTTTATGTGTTCCAAACGCGGCTACTACGTTGAATATATTAAACCATATTATAAAAAACAAAGAAAAAAACTGTGATGTTGTAAATTCTTCAAATGAATTTGCATGCATTGCAATACAGGGAAAAGAATCTGTAAATATTTTAAAAAATATGAATATTGAATTTCCTGAACCATTCAAATTTTATGAAAAAAATGGAATGATTATTTCCGGGACAGGGTACACAGGAGAAGTGGGATGTGAAATAATAATTAAAAATGAAGAAGCAGTAAGCTTGTGGAAAAAAATAATAACAGAGTTAAAAGCTATTGGTTGTGGGCCATGTGGTTTAGGTTCAAGGGATACTTTACGAATGGAAAAGGGGATGCTTCTTTCAGGCCAGGATTTTAATTCTGACAGGAATCCATTTGAAGCATCGGTTTCATTTATTGTAAATAATAATCATGAATATATAGGAAAAGAAAAACTACTAAACAAACAGAAACCTGATAGAATTTTCAGGGGAGTTATAATGGATGAAAAAGGATCCTTTCCAAGGCATGGAAATTTGATCTATAATATTGAAGGTGAGGAAATTGGGATAATTACAAGCGGCAGCATTTCACCCATCCTTGGAAAAGGAATAGCCCTTGGTTATATAAACAGGAACAGTTCTAAAAGCGAAACAGCAGTACTCATAGGAATAAGGGACAAAAAATTAAAAGGGAAAGTTTCAAGGCCAAGAATAGTTCCTTAAGCTCCACTTGAAATGTACCCCTCTCCCCCTAATACAGTTGGCTCATAATCTCTTCCTTCTTCTTTTTCCAGAGATCTATTTCATAGTTGTAATATCCCTGCTGGTCCCTGTTCTGCCTTATCTGATCAAGTCTCTCATTGATATATGCCAACTCTCCCTGGAGTTTCATTCTCATCTGTTTATCTACAACAGGCATAAATGGAAATTACAAATCATCTGAATAAGTTTGCTATATTTTTTATTTTTATCGCAGCTAAAATTAATTGATCTATATTTGGTTATAAAATAGATCATATTAATAGTATTTAAAGTGGTATTTTATATGATTCAACACTAAGATATGATTATATAGAAACACAACATGCAACTTGTAATGATAAAATCGATCAAAAAAAGGGATGGAAAAGTAGAGGATTTTGATCAAACAAAAATCTCAAGGGCAATTTACAAAGCAATGCTTTCTCTGAAGTTTGGGAATATGCATGATGCTGAAATTCTAGCTGAAAAAGTTGTTAAAGAATTGGGCTCAAGAAAAGAAATTCCAACAGTTGAAAACATCCAGGACACTGTTGAATCAGTATTAATGGAGACGCAGATAGATGGGAAGAAATTTAATGATGTTGCAAAAGCATATATTTTATACAGGGAGAAAAGGAGATTCATAAGGGAAGAAAAGGAAAGGCTCGGCGTAAAAGACGATCTTAAATTAACGCTGAATGCAGTAAAGGTTCTTGAAGCCAGGTACCTTCTAAAGGATGAAGAAGGAAAAATTATTGAAACGCCAGACCAGATGTTCAGAAGAGTGGCAAACCATGTTGGTATCATAGATGCGCTTTATGACTACGCCAATTTTCAGAAGAAGGGCATAACGGCAAAAGACGGCAAAAAAATATCAAACCTTTCAAATACCCAGATAGAGGTTCTGGAGAGAGGATTCAACGAACTAGTTAATGAGGGTGTCTTGAAAGGATCATTTGGGCAGTTCATGGATTTCATTTATACAAAGCCAACATGCGCTGATGACACAATTGAGAAATTCCACAAAATGATGAAAAATCTTGAATACGTCCCAAATTCTCCAACAATGATGAATGCAGGCGCAAGGCTGGGGCAGCTTTCTGCATGTTTTGTCCTGCCTGTTGGTGACAGCATTGGGGAAATTTTTGAGGCCGTCAAGCAAACAGCTGAAATTCACAAATCCGGAGGAGGCACTGGTTTTTCATTTTCAAGATTGAGAAGCAAAGATGATATCGTTGGTTCCACAAAAGGAGTTGCGTCTGGCCCGGTATCATTCATGAAAATTTTTGATACTACAACAGAAGTCATAAAACAGGGTGGAAAGAGAAGAGGGGCAAACATGGGCATCCTGAGATACGATCATCCTGATATAATGGAATTTATCACCAGCAAAGATTCAGAAAACACAATACTAAGGAATTTTAACATCTCAGTTGGAATGGAAGATGAGTTCTTTGAGAAGCTTGACAATGATGGATATGTTGAATTAAAAAATCCAAAATCTGGCAAGGTGGTGTCAAGGATTAAAGCAAGAACCATGTGGGATTCAATTATAACCCATGCCTGGAAAACCGCTGATCCCGGCTTAATTTTCCTGGATGAAATAAACAGGCCAAATCCCGTGAAAAACATTGCTGATATAGAGGCAACCAACCCATGTGGGGAACAGCCGCTCATGCCGTATGAATCCTGCAACCTGGGGTCAATCAACCTGGCCAAATTTGTCAAGGAAGACAACTCAATTGACTGGGAAAGATTGAAGGAAACAGTGCATCTTTCAACAAGATTCCTTGATAATGTAGTCGATGCAAACAACTTCCCTGTAAAGCAGATAAAGGAGATGACCAGGAAGACAAGAAAGATCGGGCTGGGAATAATGGGATTTGCTGATATGCTCATCACTCTTAATGTTCCGTATGACAGTGAAGAAGCGCTGAAGATAGCTGAAAGCGTAATGAGTTTCCTTGATATGGAATCACACAGAGAATCCCAGAATCTTGCTATCGAAAGGGGAGTGTTCCCTGGATGGTATGGGTCTGAATATGAAAAAGAGGACATCCTCATGAGAAATTCAACCACGACAACGATTGCACCAACAGGCACCATATCGATTATAGCTGGATGCTCATCATCTATCGAACCATTGTTCGCTATAGCTTTCATGAGGCACGTGCTTAATGGCCAGGAGTTGATTGAAGTCAATCAACTCTTTGAGCAGGTAATGAAGAAAAGGAACCTGTATTCAGAGAAGCTGATGCAGGAGGTTGCAACTACTGGAAACCTTTCAAAAATTAACCTTCCGGAGGATCTTAAGATGCTGTTTAAAACAGCCCACGAAATAGATCCGGAATGGCACGTCCTCATGCAGGCAACCTTCCAGAAATACTGTGACTCCGGGGTGTCAAAAACAATAAACCTGCCAAACGATGCAACACCTGAAGACATTGGCAAGGCCTACAGGCTTGCAAAAGACCTCCACTGCAAGGGAATAACTGTATACAGGGACAGAAGCAAGTCAGAACAGGTACTTTACTCAGGAACATCAGCAAAGAAGGAGGAAACCTTGAAAGAAGAGAAAAAAGAAAAGATCGCAATGATAGAAAAAATGACATCCGAAAGCAAGGAGAGAAAGAAGCTGGATACAAAATACCTGAGGCTTGAAGCCACATTTGATCCAGCATGCCCGGATGGGAAGTGCGATAAATAGTGGGCTTTCAGGAGATTAAAGAGGAAGTGGTTTCAAGGAAGCTCCTCAATTATTCGGAGGAGATATATTCCAAAAAACCGGTTATTAATGAAATGCTCATCGGGCTTTCAAGAAAAAATTTCTTTCTGGCAGAAGTTAGTGATTATAGTGAAAGTTTTGACGCTAGGGCACTTTCTATTTATCTGGAATCCCTCCTTAATGGCAAGGGAAGCGAACAGGGGCAGAAATTGTATTATGAAGATCACTTTGACAGGATAATCAATCTCTCAATAGACTGGGTTAAAACAAACGTAAAAAAAAATAAAGCCTGAACAACTAAAAATTATAACACAGGCAAAAAGAAAATCTTTATAGTGCTTAACTCATTCATTGACATTGGCAATTGATTCATTCCTGAACAACAATGTTACAGTCGTATACGACGGAAACATGACACGCCTAGTTTGTACGCTTCTAATGTACGATGACGTGGGCATAATGGTTGTATACAGAAACCATAAAATGTTCATACCATGGAGATTCATAGAGGAGATAAGAGAAGTTACAGACCCGGACAGAATAGAAGACGCAAAAAAAATTAAGGAAGAGAGCCGGGGAAAAACCAGTCCAATATTTATTTATTCATTAACAACTATGTTCATAGGAGGCCTTGTTACTTATCTCGCTTACACATTCCTTAGCAACATTCCGCAATACGGTTTTCAAAGGGGAGTAACGGCTGCTATTGCTTCACCTATTATTGTAGTAGGCATTCTGGGAACATTTCTTGCTATGTTGTCTGGAAAAACGAAGATTGCCACAATTCTTTCAACGGTTTCTGTAATAGCCGTTGTAGTAATTTTAATATTTTTTGGTTCATAAGAATTAGTTTTTAGGAAGATTCAGGTTTGTTGAGGTTTTTCAGCCCATACGTTGAAAAAGCGTAGACCAGGATGAAGGACAGGATAAAGAACGGTACTATAAGGAGTTCATCAATTTGCTTAATGGTTTCAATGTACCAGAATGCTGAGAATGATAATAAGAGTGAGGAGACGACAACTTTCATTATGGCCTGCTTAACTTTCCTTATCTGTGAACGCAGTATGATTGAAAAAACAATTACTATGGCTATGCCAAGAAATATCCCATAAGCTGTGGAAGAGTAACTCTCAGGATAAAGGCCTACCAGGACTATTGCCGCCTCGAATGCTTCTATCACTCCGGCGGTATAAGCTGTTAAAGAGACGCCAGAATCTGAAGGCTCTTCTTTATGCGACTTTGGAAAGCTTTTGAGATGCTGAAATTTCATTGACCTTTTCGCACTCTTGGCCAGTCTCTGTGCAAAATAGAGAAGCAAAGTCGCCGAAACAATCCTCACATAGATTAGAGGAAGAAGGGAAATTGCACTTCCAATGAATGCAGTAGGAATAAGTACCGTAATAACGCCAAGGGACGCAGCAAACAGTGGCATATTGCTCTTAGCGTCAACCGCTAGGGACATGGAAATTGCAGAAGCCTCTGACATCTCAAGCACAATTATTCCTGTAGCTGCAAGGAATATTGCAGGATCAAAATACAACACAGACCCTTATTTATCCACAATTAAAAAGTTTTTATGTAGATGCCGCATGACATAACAGTGTGTTCAGACTGTTTTGAGGAGGAATGCAAATGCGAATATTGTATGGAATACAGGCATCAGCAGGCCTGCCCTAAATGTGGCCATCTGCTATTCCTTGACTGCTGCCAGGGGTTTTGACAATAATTATTTTTAAGCTTATCAAGAATCCCGGGGAACAGAATTTCAAGAGCCAAGTGATGAAAAATATAGAGGGCAAACGGAAAAATAGCGCCCAGCCATATTGGACCATTTGCATAAACCAAGTTCTGGCAACTTTAGCAAACTACTGAGCCAATCTGGAGAGCTCTTATTGAAAACAATCAAAAAAATAAATAAGGTTTGCAACATTGGAGTTAAAAAGGAGCAGAGGTTGTCGAGATTGGTCAAAGGCGCCAGATTGAGGGTCTGGTTCCGTAGGGATACGAGGGTTCAAATCCCTCCCTCTGCATTAATTTGCCTTTAGTTGCTATAAGGCTTATCTCTTAAAAAAATTATTGCAAACTCTTTATTTTCAAATAGAAAGCGAAAATTGCAAATGCGGATAATCGCATTGATTCATTGCTTGTCAAGCTTCTTTTTCAGGTCGTTAATTTCATTCTGTATGTTTTTGTCCTTAGGATTTCTTTTGGCCTTCACTTCCAGTTCCTCAATCTTTGATTCCAAACTTTTTTTCTTTCTTGTAAGATCTCTTTTGCTCAGTCCCATATGAACTAATTTAATCAGATAAAATAAATATTTGCATTTATAAGATAAAGAAAAATATCCATGAAACTATAAAGCTGTAGGCTGCAAAGCAATAATCTTTTACACATAAAACTAATTGCGTTGTTATGGAGATTCTAAACTACTGGATAAAACTGGAATACGATCATGTTAACAAAACATACACGGGAAAGGAAAAAATAAAAATGGAAGGAAAAGCGGACAGGCTCGTTTTAAACACCTCTGAACAGAAAATAAGCCGGATTGCAATAGATGGAAATAACGTGGACCTTCTCAATGGCAGAAGAGATGATGAAAAGGTAATTGAAACAAAGCTGAATGGGCAATCCCTTATGGAGATAGAATTTTCCTCAAAATTAAATGATGCACTTACAGGGCTCTACCTGGCAAAATCTTCAGATGGTTCTGAAATGGCAACATCACAATTTGAATCCATAGGTGCGAGAAGGGCTTTTCCATGTTTTGACAACCCATTAATGAAGGCTACATTTGACATAGAGATTACAACAGCCTCTGATCTTGATATCATATCGAACATGCCGGAAAAGGAGGTCGTAAAATCTGGAAATGTAAAAACTGTAAAATTCCAGACAACACCAAGAATGTCCACATATCTCGTATATATAGGCATAGGCAAATTCCAGAGCATGGAGAGTAGCTTTGAAAATGTGAAAATATATCTTACGGGGCTCAGGAACAATTTAGACACAACTGACTTCCCCCTCAAGATGGCAGCACAGTCACTTGAGTTTTTCAACGAATATTTTGGCATAAAATATGTGCTTCCAAAGATGCATCTCATATCCGTTCCCGAATTTGCAGCTGGTGCGATGGAAAACTGGGGCGCAATAACGTTCAGGGAGGTTGCGCTGCTTGTGAACAAAAGCACAGGGGGTGCTACAAAGAAAAGGGTTGCTGCTGTTATAGCGCACGAAATTGCACACCAATGGTTCGGGAATCTGGTTACAATGAAATGGTGGAATGATCTATGGCTGAATGAAAGCTTTGCAACATTCATGATGTATAAAGTGGTAGAAAATTACTATCCTGAATGGAAGGTTACAGGCGATATGCTCATGAGCAGGGGGAGAGGCGCATTCACCGATGACTCACTGGAAAGCACGCACCCAATAGAAGCAAACGTTAAGGAGCCGGAAGAAATTGAGCAGATATTCGATCAGATAAGCTATGGAAAAGGTGGAATGATTCTGAGAATGATAGAATCCTACGCGGGAAAAGACAACTTCAGGAACGGCCTGCATAAATATCTTGAAAAATTCTCCTATTCAAATGCAGAAGGGCAGGATCTTTGGAAAAGCATAGCTGCATCATCTGGCAAACCGGTGGATAAAATAATGGAAGCGTGGGTGAAGAGGGAAGGATACCCTGTATTGAAACTTTCATACCAGCCTGAAAAGATTAAGATTTCACAGGCAAGGTTTTACCTTGACGGCAGGGAAGGTGCGGAAATATGGCCTGTACCACTCACAATAAAGAGAGAAAATTCTTTCGAAAGCATTCTTATGGAGGGAAGGGACATGGCAATCCCAAGAGAAGGATTTCTGAAGCTGAATGTGGAAGAAACAGGGTTTTACCGTGTCCTATATCCGGAAGAGTTTTACATCGATCTTTCGAAGAATCTGGAAAAACTTGACTATAAGGATCTCATAGGGATCACTTCAGATCTATACGCGTTTGTAATTTCAGGAAAGATAAACATGAATGTGTATCTTGGCCTGGTGAAATCTTTGTCCGTTTCATCAGAATTATATGTTGTGACACAGGTATCCAACGATCTGTCAGAGTTAAGAAGCATCCTGGGTTCAAACAAGGAACTGGATGAGGCATACCTCAATTTTCACAGTGATCAGGCAAGGAGGCTCGAATCCCAGAAAACACTTGACGTGAATGATTCCATACTGTACGGAACCATAATGAGAAGGCTTGTGGAAGTGGATAATGCAAGATCGAAGGATTTGGCAGAAAGGTTCCAGAACATCGAGAATGAAAAACCGGACATCAGGGATTCTATAGCGGTCTCCTTCGCCAGAGAAACCAAAAATCTTGAAGAAATCCAGAGGAAAATGTTCTCCCTGAAGAGTGACGAGGATAAAGTAAAGCTCATAGTTGCCGCTGGCCACATACCAGGGATGGATGCATTTAATTCAATGTATAAGCTCATAGAGGGGGGAAGGATTAAAAAGCAGGATGCAACATCATACTTCACATCCTTCGGCTCATACAGGGAAAACAGGGATATCGCCATAAGTGCATTCAGCAAGATGGTGTCAAAGCTTGAGGAATTTTTCAGTGGTTCAGGAACAGCATCAAACCTTATTTTTGCACTTACGCCACTGGTTGGACTCAACAGGGTGAAGGAAATGGAAGAACTGCTGGAAAGCATAAAAAATCCGAGAGTGGAAAGAGGGATAATGAAGGGTATGGAAAAGCTCAAAATCAACCAGAAACTGCTGGAAAGAATTCAGCCGCAATAATGCCAGGTGCTTAAAAGTTGCCGGCAGAATAAAAAAGAAGAAAATTATTAGACATATGGGCATGAAGACATGGTGGCAAGCATGAGTGGAGTATTAACAAGGAGCCAGAAGAATTTCCTGAACAAACTGATGGAAGCGTCTTCAGAAAGGCTTGAAGCCTCAGAAAAGTATCTCAAAAACATAGGAAAGGGCGAGATATCTGAACTGAATGTCCAGGAAGCTTCAAGGCTTATAGACGAACTTCAGAAGATAAAAGCAGAAGGGGGAAGCATGGGTGGAGGCAGTGGGCCAACCAAAAAGCAGAAAACTTTCATTTCAAATTTGCAGGACAGCGAAGAAAGAATAGCCTATACAGGGAAGTATCTCAAAAACATAGGAAAGGCAAACGTGGACGAACTCAGTGTTAAGGAGGCATCAGCACTTATTGACGGACTGATGGAAAAAAAGGGGGATCCTGATAGAGCCAGGCCACAAACAGATTTTCAGGCTACACCGAAACAGATCAATTATATACGAAACCTGCAGAAGTCTGAAAAAGATCAGAAGATAGTAGCCGATTTCCTTAAGTCTGCAGGAAAAAAATCACTTGATGAAATTACAAGGACGGAAGCAAGCACAATAATAGAAAAACTCAAAATGTGATAAATAAAATTCTTTAAAATTTAGACGAATTTCTTCTGTTATTCACAGATATGATTTTATTTCCAGTTATCATGGAGTATTATGAAAGGAGTAAATGATGCAACAGATTTGATAATTGAAAACAATCCAATGTATTCACTCATGATCAAAAGCGGAATTGTAAATTACACAAGCCTTGCAAGGAAGATAAAGGGGCAGGTGGAATCGATGATTGGCAGGGAGGTAAAGTTGAATACCCTTGTCAAATATATAACGTCCATAACACCAAGTGAAAGGGATGATTATCAGATCAATTACCTTAAAAAGGCCAATCTTGATGTGGAGTTTAAGTTTGCCGAGAAAGAGGGAAAGAAATTTGACCCTGAACAGGAAGACGTTTTCCTTGTCTATAAAACACTTGACGGGTTCAAGTTTCTTGTAAGAAACGATCCTGCAGGGAACCTTGCATGCATTAGGATCACTCTTCCAAAGGAAGCCAAAAAAGCTCCGGGGATAACACTTTTTGTTGTGGAATTCCTCAGCATGCAACAGATTTCAATCGAAAAGATATACAGGTTCGACCTGGAAATTATTATTGTGGTGGCAGTGGATGTGGCAAGCAAGGTAATAGCAAGCCTGAGCGATCTGATCTTCAAATCCTATCCAAAGGTCTGAAAAGGCAGGAATTTTTCCCATTTTTGTTAATGTCCGCTAAATTTTTATAGGGATTTTATTACTAAAAATAATTTTTTATAAATTAAAAATTTAATACAAAGCACATATTGGGCATTGTGCAACTTTCCGATTTACACAGCAGGCAGAAGCTGATCAAGTCAGTTGAAATCGTTCCAAAGAGAGACTTCAATATCGGAGATCTGCTTGAGTGCAGGGAAGTTTTCAGTGACATTGCTGATATGATGACCGCACCTGAGAACCAGATGGGAAAACCAGGAATAGATCCGCTCGTTGCACTGTATATACTGACACAGGGCACAAATGTTGTTGCAATGCCCCACATCACACCCAGAGACAAAAATTCCCTTTATATATCCTCCCAGATTCTAACTTCACTGAAATTGGGAATAAAGAATTTCTTCGTAATTGCCGGCGACCCAATTTCAGCTGAAAGAAATATAAAGGAAGTCAGGGAAATGGACACAAACCAGACAATAAACCACATCCGAAACATAGCACTGGACATGAATCAGGGATCAGAAGTCACTATTGGAGGGGCCTTCAACCCGAACAGAACTGCAGAGGAAGAAATAGTCAGATCAAAGGTGAATTCCGGAGCTACCATGTTCATCAGCCAGATGTGCTATAGCAGCGAACCTTTCAAACAGAAGTGGATCAGGGATAGAAAATTCAAGCTTTCCATTGGATTTATGCCCATTCTTAAGAAAGGGAGAATCAAATCTTTAAGGGAGATGGGAGTGGAATTGCCAGAAAATGTGAGGTCTATACTTGAAAATTCAGAAAATCTCAGGGAAACATCCTTAAAACTTATAGCTGCCCTTATGGATGATCTGAAAGGATATGTTGATGGAATTCATATTATGCCACTTGGAAATAACGGAATTGCAAAAGAAATATTGGAGATTTTATAAATGGAAGTTACAACGTTTGTATATGGAATTTACCCGAGAAGCGACAGATTGAGACTGGATTATGGAAGATTTGAAAGAGGGCTCCTCACATCGGAGAAATTGAAAACAATAATTAAAGAGGAAAAGGATCGTTTTTATGATCTCACTGATGGAATCGGCATGGTCACAGATCCCCTCTTTAACTGGTATGACATTTTCAGGCCGGTAGCCCTCTCAGTGGAAGGGATCAACCTTGGGCCTTTGAGAAGATACGGAGAGACAAACACATTTTACAGGGAACCAATAATAGCTGGAAAGGGGGGTTTAAGATTTAATGCCCTGAGTGACCATGAATTCAATGAGAACCCACCGTTCCCTATGTTCTACTGGGGTTCCAGGAATATTCTGCCTATTTTCCCGTCACCAGTCGCAATGTATAATATGTCTTTCACTGACAGAAATGTTAACTTGCATGAGTTTTCAGAGAATTTACTGGAGATTTACGCTAAGCTTGCAGACGAAATTGGATCGAAAAACATAGTTATATTTTCACCAAAGATAGGAGAACATGAAATAGAAGAGATAGAAAACATTGGCCCAAAACATGGGATTATACTGGTGTCTCCAGGAGGGATAGGCAAAAGTGATTTTGACAACACGAGTTTAAAATTCCATTCAATCATTGTGAACAATATCAGGGATCTTGAATTAGCAGCAAACCACTCCAGGATGCCAGGACTGGGAATCCTGGACGCACACAATACACGTGTGGAAACCAAAGAAGAGATCAAGAAGCACGTGGAAGCAATAGAAAATACAGGAATTTTGAAGAATATAGTATTGACACATAACGACTATATGGATTTCCTTCCAAGGTCAATAGCCGATAGAAAAGTAAAGATCCTCCAGGAGGTGAATTAAATGGAAAGCAGTTTCATTACGCAGGAAATAGGAAGTTTCAGAAAACCACAGTATCTCAGTGGAAAATTTCATTCTGTAGAGGGAACAGAGGAGTATGCAAAGCTTTGCCAGAAAGCAACTGTTGAAACACTGGAAACTTTTGATCAGGCCGGGCTCCAGAATGTTGGCGTAGGCGGGGAGATGTTTCGCTGGGAAATGTATGAACATTTTGCCAAGAGAGTTTCAAACATAGAATTTTATGGACTGGTCAGGTCTTTTGACAACAGGTATTATAAGAAGGGAAGTGTGATGGGGGAATTGAAAAGAACAGGGCCATTCCACCTTCAGGAACTTGAATATCTGCTTAAATTAACACAGAAACCACTGAAAGTCCCTATAACAGGGGCATACACAATGATGGAATGGTCATTTAATGAACATTACAGGAGCAGAAGGGAACTGGCCATGAAATTTGCCGAACTGATACAAGAAGAAATTGCAGATCTGCAGGAAGCATGGAAACGGTCTGGAAGGAAAGAAAAGCTTGAAATACAGATTGATGAACCAGCCGCAACCACACACCCTTCGGAAATGGATATTGTTGTGGATTCAATGAACGCATCCCTCGATAAATTCAAAGGCATAGAATTTACGCTTCACGTTTGTTACAGCAAGGATTACAGGATCCTTTATGACAGAATACCGGAAATGGGATTCCACGGCTATAACCTGGAATATGCGAACAGAGACTCCCTTTCTGTTAATAATAAGATCAGGGAAGGATATGAAGACTTAAGGCACTTTAACAGCATAAACGAAACCCTTTCGGAAAAAAGGTTTATCGGGCTTGGAGTTACAGACGTGCATATAGATACAATCGAATCTGAGGAACTCATTGAGAAGAGGATAGAATACGCTCTGGGCATTCTTCAGGATCCAAAACTCCTCAGGATCAACCCGGATTGTGGACTAAGAACCCGATCAAGGGAAGTTGGATATAGAAAACTCCTGAACATGGTCGAGGCAACGAAAGCAGTCGATAAGAAGATATGATTGTCCAGACCTGGAATTAATTAACAATCAAAATTTATATGCTAAACTACTATTGTTATTTATGAAAGCGGAAAAGCTCTTAGATGAAATCTCATTTGCAGATCTGAAATCAATTGCGAAGAAAGCAGGTCTGGAAACAATCCCCAGAGCATATAAGAAAGAAGATCTCAAAAAGTACATTATTGAAAATTCTAATGAAAAACAGAGAGAGGCATGGATCAAAGAACTGAAACATTCGGCCCCGGATCAAAAAGGAAAGGAGAATGAGAAAAACAAAAAGCCAGTCCAGAAAGAAAGTTTCTCCAGGAAGGAGCATATAGTTGATTTACAGAAAGAAAAGATTCATAGAATTGCTGTTGAAGCTGCCTGCGAACTGTTCAATGAACCAATGCCAAAGGGTACAGGCGTGGGTTTTTACGATGGAATGAGTGACAAACTGCTTAAGCAATTGTTCGAAATATTCGTAAAGAAACTGGACGATCCAGATGGGAAATATTTTGAATTAAGAAGTGCAAACTGGCTCGTCTACCGAATCAAGGAGATAGGTGCCATGAGAACAAGGCATACGCTTCCAGGTTCCCAGGAATTAAGGATGATAGGTTTTGATGTTGAAGGATTGCCATATTTGATTGGGGAATTTTCAGACAAAGGAGAGGCTGAAAGCGATTTCAAAAGAGCGATAGAAAATGCAAGAAGAGTGCTCGACAACTATGGGCAGAAATTAATTAAAAAATACAAGAAAGCATGGATGAGGGTATATTTCTTTGTCCCCGGTGAACAATCAGAAAACCTGCTAAAAATAATAAAGGAAGACAAAACAATAGACAATGAAGGAATCCAAAGGGTAAAAAGGGGGTTCCTGAAGACTGACCATTTCATCAAAATATCAGCATTCAGGGTTAATGGAAACAAGTACGAGGAAATCCATCTTTAATTCAGGAATCATAAATTCCGATTGTTTATGATTCTAAGATGGACCCGCCTTGCCATCTCTATCATTGGCCTTATGAGTAGTTCTGCACTTCCTGCAATGAAAAGGTAAACGCCAGTTACTACATTTGCAGAGGGGAAAATGGTTGCAGGAAGGAATTCAAAACTGCCAATTAGAAACTCAATTCCAACAAGAACATCATTGCCTATTGAAAGATAAGAATACATTCCCATAACTCTTGATGCTTTTCGATCCATTTTTTGAAATTTTCTCATTTTTTTGTCCACATCAGCGCTTGAAATGACAGAGCGAAAATCAAGAAGAAGTTCGTACAAAGATCCGGAAACCAACAGGTTGTAAGAACCATCAAGAAGCGCAGTCTTTCTCACCTCGCTTAAATTTGCAACGTATGAATATCCGCCATTGCCATAGAAACCCCGCTTGATCATGAAAATAAGCTCTATGAACCACTTCCTTTTCGCATATTCCGCATACTGAAATTTCCTGTTGGCATTCATGAGCATTCTGTCCAGATATTCCTGAACCCTCCTGTCATTGTAAAACCTCTCAGACAGAACCACTGGTATAAGGGCCCTTTCCTTTCCCCCAAAGGCATGCTCTTCAGAATAGAATTTAGATGAAAGGATGAGATCAACAAGGGAAGGTTCCAGGCGGAAAGACATAGAAATGTTGGCAACAATTGAAACGGTTGAAATTTTTGAAAGGGCATCCTCCATAACGCTATCCCCGATTTCAACATCTGACGATGGGAAATATGTAAACGCATCTTTCTCCGAAAAATCTCCAAGCATTTTTCTTTCCCTCAATCTGGATACAGCATTTTCAGAATTTTCTCCGGACACATACTCATACGACTCAATGAATTCCTTCCATGTTACGCCTGAGTTATATTCTCCCTCATGCAAAAGTTGTGCCATATAAAGAAATAGTTCCTCATTGTCCTCCATAGCTTTCCATAAATTTTTGCTATTTTACATTATCCCAATTTTCCGCTTTTTCACAACGAATTCTTCACTAAATTTTATTAGTCCAATAGAAATTTGTGAAAATGAAGAAGGGTTTTCTCGTCATTGGAATACTTATAATGTCGATGAATTCTCTTTACCAGTATTCCTGGAATGTCTTTGAACCGCTTCTAAAATCCGGGCTAGGTGTAACTCTTGTACAGGTACAGGTAGGTTTCACGCTGTTTGCCATATTCTCTACAGGGTTTCAGGGAATTGGTGGGTATTTTGCTGACAAGAACGGCCCAAGAAATATTGGCATTCTCTCTTCGATGTTATCAGCAGCAGGTTTTATTGGAACATCGTTTAGCCCAAATCTTGCGGCTTTTTACATATTCTGGTCACTTGGAAGCATTGGGGAGGGGATACTGTATGGAATTGCAACCAATCTTGCAGTGAAATGGTTCAAGGAGAATCGCGGCCTCGCGGTTGGATTTGTGTCATTTGGGTTTGGGCTTGGGGCCGCAGTTGCCAATGTTTTCCTGGCGATGTCAAGGAGTTTCAGGGAACCAATGCTCATTATAGGCCTTTCTGAGTTAGTCTTATTCCCTATCCTGATCAGTTTCGTTAAATATCCTCAGGCACAAACTACCGGCAATAAGCCTTCAAGAAACCTGAAGAATAGAAAATTCTGGATTCTATATGTCTCATTTGTTCTGGGAGCAATGCCCCTAATCGTTTTATCGTCATCCATTGGATTCCTTGGTGGCAGAATTTCCACTTTTGAATTTGCAATTATTGTTTCTCTCTTCCCGCTGCTTAGCGGAGTTAGCAGGCCAATCCTGGGATTTGTATCTGATCGCATTGGCAGGATCAGGATGGTATTCATAATCAACATTTTCCTTATGGCTGGCACGCTTCTACTGTTAAGCGGGTTTCTAATAGAATCTATAATACTTATAGGATTCTTTGGCGGTTCTATGATCTCCCAGTACATGTCACTCATAGGAGACCTGTTCGGAACAAGATTTTCAACATCCAACAATGGTGTATTCTACACGGGAAAGGCAATTTCCGGATTCATGGGCAGCACAATATTTGCTGCACTTTTTGCAGTTAATAAATCAGAATCATTTCTATTTGTGCTGATATGCATCATGCTTGCGATTGTATTTCTGGCATTATCGACCTATGACAAACAACACAGAAAAGAAAACCCAATTGAGAACATATATAATTTTCCATGAAAAGCCTGATTTTTCCTAAATTTTTATTCATGGCTGTTGAAGAGTAGCTTGTCCAACCCTCTCACAAGCCCGGTGAATGCCCTTACCTTCCTTACTGCCAGCAAAGTGCCTTCAACATAAGTTTTTGGATCCGTCCCCGCATCGAACTTCATGGTGAGCCTTTCATCCTTTCCTCCAAAAATAACATCAGTTCCAATAATGAAACCGGGCAATCTTACGGAATGAACTCTATTCCCCCTTATGTTAGCACCCCTGCTGCCTTTAATCCCGCTCATCGTTTCATCAGTTATCTTTACCTCGGGCGGCCTGAAGGATGACAACCTGTTCGCAATTTCATAGGCAGTCCCACTGGGGGAATCCACCTTTTCCCATGATGCATAGTCAATTATTTCCCAGCTGGGCAGGTATTTTGTAGCAATACTGGAGAAATGAAGAAGCAGCGCTGCGGAGATGGCAAAGTTGCCTGCTGCAAAGACTCCTAATCTTTGGGCTTTAGCCATATGGTCAATATCAGCGTAATCTTCATCAGTCAGGCCTGAGGTTCCAACCACAACACTTACACCATGTTTCAGGGCATAGAGCACATTGGATTTAACAGCTTCTGGAGAGGTATAGTCAATGAGAACGTCCGTTTCTGCCATTAATGCATCATTAACTGATGATGAAAACTTCAGCCCTGTTCTGTAACATTCAAAAAAATCTTTCACTTTCGTGCCTGAATATGTTCTTGAAATTGCACCTGTAAGATTCATATCCTTAGATCCAAGGACTGCAGGTGTTAAAGCTTTGCCAATCCATCCGGTTGCTCCTGCTATGCAAACATTAATCTTTTTCACAATAATTGATCTCAAGATACTATGAATAATTGTCTATTGAATGGAAAAATTAAATACAGAATCTTGGATTTTTTTCATTATTACATTTTATTCGCCTGGGCAAAAGAATATTTCAGCCAGTGCCCTGGAAATCACTGTATCTTGCACAACAAAAACGACATATGGAAAACTGCAGAGGAAAAGGAATTGATTATGGCAGGAAAACATGAAAATCATATCGGAGAGGTTTCAGGTTCGGAAACATTGAAAATTTTGAAAAAATAACCTAATATACTAATTTTTCATGGCGAATTATGGAATATACAGCCCTTGGGCATAATGAGAAATTAAGAGTATCAAAGATCGGAACTGGATTATGGCAGGCAAGCAACGCATGGAATGCAGTTGAAGAAGATGTTATTGAAGCGGTTGGCACAGCGAAGGAAAAGGGAATAAATTTTCTTGATACAGCTGAAGCTTATGGAAAGGGAAACAGCGAAAGGGTGCTTGGAAAAGCATTAAAGGAATATGGCAGGGAGAATTTTTTTGTAGCCACAAAAGTTGCAGGGGCACACTTAAGGTATGATGAGCTTCAGAGGGCTGCCAGTGCAAGCATTAAGCGGCTTGGCGTAGATTATATTGATCTTTACCAGATTCACTGGCCAGACCCATGGGAGCAGATTCCCATGAGCCAGACGTTCAGGGCTATGAAAAAACTTCATGAGGAAGGCAAAATCAGGGCGGTAGGTGTAAGCAACTTTGCAGTGAGAGATATGGAAGAAGCCCGGGGAATTCTTGGCGATCTTCCAATAGTTTCAAACCAGGTGAGATACAACCTGCTCCAGAGAAATATAGAGGAAGAAGTTGTCCCTTTCTGTAAAAAGAATAACATCAGCATAATTGCCTGGAGCCCACTGGCACAGGGAGTCCTGACAGGAAAGTACAGCCCTGAAAATATACCAAATGGTGATGTCAGAGAAGGAAACGAGCTCTTTGCACCAAAAAACCTTGAGAAAGCAAAGGAAATTCTTTCAATGTTAAAATCACTTGGTGAAAAGTATTCAAAAACCCCCGCACAGATTGCTTTAAACTGGTTAGCATCCAAGAAAGACGTGATTCCCATTCCCGGAGCAAAAAACAGCAAACAGGCAATGGAAAATGCAGATTCAGTATCATTCAAGCTTACAGGCAGGGAAATTTCAGAAATGGAATCTCTTTCCAGCGCAACAATCTTCGATTACCTCCCGGCATAATGCAACAAAAATGTTACGCACTATTCCTCAGGCAATATTTTCCGGCCGGCGCAGATTTCAATTATGCCTTTCAATGTGATCGGGGAGTTCCACTGAATCAGCCTGGAGGAATTCTGCAAGTGAGTCTATAGATGAAAGCAACTTTTTCTTTATTTCCGGATTGGAGAAGTTATTTCCCTCGTCGTGAATCGCATTTACCTTCAGCGTCTTTTTCTTTCTATCCAGCAGGGGGTCTATCCTTCCAACTATCCTTTCACCGTACAGGAATGGCATGGTGTAAAAGCCATATTTTCTTTTATTTTTGGGAACATACAATTCCATTCGCCCATCAAAATTGAAAATTTCCATAGTCCTCTTCCTGTCTATGGTCAGGTTGTCAAACGGGGAAAGCAATGTTGATTTCTTTTTCCAGGCTCTGCCTGCCTTTTCAAGATTGGAAACATCTTCCCTGCGTATGTACCACGTCTTAGCCCTGGATGAATCCGGAATTGAAATTTTCACGGGAATTATTAATGATTCCTCCAGGAGGGCCCGAACGGTTTCCATGGCATTTGAAATCCTCATAGGAATGTAATGCCCCACTACCTGATCTCGTGAAGCGATCCCAAGAGCTCCTAAAGAATTCAGGAAAGTTTGTTTCTCGGCTTCAGTTCTATCAACAGGATTTGAAAATTCGGGTTCCCTGAAGAAATTCTCTGAATTGTCCCACACCTTCTGATTGGACGGGGTCCTGCCACATATTGCGATGTCTCCCATCCTGTGCATCAGATCAAGAAGCAAATTCACTTTCCTTTCATGCCCCCAGCCTCCAAGGGCAACATTTGTTTTTAACTCAGATAGTTTGCTTGAGATCAAGGGACCGGACACTTCTATTTGCCGTTTAATATCTTTTACATGTTTCTTAAGTTCTGGCCGCGTTCTTAAAATTAGTTCTCTTCTTTCCTGCATGCCCATTCTTAACAAGGGCAAATCGCCATTAATTGAAATTGTGGCAGAATGTGCATAGAATTCAACAAGCCTGCGCTCTCTGTAAATAAGGTCCTGAAGGCTCTGCCGGTGGAATTTTCCAATTCTGCTCCACAGGGTAAGATTATGGCTTCTTTCTACAACATTGGTAGGATCCAGCTGAATATATTTAATATCCTTAAAAACGTCCAAAATTTTCGATTTATCGTCTGCATATTTGGGAGAAGTTCCAGAAAGATGCTGCCTCATAATGGAGAAGCGTGCAACGTCTTTCATTGATACCTGCAATTCATCAACATTCATCCTTCAGTAAGATGCAGAATATTCTATTAAATGCTTGGTAGTTTCGGAATATTGAAGGAAGAGGGGATGTTGTCTCAAGATTTGGATATGGCAAAACATCGTTGCAGGTGGGACATGGCTGAACAGCAAACACAGTGAGTGCCAGACAGTGCAAATGGCAGTTCTTAAGTGTAGAATAATTTAATTCAAGTAATATTTAATTTGAACCGGAAAAAACAATTCACATGTAAGGCTAATCGTTTATCTAAACAAAAAAAATATATCATTACACTAAAAAAAGGTGTTAATTATGGCGGAAAAAGGGGTTTCGATTGTTATTTCTTCCGGAACGGAAGAGAAGATGGTTATGTTGGGTGTTTTAAGCCAAACAACAGTAAATCTTGGGATGCAATTGAGGATTTTCGTAACTGGTACGGCAATTCCTCTCTTTCTCAAAGATGGATACAAGAAACATTCAGTGGTTCCAGCTGGTTTTGACGGTTTCATGAAAGATCTTCGCGAAGGCCTGGCTAAAGTCAAGTTCGAGGGATGGCATGAACTCTTGCAAAACTGTGTAAAAGATGGTGGTGCAAAGATATACGTATGTTCATTGATGTCCAGCGCGCTGAACATCCAGAAAAAGGATCTGGATCCAATGGTTGACGACCTTGTCGGAGCAACAAGTTTTATGATTCAGTCAGGGGAAAGCCAGTTAATGGTATTGTGAGGTGATAAAAATGACAACATTTAATGTAGATAGTAGAGGAACAGCATGCCCGGGGCCCATAACAGATCTTTTAAGGGCATATAAAAAGTCGCAGAACGGAGACACGATCATCCTGCTTGCGAACGATCCTGGAGCCGTACCAGACACGAAGACATGGTGCGAGATGACAAAAAACGAATTTGCAGGTTCAAAGCAAGTTGAAGATGCTTTCGAAATAACAGTAAAGGTGGCATCCAAAAAAGCTTAAAGTGGTGAAGAATGAAAAAAATAGCAGTAATTGGAAGTGGTGCTGGAGGTTTAATTACTTCCAGCAAATTGGCAAAGGATCTTTATAAGGAGATCAAGAATGGTGAAGTGAGCATAACTATCTTCGACAAAAGGACGGATCAGGAGTTCCAGCCGGGATATCTTGAAGTTGCATTTCGAGGAACAGATCCGTCAAAGATAAGAAGGCCTATAGACAAACTGATTTCTCCAGGAGTACAGGTTGTGCATAAAAACATTGAAAAAGTTGATCTTGCCGAAAGATATGTGAAGACAGAGGGTGATGGCGGCGAGAAGGTTGATTTCGATTATATCGTAATATCAACAGGAGCTTCACCGGATAATGACCAGATAGACGGGCTTAAAGAAGCAAATATGGACTTCCATACCAGTGCAAACAAATCAAGCCTCATCTATAATCAAGTTTCGAAAATAAAATCCGGCAGAATCGTTGTTGGAATAGGTGGAGTTCCATACAAATGCCCTCCATCACCAAACGAATCGGCATTTATGCTTGATGAATATTTCAGGAAAGCAGGCATAAGGGACAAGGTGGAAATAACATACGTCACTCCATTCACAAGGATCTATTCGGCAGAAACCATAAATGAAGTTATAGCGCCCATGTACGAAAGCAGGAATATAGAAAGCATCACAGTTTTTAATACAGATACAGTGGACTCGAAAAAGAAGGAAATCACTTCCATAGAAGGTGAAACATTGAAATACGACTATCTATATCTTACACCACCTCACAAAACTGCAGGTTTCCTCAAAGAATCAGAAATTGTGGATGAAGATGGATGGGTAAAGGTCGATAAGAAGGATATGCATATAACCACGTACGACAATGGCTTTGCAATAGGCGACACTACAAATATACCAATATCCAAGGCAGGGGTCGAGGCCCACCTTGAGGGAATAGTTGTTGCAAACAATATAACCGGAGACATCAATGGAACAGGAAGGGCTTATAAATTTACAGGAAGAACTCAATGTTCAATGGAAACAGGATTTCACAAAGCAACATTTGTCGTTGGAACATATGACAGGCCAGTGGAAAAAATACAGCCATCAACCATGAATTACATGGAAAAAAAGGTTATGGAGAAGATTTACTGGAGTTCGCTCCATGGACATTATGAATGGCTATTCAAGCATCATTTCAAAGAAGATTACTTTGAGCACCAGGAACCCATTGCACATTAAAATCCGGCCTTAGAGGATTCCTGACAACCTTTCTCCCAGGGCCACATTATTTATTCATTGAAGAAGCAAGTTGCAGTATAAGTGTTTTATCCGGACATGTTTTGGGGAACATCACTCCACGATAAAAAATGAAAATTCAATGGCTTTTCAAAATCCTCATTTATCACTCTGTTATATTCATTCATGGCAACCGTTTCAAAAAACGCAGTACTTGTGCTCATCGACATCCAAAAGGGATTCGATGAACCTCATTGGGGAAAAAGAAATAACCCTGATGCTGAGAAAATCATGATTGGTGTGCTACACAATTTCCGCTTAAATTCCAGGAAAATTATACACGTCAGGCATGACTCACTGGAACAATCATCTCCACTGAAGAGTGGAAAACCGGGTTTCGAATTCAAGGACGGTTTTCTGCCCCTTGAACATGAAAACGTGATAACAAAGCACGTAAACAGTGCGTTTATAGGGACAGATCTTGAGAAGCTGCTCATTTCATTGGGGAACCCGGAAGTTTATATCATAGGGCTGACCACCGAGCATTGCATAAGCACTACTGCAAGGATGTCGGGAAATCTTGGGTTCAAAACATCTGTAATCAGGGATGCTTGTGCCGCCCACGAGAAGACAATGGATGGAAAACAGATCCCTGCAGACACTGTTCATATGGAAAATCTGGCGTCAATTAAAGAAGAATTCGCACAGATTCCATGGTCACATGAGCTTGAATTCTGATCATTAAGAATAAGGACGTCAGAAAAATACCACGTTAACCACCCACCTAACTTAAACAAAAATGAGTCTTCACCATATTTATTATTAGGATTCGTTATTTCTTAATAATGAGATTTAAAAGTGTTGTACTTGTTCCTGGTGCATGGCTTGGAGCGTAGGTTTGGAAAAAAACTCCACTGCTTGAGAACCATGGTTATGATGCATGCCCGGTTGCATTGACCGGTATGGGGGAGAGGAAATCTTGCGTCAAAGGATATCAACGTGGAACTGCCATACAGGACGTTCTGAACATTATAGAATACAACGATCTTAATGATTTAATTCTTGTGGGCATAGTTTTGCTGGAAGGTTTGTTTCAGCAGTTTCAGACAGAATAATGGGGAAAATAAAGTTGACACCATATCTGGATGCATTCGTGTCAAGCAATATAAGAACACCACAGGGGGATTCAATCCCGAATTGGAACACGGCGCGATTCCTCCCGGAGTTTACGTGATACCCTTAACTGACAGAATAATAGAAGATATAGGAAGTGATGTCAGGGGAAATGCCAGGGAATGGATGCTCGAAAAGGGGACTGTTTGGCCAATAAGGCTTGCAACAGATCCAATAGTGCTTTCAGATAAATATGATACTGTCAAAATAGCCTACATATTCTGCATAATGGACCGAGATGGCAAAATTGCCGAAGAAATTTCCAAGAAATTAAAAGCGATCTTGAAAAGCATGTTGGCACTTATAAAACGATTGAAACAGGGCACTGGCCCATGGTAACAATACCTGAAGAATTTGTACAATACATGGTTGAACTTATGGAAAAATAATCGTTCACCTCTAAAATCGGGGGTAACCTGAATTTTCACGTGGAGATGTGACGCTCTTTGAGAAAGAAAGGGTGACATCGTGAATAAGCAAGCACAAAAGGCAAAAGCTTGATAATTTGCATATAAGTAGAGATCCGCCCTCTTCACTTATGTCTGGTCAGTGGACAGAACGTTATATGGAGCCCAATCATAACAAGTTCACTCGTTCTCATATTCCCTTACAAGGACGCATCAGGACTTATCACTCAAGATAGTTAAAATATTTGGTAGATTGGATTACGGTGTCTTAGAGGCCAGTTCAGAAATGCTCTCCTTTTCGGTTCCTATGCTCTCGATTTCAACTTTGCTTTTCCTGTGAATCGTGAGAATTACCAGTACCACTCCCACTAAGATTGCCGCAATGATTCCGTATGCACCAACATCTGTGGGGTAACTTGGAAAAGGAACAAATTCTCCATATATGGCAAATGCATAAACTACAGTGGATAATACAGGTCCAAGTGCAAGAGGTAGAAGACCTTTCGCCTTCATTCTCAAAGTCTTCTTTCCATAGACTGGCAACGAAAAGTTAGCAAGAATATGAACAATGTAAAGAACAACTCCATTTACTGCAGTAATGATTGCAGCACCCTCCATAGGGCCAAATATCAATCCTCCAATCAGTGTTAACAATACAATAATAAACCATTCAGCCACTATAACTTTATGTGGAGAACCAAATCTTTTATGTACTACTGCCATCCATTTTGGAAAAACTACTCCATCCCTGGCTAGCGCAAAACCTTCCCTGCTGAACGCGTTTCCTTCTGCTATGCCATTCGAAATGAAACTGTTCAGCGTGATTATTATGAAGACCGTCATAACAATAGGCCCAAAATAGTTGTTTACGACTGTAAATCCCGGGTTGGTTGCGGCTGAAAAAGAAGACATTTTAGTTATCCCCCAGCCTATAACCATTGAGTAGGATACAAGAATGTAAACCACTGCGGTTATTCCCATAGCAATGAAAATAGCTTTCCTTATGTTCTTTCTTGGATTCCTCAATTCTTCAGAAAGTGTAATGACTGAACCCACACCTACAAACCCCAGAATAGAAAAAAGGGTAGCAAATCCAAGGTTTCCAAATGAGTTTCCATTAGGAGTGAAGGGTATTAATGAGTTTGCAGGGCCTGCTTTAATTATTATGGCAATTGATATGCCAATCAGGAAACTTATTTCTATTAATGCACCAATAATTGTGTATGCTAAAGATGGTTTTAAACCCCTATATAGAAGAAGAAGTATAATCGAAAGGGGAATAAAAGCAAGTGGAATCCAACCGATTGGATTAGAGGACAGAGAAGGAATCATTGGCCAAAGAACACCTGCAAAAAATAGGACAGCAAAACCACTCAACGCTCCAAGCACGTTTATAAAATAAAGCCATCCCGAAAAAACTCCAAATTTTGGTCCTAATCCTGCCCTTACGTATGCATAGTACCCACCGGCGTGAGCTATTTTACCTGAGAAAACATAGTTCATGTACATGGCCGAAGAAACACCAATTATTGCAAGAAAGAATACAAAAGTAGTTGATGCCCCTACATAACCGGTCTCAACAACCAAAAATGAAGCTGCAACTGCAGCTGGAGCAATGAAAGCTATGGATTGAAAAACCCCTGCCCATAAACCACCTACATTCTTATGGAGAGATGAGGGCTCCATTACTTCACCTCCCCTTTAACTACTTCACTGAATATACGCATGCCCTGCTCGTTGAGTTCTTCAGGTATGTTCAAGGCTCCCATATATCTGAACACATTGCCAAAATGGCCACAGGTATGCATGATAAGCCCTGAACGAAGCATTTTCAACTTCAATTTCATCATTTTTTCCTGAGACATTGGTTTATGGTCCTTACCCATCTCCACTCCAATCATAAACCCCTTTCCTCTGACTTCCAGAATATTTTCTGAATTTATGCTTTCAAATTGTTTTTTCATTATCTCGCCATCCCGTTTCACTCTTTCAAGCAATGAAGGGATTTTGTTAATTACATATGCCCCTGCAGCCATGGCAAGAGGATTGGCCCTGTAAGTTCCCATGTGGAAAGGTTTTGGCAATTTCTCGTCGTAATCGTCTCTGTAATAAATTGCAGATAGTGGAATCCCTCCTCCGACAGACTTACTTATGCAGACAATATCAGGTGTTATATTTTCATGTTCGAATGCCCACATCTTACCAGTTCTTCCCATGCCTGACTGAACTTCATCAACAATCATAGACAGTTCAAATTCATCGCAGAACTCCCTTAAAGCTTTTAGGAAACCTTTTGGAGGTACGATATACCCTCCTTCACCCTGTATTGGCTCAACCAATAGGGAGTCTGGTCTATTGTATCCTGACTCGTGATCCAACAATATTTTTCTTAGTTCTGAGATTATGTCAGAAACATCAGTATCATACCATAAAGAATATGGAAACGGCACTCGTATCATTTCAAAACCAGGGCTATACACCGTTCTCCTGTATTTGCTTCCGGCTGTTGCCGAAATAATACCGCCAGAAACTCCGTGGTAAGCTCCCTCAAATGCTATTGTTGTACTTCTGGGATTTCCTACAGCATGAGATATGTTTACCGCCGTTTCAACCGCGTCAGAACCACTAATGCCAAACATCGTTCTATAATCCTTCATATCTGAAGGGAAGGAATTGGACAGGCTTTTAAGAAAATTTATTCTTGCTTCAGTAGGTATCTCCAAAGCATGCCATGTTTTAGCCAGTTGTTTTTCTATTGCATTCCTGATCTCCTGATCAAATCCTATATTAAGTACACTTATTCCCGCCATCCAATCTATGAATTTGTTGCCATCAACGTCTGTAATTATCGATCCCTGTGAACTATCTATCGCAATGGGCAATGTATCAGTGTAAAAAATAGTCCTTGTTTCATATTTATTTTGCAATTCCAGAAGATATTTGCTTTTTGAACCCGGTATATTACCATTCGAATGTGGGATTACAATAGCTTTATTTTTTTTCATGGTTATCTAAACAGACTATACTGAAATATTTATATTATTCTTACTCTTTTTGCCTGAAATGTTATTAAAATGCAATTTTATTGCAAAATAAATTTGATCATGGAAATAATGATTAAATATTTAGATAAAATATATGTAGTAATGCAAATTCATAACATTACCAATGTTGATTTGAAGATATTGTCCGTGCTTGCTCAAAACTCCGAACTTTCACTTAGAGAACTCTGTTTGAAAACAGGCATTCTCTCACCTTCCGCCATCAGTAGAAGAATTCAGAAAATGAAGGATAACGGGATAATTAAGGGAAAAACCTTGGAGGTGGACTTACCCGCCCTTGGCTACAAATTTATAACAGCGACGTTTGTGAAAGCAAAGTATGGGCCAGGTTATTCGGATATGGTCGCCAGCAAGATAGCAAAGATAAAGGGGGTCACTTCAATATTATTTCTTTTAGGGGATATAGATTTTGTATTAACAACAGTGTGCAGGTCTAAAGAAGAATATAGCAGGATACTTGATGAGCTTACCAAAATACAGGAAATAGAGAGAACAGACAGCAGAACCGTGTTGAAGTCTTATATGGAGAATAATCTTAGTTTTCTTGAACTCTCAACTCAATAAAGTGATATCCTAAAATAAATATCCCTATATTCTTCATAACTTTTGAGACATCAAAGGTGAATCCCGATGCCTCGAATGCAATCCCTGTTTCCTTAGGTACCTTTTCCATGAAAATCATGTACACTTTTCAGGTGTCATGGAGATCTGAACTGTTCCCTGGTGTCTCCACCAGGCGCCATATGAATTGCAAAGCTCTCCCTCTTTCCTGAATCTATTTTAACCACGAAACCGTTATGCTAACTATACGCTTTTTCTATCTTTTATTTTATCCATCCAGTAGGCTCTATGACTGACAATGAACCGCCAATGAAGATCGATTGAAGAATTTACTATTTCAAACACGAATCATTCAGTTCGATTCTGAAAAGAGGGTTCATAATAAGACTCGAGTCTGATAGTTTCGAAGATAAGCACAGCGAAAGGAAAAAGGAATGTACTGAAAACCTTCAGGAGCTTGAATTCCAATAAGGCAATATAGCCTGATGCCCGTGATCTTGCTATCATCCCTATTGCGGAAATTGAGAACCTTATTTTTTTAACTTTTCTGCTTCTATAAGCTCACACCCAATAGCATAAGCCTCCTTTGTTTTTTCCTCTTTTATAGATTCCCAGAAACGATCTGTGTGGAACAGCTTCTGAAAATACTCCACCTTTTCATGATAGGAAAATGGGCGGACCTGCTTCCTGAGTTCTTCTATTACTGGAAGGGCAATTGCATATGGTTTAGCCATATTGCCCAAGGCATCCCGCAAAAATTTTGAAAATGCAGGCGACTTCCCGGACGTGGAGACAGAAATAGTTACCCCGGAATCTTCGTATATCGCCGGAAAAACAATTGGGCTATTTATTTCATCAACCTCATTATACAAGATACCCGCCTCTACGCATATTTCCTTCAGTTTTTGCCTTAACCCGGAATCATCGGCTGCAATAATAACAATGGAGCTCTTATTGATCAAAGGTTTGATATCCTCTTCATTCATTATATCAGGCTTTATCTTTCTAATATCCAGTTTTGAGAATTCAGGAATAAAATACGTTGAAACAACAGTTATTTTTTCACAGTTGCCAACCAATAGTTTTGCTTTCCTGAATGCCTCTTTGCCTCCACCAAATACAACTACTTCTCTTCCTGATGTGTTAAGCATTACGGGGATGAATTTTGCTTTCAATTTTACTTCCTCCTTTATCTTGATTTCTCGCGTCCGGCGATTTCGTTGAAATTAGCCCTCTTTCCTGTTGTTGCCTGAAAACATCAGTTGCAAGCTGTCAGCAGAAATATCCTGCCTGCCTTTGGGTGATAAATGATTAATTCCTTTTGTGTTGAGTGAGGCTACATTTATAATTACAGTAGATAATTCCCCGTATTCACCTGGTTCAGAGTTAATAGCATTTTCTAACGTTGTCTTAATAATTTTTTCATCTTTTCGGGAACCATTGGACACAATCACCAGAGGTGTACGCTTGTCCAGGCCAGTGTCACGCAATCTTTTGCAATAATCAGCCATATTTGATGAACCCATGAGCACAATGATAGTATCTGCAGCTTTGGAGAGGGTTTCCCATCTCACGCTTGAAAAGTCTTTCTCCTTCGATTCATGGCCAGTTACAACGGCAAACGAGGATGAGAAGCGTCTGTCAGTAATCACAGTTTTGGAAGCCGCGGCAGAATAAATAGCTGAAGAAATCCCTGGAATTATGCTATATTCTATCCCCTCATTATCCAAAAACTGGATCTCCTCTCCTATCCTGCTAAATATAAGGGGATCGCCACTCTTGAGCCTCACCACATTTTTCCCGGCTTTTGCATATTTAACAAGCAGGGAGCCAATTTCATTTATATTCATTCCTTTCTGCCTTGGTGTTTCTCTGATAGGCACGATTTCCGTCCCTTCAGGCATCATGGAAAGAAGTTCCTGTGAAACCAGGGAATCATGTATAACCACATCACATGACTTCAATATCTTCATAGCTTTTATTGTGAGAAGTTCAGGATCACCCGGCCCTGCACCCACAAAATATACCTTGCCATACATAATATTTAAATAACTATACGATCTCGTGTAATTAAAGTTTCTGGCACTTAAAATGTGTTTCCTAACAGGGTAGGAGTTCAGCAGAGTGAGGTTTTTGCGGATAAGGCTTGAACGAAAGGTTTCCATTTCTTCACATCTTCTCAGGGAGCAGGTATTTTTTTTCAAAGTCTTTTAGCCCCTAAGGGATAATTGCATTATAGACAAGATCCATCAAACCAGATGAAGATACTTTATGGTCGTATTTCTTGTTCAGCCTTGGAAGCGTATGGGAAAGCTGGGCCTTGCAAATAGCACAGGGCCGTATCACATAATCTCCTCCAATGGAAAGGGTATCCTCGTACCATAATTTTGCGTATTCCGTCCTCAGTGGGAGAAATTCATCGCTAAGAAGGCCTCCTCCACCTCCGCAGCACCATGTCCTCTCCCTCGAATGTGGTGAATCCTGATACTTGCTGACAACATTTGAAAGTATGAATCTTGGTTCATCAATCATGTCTCCTCCTCTTGCGTAGTTGCATGGATCCTGATAAACATATGATGGGCCATCATTCTTCTTCGGTTCGAATTTTATTTTTCCATCCTTGATTGCGTCCTGGACCAGATTGAATACGTGCATGCCAGTAATCCCTCTCTTTGAAAGTTCGGGAATGACATAGTTCTTGAATGCCCTCCAGCCGTGTCCGCACTCACCCACGACAACAATTTTGGCACCAAGCTTCGTGGCCACTTCTACCATATGGTTCCCTATAGCCCTCAGGTGTTTTTCGTCTGTGAACAGTCCAAAATTTGCAAGTTCCGCATGTTCGGTCGCAAATGTATAATCAAGGCCAATTGAATGAAGAAATAACATATAGCCCTTTAGAGTCTCCATGTTGCTAAAGAAATCCGCGGAAGGAGGAACGAACATGGCGTATGCAGGCTCATCAATCTTTGGAGTCACATCCACTCCTTTCTCTTCCTTTATTTCGTCCTGTGCGAATTCAATAGTGGATCTTAATGCAGGAGGAGGCAGTGCCATATTGTTTCCGGTTCTTTCTGCATTGTCTATTATGATGGCGGTATACCTCGATATCTTGCCTGTATCATACAGCGCAGATCTGATAGTTCTTGTAACGTCAGCCTGATCAATGCCAAACGGGCAAATTTCACCACATCTTCTGCATTCAAGGCATTGGTAATAATAAGTTGAAATGTCCCTGAAGGACTGGTCATTCAGCTCTATTGCGCCAACAGCCTTGCCGAGCAACTTTCCCGAAAGGTTGCGTGATTTCAGGAGTCCCCTGATAAGATCAGCCCTCCCCACTGGGGAGTTATGTATATCCTCGGTGGACAAATAAGTAGGGCAGGCATTAAGGCACGCCCCGCAGTGCACGCATAAATCGATTGCTAGCTTTACATTTCTGTTGTTTTTGACTCCATCCATCATGCACTTAAAAAACAATTCCTTCGGGTCTGAAGTTTTTTCGTTATTCACCCTTGAATGAAGCGTACTTACAAGCTCCTCCTTGGCCCATAGCGGCTCAAAATTAGAGGTATCCTCTTTCTTGAATTCAATCTCCTGTGGCACTGTTTTCACCTCCCTCGGTTGCCCCCGAAACATTCATTTCAGGCTGTTTAACATTCTTTATTTTATAGCTCTTTTTTGTAATCGTTGGCTGGAACAGGTAAGAAACAATATGGACAATCTTTCCATATGGAATATAGGCGATAAAGATCAGGCCAATGGTAATGTGCACCGCCGTTACTGGACTTATGTTGGCCATTGTTGCTATCTCTGGCCTGAATTCAATAAGCGAAACGAGCCAGGGTGAGACTGTAAACATGAAAAGTGGTTTTATATAAAGTGTCTGCACAAGCCCCAAAATAATCAATGCAAGAAGCATTGATATGGCAAAATAATCGTCAAAATAGCTTATGCGCCTCATCCGTTTTACATGCAACCTTCGCGTGGCAAGGATCAAAATTCCGGCAAATGCGCTTATGCCGGCAGTTCCGCCCATATAAAGTGCAATCATTTCGTGGAATTGAAGAGAAACGGGTAATGGCAGGATCATGGCCAAGTGCCCCAAAAGTGAAAACCAGATCCCATAATGGAACAAAACTGATCCAATGATCAGTGTCCTGTCTTTTTCCATTTTTGGCAGTGTGTAGAATAAAAATACCCTCTTAAATATGTCTTTCAACACGGCAAAAATATGGAAAGTGTTTGGGACGATAGCAACAGTCTTAAGGCCGGTAAGCCCCCTCGGAGAAATCCAGCTGGCCAATCTGTAAACGGCCCCGATCAAGAAGATTGCAAATGCTGCATAAGGAATAAAAATAAATAATATGGCTGTGAGCAGATAGTCCAAAGAATTCACCTTTGGGCAAATTGCCTGATGCCAAATTGCGATTCGCTGAAATCAGAGTTATTCCATTTTGTCACGGGTATTTCAAGTGTCTCCTGAAGTGACTTCAATCCAATCCGCCTCACATAATCTGCAAATCTTTCTCCAGCGGCTCCATCTTTTTTCCACATGTCTATGATTTTTCGCAAAACCGAGACCAACTCGCCATAGTTTGGTGGATTGGCGGGTATCCAGGGGATGAGCACCCTGGCAAGGTTTGGGCCCATACCGGTGTTGCTGCTCTTGCCTCCTACCAGGATAGAAATGCCAGTCTTCTTCGAATCGAATGTAATGTAATCACAGACATCCTTGCACCTGCCGCACGCTATGCATTTCCCCCTGTCTATATTTATCCCTACAGAACCATCCTCTTTTCCAAATGCAGTTATGCATTTTACGGGGCATACCATGACTACTTCAGGGACAGCCACCTTCAATGCTTCCGCTTTTCTCGGAAGGCACAAACCTATCTTCTGCGGGTCGAAAGAGGGTGCATCGCCATAGTGCCCCACAACCACAATGTCTGATGTCAGTCCACCACACGCAGTGGGGCATCCTGAAACATTGATCCTTAACTTGGCGGGAAGGCTTTCCTCGTCTTCGAAATACTTTCCGAAATTATCATACAGAACTTTGGTAATGGATGGGGAATCAACAACAGCTGTGGTGCAGGAAAGATATGCAGTGCAGGAAGAAATAGACCACAACGAATTTCTCCATCCGCCAGTACGATATCCCATCTTTTCCACCTCGCTCTTGATCATCATGGAATTTTCCAGGTTGTCTGCTATAAATTCAATGTTTCCAGAACGGGTGAATCTCAATGCTTTTATGCCATATTTATCTTCAATGCCTGCGAACTTTCTCAGGGTATCAGAGCTGAATCTCGCGTTTGGAGTTCCACCCACTTTTATTGTAAAAACATGTTCACCGCTCTCTGAAATATGCTCTATTATCCCATTGCTGTGGAATTTTCTGTCAACCCATCTGCCGAGGTTCCTTTTTATCTCGTCAGGAAGGGAATCGGTGTATGGGACAGGCAATCTTTTTTTCATTCTTTCAGCTAAATTTGTGGACATTTTATCATTCTCCATATTCATTCATTATTTTTTTTGCCCAAACAGAATAGCGTTCTCTCTCTGCGTCTGTAAGCACTGCACTGTTGATGATTCGCTTCTGTCCGGAGGGGGTCCCCTCTGGCTCAACAGGCAGTGTGTCCTTTACACTGTCTATTGTTTTGGAAAATCCTAATTTGACAAGCGTGTCACCAATCCTGTCTTTATGGGGAGCATCCTCTTCCCAGATATTTATGATTTTCATTATGAAATCTTCAGCATCTTTATAGTCATCCAGTATTGTCACCGGTTTTGCCATCTTTGGGCCAAATCTTCCCTTTATGTTTCCGCCAGCAAGAAGCGCTATCTTCTTCTCTTTCCCTGGTTTTATGGCAGGAAACGCATATCTTATGCAGTTCATGGATTTCTGGCACTTTTCCGGGTCGATCCTGATGCCATCGGAATTGCCATCCTGTGTTATGGCACCTGACGGGCAACCCTGAACTAAATTTTGTATCTTTATGCCCTCTTTCCTGATCTTGCTTTTGAGAAGGTTTTCATCCACATCGGGTGCTCCCTTCCACATCCCTATAAATCCAAAATCTGCCCTGTGTGCCGCTCTTGAACAATCCATAGGGCACCCACTGAACTTGAGTTTTACCTTGAATGGAAACATCTGGTTTGAAAGATTGTTATATATGGGTTCGTAAGTCATATAGTGGTCTCTTGCAGCGAGGGTATCATATTGGGCATATTCACACAGAGCCGGGCCTACACAGGAGGCAAAATCCCTGAAAGTGTCGCCAGTGTCCCCAACATCAGTTCCCAGGCTTCTTAAAACATCAATAGCTTCATCGGCCTTTTCCGGATCCATCGATATAATCAGGCCTCCAGTCTGCCCCATCACCTCTAAAAGCCCCAGCCCATAATCATCAGAAAAATCCAGGATTTTCCTTAAAGCATCAGTTTTATAAATCTGCCCCGAAGGCTGGTAAATCCTGAAATGAAGTTCGGAGTGCTTTCCATCCTTTGTCCTCCTTGCGATAAACCCAACATAAACATATCTTATCTTTGCGGAACCCCCAAACCACTGGGTCTCTTTTGCATCCAACCCTTTTGTATATGCTTCTATAGGGTACCGTGTCTTCCTTATTTCAGTGATATGGCTTGGCCATTCCCCATTTTCCTGATAATCAAGCGTTCCTGGCATAAAGATGCGCTCTCCGGCCTCAGTGCTCCCGTTTTAAGAGGAATTCCATGGCACCTTCCTTTTTGGACATTTCAATAATTGTTTGGCCTGTTTGTTTCGACCAGGCTTCAAAATCAGACTTTGCTGCAGGATCATCAACTATGACTCTGAAGGTTTCTCCAATCTCAACAGTCTTTATCGCCTTGTTAGTCTCTATAATCGGCATTGGGCATTGCAAACCTTTAAAATTAAGAACTTTTTCATTCATGGATTGTACTTAAGAGAGTGATATATTAGTAGTTTTGGATTAAAATATTAAGGGGAAAATACTTGTAAAGGATACACTTAATCATTTATGGCCGAGGAAAAGAATGATTTACAAAAGAAGAGTAAATTAGTAATCGTACTCAGTAAAGGGACGCTGGATGCTGCCTATCCCGCTCTAATAATTGCCACATCCGGCGTATCGCTTGGAATGGATGTTTATATGTACTTTACCTTTGGGGGAATGAAATTTCTTACAGAAGGAGAGAGTGAGCAGGTTGGCCCGTCAAAAGACCTTGGGCTTACAAAAGAACAACTTGAGAGCCTGACCGCAAAGGGGGGAATGCCATCCGTCCAGCAGATGTTGAAAATGGCTGCCGATATGGGTGTGCACATTAATGCCTGTTCTCCAACAATGAAACTTTTCGGCACGACTGAGAAGAATCTGATATTGAAGGACACGAACATTGTTGGCGCTACGACATTTCTGGGATGGGCGTCTGATCCTACTGCAATAACACTATTCATTTAGTGTCAATCCAACTTCAAAACAGGGATTGGAATTGAATAGAAAGGGGTGTTAAAATATATGGACGAGAAAGCTAATAAAATCGCATTTTTTTCCACTATTTCTCCAGGTGACACGGCAAGAATTGACACTATGCTTGGATATGCGCTTGCAGGCATAGCCATGGGATATGAAGTTGTCATATTCCTTGCACTTGACTCTGCCCTGGTAGCAAAGAAAGTGATATTTGAAAAGTTAGACACTAAAATAAAAGATCGAATAGAGAACTCCATCAATGAAGGCATCAAAATAGGTGTGTGTTCCGCTTCGGCAAAAACCTTCGGAATCGAGGTAAGTGACCTGATAAAAGGGACAGAGATAGAGGGAATTGCCACATTCTTCGGTTATGCTCAGGATGCAAAGATAGTGCTTTCCTGGAGTTAATCAATTTTTTCACGGAAGATCTTGCCGCTTCCTCTTTTATAAGATCACTTGTTTCTGGACCTTTCGGCCACAGTATGTTTTATTTGTTTCTAAGGTAATCCTGCACGATTTTTTCTACACCCCGCCTCATTATGTCAGAAAGGCCGGCAGGAGAAATCCCTATCTCCTTGGCCATTGTTGTCAGAGACGTTTTCCTGTCGTGGTCAAAATAACCTTCCTCATAGGCTTTCTTAATGATTTCCCATTGCCTTTCTGTCAGTTCCATCGAGCTCCTGGAATAAGAACCAAGTATAACCAGTTTCATTCCAATTTTACGGAGCCCTCTTTCCAAAATTCTTAACTTTCCAGGGCTCTGGATAAGAACTTCGTACACCATATTTCCATCAATTGTTTCCGTACTCAAAACCGGGACTTTCAGGGAAGCAAAATACTTGCAAATTAAGCAAGGTTTGGACTCTACCCAGAACCTGTCTTTTCCAACTCTCATAATGTTTTTGGAAAATTTTCTTAGGCTGCATCCCACAGCTTCCGGGTTAGACTTAGCGACTATACGGTAAAGTGTGAGGTGCTCCCACGAGATCAATCTTTCAACCCTGGCATCTGCTCCGGAAGCGCGTATATGGTTCACAATAGGACAGGTCGATCTCATCACCTCGATCAGTGCTATCATCTCACCATTATTCTTGTTTGGAATCTACACCACCTTCCCACCCTTTGCTTTCATATCGTAATTTATTATAAATTCCACAATTCTCGTTATTTCAAATCACCTGAAATATCTTGATCCACGATGATTCCATTTTTTGGTTCACCTTTTCCAACAGATACTATCAGGAAAGATGTTAGGATTTCTATGATCTAGAAATTCTAAGATGCCAGTCATCGTAGAATTACTCATTTCCCCCCATCCAGAGGCTCTATATTCGTGCTTTTGAAGCACTGCTTTTTGTTTATGCCCATTACCCTTTGCTATGCTAATATCATATCATCTTGCTATTTCATTTTTGCTACATCATTATATAACCACATATCTGGAGATGTCTTTTGTCAGCTGGTTTCTATCACGGCAATATCAATTCTGCAAGCACCATCCACAACGTTTTTTGTATTCTCCGTGTCGTTGTTTTTGGTTCCATTTGAAAATTGGAAGAAGCCCATTTTAGAAGTGGAATCAGGCAAATTTATATTGGTCTTATGATGGAAAAAGCCCAGGAGTTCCGGTGTAGAAAAGAGCAACTTTACATATTAACCATAATGTACTTAAACCGCCAGAATGTACATATTTCGATATAAATGACAGCTAGTGAGGAAAATAAATCGTTTGAAATCAACGGTGTTGAGATAATGCTAGATGAGGATGGATTCATGCAAAGCCCAGAGATGTGGAATGAGGAAGTTGGAAAAAAAATCGCGAAGGAACTTGCAGGCGTTCCAGAAATGACTGAAGAACACTGGAAGCTTATTAGATATTTAAGGGAATACTGGGAAACATTTGGTGTTTGCCCCCCAATTAAGATGATCGTCAAGAAAACCGGCATTACGCTGGAGAAAATGTATGAACTTTTCCCAGACGGGCCCGCTCATGGCGCATGCAAAGTGGCAGGTGCCCCAAAACCCACAGGATGCGTCTGATCACGCTCAATCAGCGCCGGATCACAGGGAACTTGCTTCAGTGAATACTGCATAAAGGTTAATGCAATTCAAAACGCCGGATGTGGTGAATCTTCCAAACCATTCATCCGATCCAAAAATTTTTCCTATTAATGTGGTGCACAATTGTTTCCGGCAATATCGCAATGAAAATTCACTCTCCAGAGGTTGAGACGTATAAATGATTAAAGAAAGAATAACTGTGCCAAGAATTATTATATCCTCCATAAAGGGAAAGGGAGGGAAAACACTCGCCACGGTCTCTCTTATGCAAGCCCTTTCAAGAGAAGGGTACAGGGTAAGTGCATTTAAAAACGGGCCTGATTTTATTGATCCTGGATACCACAGGGAAATCCTTAAAACTTATTCAAGAAACCTTGACTTTTTTCTTATGGGAGACTCTGTTGCAGGGTTATTTTACAAACAGTCAAAAGATTCTGACATCGCGCTCATTGAAGGAAACCATGGGCTATATGACAGCATTGACGGCATTAGTGAAGATGGAAGCACTGCACAAATGGCCAAACTTCTTGGTGCTCCGGTTTTGGTGGTAATTGATGGAGAAAGAATGAACCGAACAATCGGCGCCATAGTCAGGGGGCTGATCCAATTTGACCACAGGGTAAAAATTATTGGAGTTATCCTGACTAACATAATTCCACGGCAATATGGAAAAATAAAGGAAATAGTGGAAGCGGAGGGAATACCAGTTCTTGGAGTCATCTATCGAAATAAAGACCTTGCGAATCTTTTCAAATACAGGCACCTTGGCTTGCAACCCGTAGCAGAAAATGGATCCTTAAACAGTTTAGAGGCCTTAAATGGCAACATAACCAATGAATCATTCAGAATAAATGAAATAATGAAGCTTGCCAAGGAGGAGGCAGAGGAAAGGGAAGCATGGTTAAAAGAGCCTGAAACCAGTCCCACTCCAAATGTTAACTTTGGAATACTGACGGGAAAGTCTTTTACGTTCTACTATCCGGAAACAATTGAAAGAGCGAGCCTTTATGGAAATTTGAAGTTCATTGATCCAGAGAGCAGCAACAGGCTGCCTGGCGTGGACGCCCTGATCATAGGTGGTGGCTTTCCGGAGATTTATGCACAAGATCTGGAAAAGAACAAGAGTTTCCGCAACTCTGTCCGGTACTTTGCTGATAAGGGAGGAACCATATACGCAGAATGCGGGGGCCTGATGTATCTCACAAACTCGATCGTGTATAACAAAGAAGAATTCGATTTTGTTGGATTAATAAATGGAACGGCTATTATGATGGACAGGCCAGTTGCACACGGTTATTCCGTTGCAGATGTACTGAGAGATAACCTCATTTCCCGGAAAGGAGAGACAATTAAGGGGCATGAGTTTCACCATTCAAAAATTCTCCTGAAAGAAAGGTATGAGTTCAACATCGAATACAAAAAAGGAACAGGGATAAAAGATATGCTAGACGGGATCCAGATAAAAAATGCATACGCCCATTATATGCATCTTCATCCCGAAACCCACGATTTTGTTGGAGCCATAGCCAAAAAATTGACAGAAAAAGAAAGCAGAATTGGTTGATTTCCGGACAGTGGTTAAACCGGAGTATTTACATGGATTTTTTGGCTTTGATAGTGGAGTTTTATTTATGCAGCCCATAACAAGGCGCTTGCTATAAGTAGGTCACCGGTGCAATTGAAGACAAACCCGGTGTTGGTGAATAAGATCAGGGAAGCTGAAAAACAATCAATATTAAGCCACTGGAGGGATTTGAACCCCCGACCTGCTGATTACAAATCAGCTGCTCTACCTACTAAGCCACAGTGGCAATGTACTGGTAATCTTTCTTATTAGATATACTTTGAGAAAGAACCTCGCTGGTACCATTTATTGCGTTCAAACGGCTCCTCTATCTTTATTAACTTACTAATAATCCGTTTGACTATGTCTCAGGAACCGGCAATTGAATCCATCCTTGATGTGAATGTAATTTCAGGGAAAGATGCGAGCAGTGATGGAAAATTCTTTTCTTATGTGGTAAGCAGGGCGTATACCGAATTTAAAAAACCACCAGAAAACAAAATAATCTTCAGGAACAATGAAACTGGAACAGAAGAAGTGGTTGTGCAGAGTGAACATCAATTGTCCCTTCCCAAATTTTCACCGGATGGCGGTTTCTTCTCCTATATCAAAAGTAAAGACAACATTTACCACATGTGCATAAGGAACCTGGGCTCGAAGACTGAATTTGAAATTAAATGTCCGGAAAGTGTTATCGATTACGATCATCTGAGCAGAAAGCCCATGACTTTAGTCGCGGGATGAATGCGTAAAGCTTAAGATTGGAAAACAGATATCCAGTGGAGTACCCCGGGGCACGGGGGAATTTAAGCCTGATAAATCACTCAAAGGTGATGAGAGATGGAATAAGGCCTCTGGATCGCATGAAGGAGGCACTGTCGGTGAAGCAGGAACCCCACATGCTTTAGCTGTTGGAGGATGTCAGAGATGGGGAGTCCAAGAAGATGCCATAATATTAACAAATCCTGAGACAAAGGGAAATGAGGAGAAGGCGGATGATGGGCACTTCTTCGAGGAATCTACCAAGAAAAACCGCCTTTACAATCTCAAACTCACAGAAGGATTCAGCGAAATAGCCGGAATACCACAGGTCTGGGAATTTGACTTTAAAGGCAAGAATATATTTGCTGTAGCATCCGACTCTCCGAGAGAGGGCAGCTGGTTTGAGAATTACATTGCGGAAATAAGAATGGATGGCACGTGGACAAAAATCTATAAGCCGGAAAGTGGCCAGGTTGCATTGCCATCACTTTCCAGAAATTCTGGCAGGCTAAGTTTCGTCGAATCCATATGGAGTGATAGGGGCGTCACATCAGGCGATCTAATGCTAATAGAAACGAAAAGCTACACTGCAAAAAACCTGAGCCTCTCCGGGGAAAGCAGCTATAGTTGTTCAAGATGGGATGAAAACGATGATCTTCTTGCCATTTCACAGGAAGAAGAAAGCTTTCTAATTGAAAAATTTCATTCGAATGGCACAAAAGCCATATTATGGAAGAAGAGAGGAAGCGTAGGGCCGGGATATGCTCCAGACTTTTCATACGCGCCGGGGCAGATATTTATTGATTTCACTGATTATGAAACACCAACGGAAATCGTAAGAATAGATACTGGGAAAAATAATGAAATGCAGGTCTCATCGATCAATGAAAAATTAAGGCTGATAAAGAGTTATGAATGGAAAACGTTATCATGGAAATCAAAGGATGGGCTTGAGATAAGCGGGTTCATCAGGAATCCTGGAAAAAACATGCCAACCATTGTTGTTGTGCACGGAGGCCCAACAGGTTCAATAAAAGAAACGTTTCTTGATCGGTATTCCTTTCTTCTGGCAGAGGGATATTCCATATTTATGCCCAACTTCAGGGGTAGCATCGGAAGAGGCAGAATGTTTGCCGGCCTGAACTATGGAGACATGGGTGGAATGGACCTGCAGGATATATTGTCCGGAATTGGCTCTTTGATAGAGGAAGGTTACACAGACAGGAAGAAAATTGCAATTACGGGAGGTTCATATGGCGGATTCATGACACAGTGGGCAATCACACAGGCAGGCATATTCAAGTCAGCCATTGCCCTTTTTGGGATTTCAGACTGGGTGAGCTTCCACGGGGGCACCAATATACCTGAATGGGATGAAATACAGTATGATCAAAAGGCACTTGATTTTGACAAATTTGTAAAATTCTCTCCACTGAGATATGTGAAAAATATCCAAACGCCCCTTCTCATAATGCATGGCGAGTCCGATCCAAGTGTGCCCCCCGGGCAATCGTTCCAGTTCTATAGGGCATTAAAGGAGAATGGAAAGGATGTAAGGTTGTTGCTTTTCCCAAGAGAGGGGCATGGATTTACTGAAAAAGAGCATATACTCCAGTCCCTAAAAGAAACATTGAATTTCTTGAAAAAAACAATTTCTTAACTATATTCCTATGAAATTATCAATTTGATTATTAAATATAAAAGCAGAAAGGCATACTTTAAATTCTTTAAGCAATTTATATAGAGTGAAATTAAATAAAGATAAGGCAGTAAAATATGGAGGATTATTTATTTTTATAGGAATAGCTCAATTCTTTATATTTTTAAATATTGCAGCTTTTGTAGACAAGGGATATAGCATATCAAACAACACTATCAGCCATCTTGGCATTGATAGCACACCATATATTTTTGATATCTCGATTATTGTGCTAGGTTTATTTGAATTGGTGTCAGGGCTTTTCCTGAGAAGCTATTCAAAAGGTGTAACTTTTTCCTTTATACTCTCAGGCATTGGTGCAGCAGGAGTTGGAATATTCAATGAAAATTTTGGTGAAATTCACCTCTTATTCGCCCTGTTTGCATTTGTTTTTGCATCCATTGCGCCATTCTTTGTCCTCTCAAAAGAGAAGAGCGCGATGGCGGTCTTATGGGCCATACTCGGAGCGTTTGCCCTGGTGTCCCTGGTACTGTTCACTCTAACCATCAAGGTATCAACCTCTTACGACTTTGGGCTGGGAGTAGGCGGAATAGAGCGGCTCATCCTGATACCAAACATAATCTGGGCACTTGCTTTTGGCGGGCACCTGTATTATTCCGGCAAAGATTAAAACGGGCTGAAGGCAAAGAAGGATAAGGAGACTAAATCCTTCACCTTAAAGGGCAAAGAAGAGTTATTAAACCAATTTTCCTTACGCAAGCATGAGAGAATATAAGGAAATAAGAGCTCCACGAGGAAAGAAATTAAATGCCAGGGGATGGCAACAGGAAGCTGCACTTCGTTTGCTTATGAACAACCTTGATCCAGAGGTGGCGAAAGACCCTGAGAACCTCATTGTTTATGGAGGAAAGGGCAAGGCAGCGAGGACATGGAAGGATTTTGATGAAATTGTCGCGATGCTGAAGGAATTGTATAATGACGAAACGCTTTTAATCCAGTCAGGAAAACCGGTTGGTGCATTCAAGACAACCAAGGAAGCGCCGCGAGTATTAATTGTAAATGCCCAGATAGTCCCAAAGTGGGCTACGGATGATATCTTCTGGGACCTGGAAAAGAGGGGGCTAACAATGTTTGGCCAGATGACTGCCGGGTCCTGGATCTACATTGGCAGCCAGGGTGTCCTCCAGGGTACCTATGAAACATTATATGCAATGGCACAAAAAGATTTCAGCCAATCTGATTTGGCGGGGAAATGGGTTTTAACAGCAGGCCTTGGAGAAATGGGCGGAGCACAGCCACTTGCAATCACCATGAATAACGGCGTTGGAATTGTCGTTGACGTAGATCAGGAGAAAATAGACAGAAGAATTAAAGGAAAGTACCTTGATATTCAGGCAAAAAATCTTGACGATGCTTTGAGGATCAAGGATGAATATGTGGCAAAGAAAAAATCAATTTCCATAGGACTGCTTGGAAACGCGGCAACTATATACCACGAACTTGCACTCAGGAAAGTGGTTCCCGATGTTGTCACGGACCAGACTGCTGCCCATGACCTTAATCTCGGCTATATTCCCGAGGGCTATACAGTAGAAACCGCAGCAAAATTCAGGGAAGAAGATTTTGAGTCGTACAGAAAGAAAGTATATGAGTCCATAGTTAAAGAGGTTCAGGCTATATTAAAAATGAAAGAAATGGGTTCAAAGGTTTTTGACTATGGAAACAATCTAAGAACCAGGGCAAAGGAAGGTGGAGAAAAGAATGCCTTCGAAATTCAGGGTTATGTCCCTGCATACATCAGAGACCTGTTTGCAGTAGGGTCGGGGCCATTCAGATGGGTGGCATTATCCGGAGATCCTGAAGACATCTACAAGCTTGATGAAGCAATTTCTTATCACCTTGGCTACAATGAACATCTGGTAAGCTGGTTAAAACTGGCAAGGGCAAAGGTTAAATTCCAGGGGTTGCCTGCAAGGATATGTTATGCAGCTTATGGTGAAAGGGAGAAGATTGGCCTTATCATGAACGATATGGTTAAGGATGGGGATCTGTCAGCTCCAATAGCCATAGGCAGAGACCACCATGACACAGGATCGGTTGCATCTCCATACAGGGAAACAGAAAATATGAAGGATGGCTCTGATGCAATAGCTGACTGGCCAATACTCAATGCACTGCTGAATGCCTCATCCGGAGCAACATGGGTCTCTGTCCATCATGGTGGAGGAACGGGAATAGGAAATGCGATTCATTCCGGATTTGTGCTTGTAGCTGATGGATCAAAGGAGGCTGAGGAGAAGATAAAGAGGGTATTGAATGCAGATCCTGGCATTGGAGTCATAAGGCATGCGGACGCAGGGTATGAATCTTCAAAGAATCTCCTCAGGAAGGGCGTAAAGTTCAAAATTCCGTACTACGGAGAAAACGAGGAAAAATAACGCTTTCTTAAAAATTGCTAATATTTTCAGCCATACAGGGCAAAAATGAAACGAAGCCTGTGTACGACTTCGCAGTTCTTTTTCACTTATTAACGAATATTGGCCAATAATATTTATAGAAACTATTCTGGAAGGCTGGTTAACTTATTTAAAGCGAGAAGTCATGTAGACCCATGTCATTAAAAGGAGTCCTGATGGCTGGAGGAAGGGGCACCAGATTGAGGCCGATAACTTACGCAATACCAAAGCCACTGGTGCCAATTGCCGGCATTCCATGCATGGAATACCCAATAAGATCATTCGGCCAGGCAGGAATTGAAGATATTATTGTCACAACTGGCTACAAGTTCGAACACCTCATTTCGGGATTAATAAAACTGGCACATCCAAAGCAGAGCATACTTTATTCAGTTGAAAGAGAGCCAGCTGGCACTGCAGGTTCTGTCAAAATGGTGGAAGGCTTTTTGAATGACACATTTGTTGTTGCCAGTGGTGACGTACTTGCTGATTTTCAGATCGATGAAGCAATAAAATCACACAGGGAAAGTGGCAAGATAGCAACAATAGTACTGACTGAAGTCGAAGATCCAACACAGTTCGGCATAGTAGAAGATGAAAACAACATAGTAAAGAGATTTCTTGAGAAGCCAACAGCATCCGAAATTTTTACAAACACTGTAAATGCAGGCATTTATGTCCTGGAACCTGAAATTTTCAACCATATTCCCGAAAGGCAGACATATGATTTCGCAAAGGATCTGTTTCCCAAACTCCTGAGGGAGGGCATTGAGATTAACACCTATCACGGGAAAGGGGCATGGCTTGACACAGGCAGGCCAAGGGAACTTATTCTTGCAAATCAGCTAATGTCGGAGAAATATGGCATTGAAATCAAGGAAAATAATTTTAACGGAAAAATGATCATAAAGGAGAAGCCAATTGGCTCGAATTTTACAATTGAGGGCAGATGTTACATAGGTGAAGGAGTGAAGATTGGCAATAGCGCAAAAATAGTGGATTCAACCATTTATGACAATGTCCAGATTGCCGATAACTGCACCGTCATGAATTCAATTATTTTCGAGAACTGCATCATAGGCAAGAAATCCACGGTTTCAAAATCAGTCATGATGAAAAACACTTCAATAGGAAAGGACTGCGAGGTTGTGGAAAGCGCTCTCTCTTCCAATATCAATATTCAGGACGGTTCTAGAATTTATAACGTTTCCCTGTCTTCAGAAAGCAATAACAGCCTGGATTAAAGAAATCCTGCTTTCTGAAGGATAAGCAGGTCCTCTGTTGTGAGTTGTTCTCCACTTTTAAATTTCTCAAAAAGAACATTTGCCTTGGTCTGTAATTCCCCTTCCTTTTCTTTCTTTCTTGTGGCCCTGTTTTTTGCTGCCATTCCGCCAAGTATTTTCTCAAGATCCCTGAGCTCGGTTTTTGCCTTAATAAATCCTTCGTGCTCCTTCTCAGACTCCTTATTGAATTTTATAAACATCTCATGGAACTCATCTGCTTTTTTCCTTGTTTCGTCAAGTTCCTGAAGCCCCTTGCTTATTTCTTCACCAATGGAATTGATCATTTTAGAAATCTCATCTATCTCTTTCTTGTACTGGTCAACAACCTTCCTTTTTTCGGCAATCTTTGCAGATAGTTCTTTTACGCTGTCATTTTCCTTGAGTTCTCTTTCAACAGCATCTCTTGTCTTTCTGATCTCATTGCTGAGCTTCCTTATTTCAAGAACTATTCTTTTTTCTTCTTCTTTTTTAAGTTGTGTTGTCTGTTGAGTTTTTTCCAGACGCTGAAGGTCCTTTTCCTTTCTTCTCAACTCAGAGGGATCAGCACCCTGCGACTTAAAAGAATCACGGTATTTTCTCAACTCCCTCCTTAATTCAGAAAGCTCTTTGAAATATTCTTCTTTTTCATTTCTCATCTTCTGAATTTTTTCGATAAGCTGCCCCTTATCGTCAATCTTCTTCATGACAATTTCTCGCATAGATTTGGACTTCTGGTTCAGCTTATCCCTCTCTTCAGCATAATAATGAGCCTCTTGCGATAGCTCATCTCGCCTCTTGATATGGTCTTCGGCCAGATTCCTCAAAATCTCTCTTTTCTGTTCTAGTTCAGGAAGGACGTCACTCATAATGATCAGTCTTTGTAGTGATATAACCTGTATTTTTGATTACAATATATAACTTTCGTAGTAAAATGGCTTAAATAATCCTGAGAAAACAACACCATTATTACTTCAGCGGGATTTGTCAGACAAAGTAAAACAGGGTCATTCTTCACTATGTTATATGGTTTTCATTTCCACTTTCCAGTTCCGATATATATTTCAGGGGATCAGGATTTTCATAGATGCTTCTTCCAATTATAACATAATCAGAGCCGGCCTTGATTGCCTGTTTATAACCCCCACCCTGTGCTCCAACACCAGGAGAGAATATCTTAAGGTTCCCCTTTATTTTTGAGACACTCCCAAGAAGTTCATAGTTGTTCCCTGGAGCCACGATTCCATAACATCCAAGCGCTTTTGCATCCTCAACCAGTTTTTCAAAATTTGGGTTTAGATACACATTGGATCCGGGATTGCTCATTGACGCGACACCAATCACCTTTACGCCTCCTGCATTGTCCAAGAGTGCTTTCATTGAATCAGTTCCAGTAAACAGATGCCCGATAACAGCCCATGGATTTTCTCTGGAAATCTGTTCGATAATGAGCCTGTTTGTGTTTGGAATATCAGCTATTTTAAGGTCACATATCACGTTTGAATATTTTGTTAATTTTCCAATAATTGATTTTCCACAGCTCAAAATTGTTGGCCAGTTTATCTTCAGGGCGAAGACGCTGCTGCCAATTTGATCTGCCATCGAGATCAACTTTTTCTCATCAGTAAGATCAAGGGATGCAACAATATTACCTTTCATTCATGAAACGTAAGTTAATTCTATATAAAAAAAATTGGTCGTTTTTAAAAATTTCAGGATTAATTATGCAATCCTGTTGTCGTCATCGGAATCCCCAAAGAGATGCGGATCAATTTCGTCTCCGTTTCCTATTATAAACGTTGAATCCACTCCTGTTATAATGAGGAAAATCTTGACAGCGTCCCCCATTTCTTCTTTTATGTCAGCGCCAACAATGAATTCACAGTCCTCATTCATCATGCCAAGCATTTTATGTGAAATATCATCAAACTCATCGATAGTAAAATTCCCTCCGACAACTCTCATAAGGCATCCCTTTGCCTTTGATATGTCCATATCTATCAACTGGTTTGTCAGAGCATCATTGAGGGCAAAGTCCATTCTCTTTTCTCCGCCTGAGGATTCGCCAACACCAACATATGCCGCGCGTGAATGTGAGAAAACCCTCATAAGATCGGAATATTCCACATTTATCAGGCTGGTATCTGTAATGGTATTCACGATCCCGGAAATTTGATCCACTATGAACTTATCAGCCATAGCATAGCTTTCATCTTCATTTTTGTTATTGTTGATCTGGTTCAGCCTCTGGTTTGAAATGACGATTACAGTTGGAGATATCTTTGTTAAGTTTTCAATGCCTATTTTGGCATTCTGCTTTCTTATCTCCCCTTCAAGTTTTGTGGGCAATGTTACGAAACTTATAACCTGAGCTCCATTTGCCCTTGCAGCTTGGGCTACAATAGGGGCGCTTCCAGTGCCTGTTCCTCCACCCATGCCTGCAATGATAAACACAAGGTCAGCATTTGCAGTTGCCTTCATTATGGTATCTCTGCTTTCTATAGCTGCATCTCTTCCCACGTTCGGGTCGGCCTTTGCTCCGTGGCCATTTGTAAGCCTCTCACCAATTAGCATAAGCACATCAGAATCAGTTTTCTCTTTCAGATGTGCAGCATCTGTATTAAGCGCTATCAGCTTTGCACCGGTCAGTCCAAATTTCTTTAGGTTTGTGACAGAGTTGCATCCTGCACCACCACAACCTATTACTTTGATTTTTACTCTCGCGGTTTTCAGGATCTTTTCCATCTCAAAGTCATATTCCATCATAGAAGACAATTGTCAGACAAGTATATAAACTTTTTTTAAAATGGAAGCACATATCTGTACCATATGCAATTAAATTTCTCTCTTGATCAGTTCATATATGAACAATTGGATATGGCTTTTGATTCATGAATTGGTGGGAGAAGCTCTCTTAAGCGCGTTGCCGGCAAGGAATATCAGGTATCATGAAGTTGGAAAAAAACATGTAAAAATACTTATGTGGAATTATTGGGGAGTTGAGCAAAAAAAATTCCGATATGGAGCAATAATTAGATCATTGATTTTAATTTTTCAAATTCATCCTGGGTTATTTCTCCACGGACAAGACGCAATTTAAGTTCAGTCAGCGGGTCCTGTTGGACATTGCCAGAACCGGAACCTTGCGCTCTCTGGTTTATTTTCGCCTGCAGAATCTGTATAGCCTTCATAGTTTGATTTCTTAGCTTTTTCCAGAAAGTCCAGTCTTCGTTAACACCCATGCCTGTAATGATAAGATGATCTTCGATAATTCCCTGTTTAATTTCCACTGAAGATATCTGCTCAAACCTGAATTGCCTTTCCTCGAAGGATATCAGCCCTTTCGATACAATCCACAACCGTTGATTGGTGATAACCATCCATGGATGCCCCATCTGATCTCCCTGCGCGCCCGCACCGTGTGCCCTCACATTCATTCCCTGCGAATGCGTTGCTAATATGCACCTCAGCGAAAATTCTATTTTTTCCCCGGGAGAAAGCATTTTTTGAATCCTTTCCATATATTTCTCAGGTAATTCTGTGAATTTCTCAGGGGGTTCATTATTTTCCACCATGATTCTTATAATCATGTCTAATATTTAATTTTATTTATTATAAAATTTGAGTATAAGTTATTAAAATTGCTTGAAGATTTTTTGGCCACAGTATTATCCGATTCAAGGGTAAAATTTCAATTTGGTTTGAGGATTGCAATGGATGTGCCCGGGGTTAGCATATCGCAACAGAGATGGGAAATGCCAGGAAAACGAAAGAAGGCAATAATTTTGAGGTTTTTATACTGAAGCAACCGATAGATTAACCAATATTTATGGGTTGAAAGTTATATCATTCTCATGAGATTCTGCAGGCTGAAAGGCGGAGACAAAACACTTCTATATTTATTCCTGAATGGCAGGTTCGTTGCCCTGGAAGACATTTATGCTAAAACAAATATAAAGTCTCCCGGCAGTATTGAAGAAGTAATAGGGAATAAAGAATTGCTTGATCAGCTTGAGCAATTCACACTCCCATTGGACAGAGCCAAAAATTCAGGAATTATGTTGCGGTCTGACCAGTCTTATGCAGTTCCATTTTCAAACCCCGGAAAAATATGGTCAATCGGGCTTAATTACGGTGATCACGCAAAGGATCTTAACGTGAAGCAACCTGAAAAACCAGCCAGTTTCATGAAACCTAAAAGTTCTATGATTACCCAGGGTGGCGATATCATTCTTCCCAAAGGTTTTGGAAGAATTACTGCAGAGGCAGAACTGGGGATAATCATTGGCAAAAGAGGAAAATATATTGAAGAAAGTGATGCAATGGATTATATTTTCGGAATAGCACCTATAATCGACATGACAGCCATCGACATTCTTTTGCAAAATCCAAGATTTCTTACAATGTCCAAGAGTTTTGATACGTTTTTCAGCATTGGCCCAATGATTGCAACGAAGGACGAATTTGAGGATCTTCAATCACTGAAAATAAGCACAATAAAAAATGGAGTGGTGGAGCACTCCAACTATGTGCGCAATATGTTGTTCTCTCCAGAGAAGCTTATTTCCTTTCATTCCCAGATATTCACATTTGAGCCGGGGGACATAATCTCTACTGGAACACCAGGAGCAGTAGAGATTCAAAGGGGAGACATGGTAAAATGCCTTATAGAAGGAGAGGACTCCATTTCTCTTGAGAATAAAGTTTTGTAAAAAGTTGGCTGCCTTCAATTAAAATGTGTTTTTAATTTCAGTTAATGCTAAATATAACCAGAA
>JAKAVO010000037.1 GCA_021817255.1 Thermoplasmata archaeon
TGTGCTATTACGATCTAAATGGTTTATAGCAAAGGAATTGATGAAAATCCATGGAGTTTCAGATGAAGAAACACTTGCATGCGGAGATGGGGACAATGATGTGGATCTTTTTGAATCAGTTGGCACAGGGGCGACCATGGATAACGGAAGTTCCAGCATTAAGAAGAGTGCAGCATACGTTTCGGAAAAACCTTATGGAGAAGGGCTGGTTGACATACTGAAGCACTTTAATCTTCTTGAGGATTAATCATCCGGCCCCTGCAATCTTCCAGAATTTCCCTGCCAGAAATCACCTTTTCCCCTTTCATATAAACATCCTTTGGGAATATTACATCAAACCCGTTGAAAGGTGAAATTGCAAGTTTGGAATGCAGCCTGTTTTCATTCAGCCTCTCTATGTCGGCAAACTTTACGGAAACAAAATCTGCTGCGTATCCTTTTTCTATTTTTCCCTTTTTGATTCTAAAGGTTTCAGCAGGCTTAATGGCTCCATTCATAAGAAGTGTGTCCAGAGGCAAAATTTTCTTCCTGACGAGGGCAAGCATAAGTGGAATCCTCGTCTCGACGCCTATTATTCCGGATTTGCCAAATTCAACGCTTTCCTTATCCTTTTCCATATGTGGCGCATGATCAGAAGAAAGAAAGTCAAACTTGCCATCAAGAAATGCCTGCATTGTTTTTTCCATTACTGCTCTTTGCCTCAGGGGAGGGTTCGCCTTTCCATAAGCTCCAAGTGGCATTTCTTCATTCAGCAAAATATGGTGTGGAGCAACTTCACCGATGAATTTGCCCCTTAAATCGTGAAAGTTGGCATAATCGCTTATATGGGCAGCTATCCTTACCCTGGTTTTCAGGCTCGCAATTGTCTCAAAAGCTTCTCTCTCACAGGAAGGCGGCCTTGACAGATCGTGATCAACAAGTGTTTTAACCTTTCTATTTGCGTTCCTCTTCAGGCATTCAGATGATTCACCATGGAATACGACAGGTTTTTCATACTCTGCAAGAAACCTATCATCTTTATAATTGCCGGAGTACTCGGTGCTGTTGGTGCTTTCCCCCATGAATATCTTCATTCCTGCACTTTCTTTGGAAATTATGTCTCCATTGGTGCCATCATATAGGGAATAAAACCCATAGTCTGCAAAGGATCTTCCTTTGACAACTGCTTTCTTTCTGTCAAACTGGTTATAATCCTTTACAGGGATTTTATTATTTGGCATGTCCAGTACTGTGGTTGTGCCTCCAAACACAGCAGACATGCTTCCCGAATAAAAGTCTTCTTTCTCTGTTTCCCCGGGGTCCCTGAAATGGACATGCGTGTCCATAAATCCCGGGAGGATAGCACCCTCAATCCTTTCAGATGAAATGCCCTTCTGAAATCTTTTAATATCGAAGATTGAACCATCTTTGACTGATACAAAAAGTTCCTGGAACGATCCATCATAATAAAACATTCCGCTGAATACCTTATCCGCGTCCATTATACTCCCCTCTTCTCTCCGTAAATGATTTTATGCATCTGAAGCATAACTCTCACGTTCAGGTTCTTTTCAATAACCTTTCTTACCAGCCATTCCGGGTCTGTTCCCCAGGCAGGCTGAAATATCTTTTCGGAGCCAATTTTATTTTCATCCAGGAAATTAAGGGAATATGAAAAGTCTTTCTCGTCCTGAATTACAAATTTTATGTAATCACTCTTTCTCAACAGCGCAAGATTATCTTTCTTTAAGCTCTTTTCCTCACCAGATGAAGGCGTCTTTATGTCCATATCAATCACCGTGTTCCTTATGCCAACAAAGGAACCTATATTCAGCGAACCACCGGTTTCTATTAAAACTTTCTTTCCCCGCTGAACAAGTGAATCTACAAATTGCTTTGCATCCCGCTGTAAAAGTGGCTCTCCGCCAGTGAGGCATATCCATTCTTCCCATGCACCAAGGCAATCATCAACCAGTGCCTCTGTTTTCTCTTCCATGCCACCTGCAAATGAATATGTTGTATCACACCATTTGCACCTCAGGTTGCAGGTATTGGTCCTGATAAAATACATTGGAATTCCTGTCAACGGGCCTTCACCCTGAATACTGTGGAATTTTTCGGTAATTAACATTTTGACCTCATATTTTTACCCTTTTTCCAGAGGCAAGCAACTTTGAAGTTCCGAATTCAGTCATATCCCTCAACTGGTTCATATCAAACACCGGACCGTCGACACATACCTGGTAACCGTTCACAGAGCATGAATCGCAAAGGCCTATGCCACATTTCATGCTTCTTTCAAGTGAGAACTGTGCATTCACATTTTTATCCTTTATTTTATCATAAACCGCTTTCAGCATTCTTTCAGGGCCACATACATAGATCATGGAGAAATCTTCCGGGTTTACCATATCCATGCCATCCAAAACTATCCCCTTGATTCCTTTCCTGCCATCCTCTGTCACTTCGATTCTTTTGTCTGCGTTGAACTCTTCAGAGAAAAGCAGTTCTTCAGGAGTTCTGGAAGCTATTATGCCAGTTGACCTGCGATTGATCAGCGGCCTCAGTGAAGCCATTCCGGAGCCGCCGCCTATTAGCAATATGTCTCCGCCTGATTTTTTAAATGGTTTTCCGTATGGGCCTCTCAGGGTGATCAGTTCTCCCACTTCAGTTTTTGCCAATTTCCCTGTGCTTTCCCCATATGCCTTTACAGTTATGCATTTCTCCTTTCCGGTTTTTGAAAGGGACATTGGCACTTCTCCAAGGCCCGGAACCCACACCATGATAAATTGCCCTGGCAGTACCCTGGCATCCCATTCAAAGTAAAGTGAGGCAACTGTTGGCGTGTCGACTTTTTTTCTTTTAACCTCTATATGTTCCATCACTGGACAGCAACCCCCACAAGTTCCTTTATATTTGCAACATTATTCTTCTTCAAATAGCTTTCAAGGTCCATTGCAATGTCACCGAATACCTTTCTCCCGTATTCCATCAGGGCAGTTCCAATTTGAAATGCAGATGCGCCTGCCATAATATATTCCAGAGCGTCCCTGTAATTATAAATTCCTCCGACGCCAATTATATCGATATCACACTCTTTCCTGGCTTCATAAACACATCTGAGCCCAACCGGCTTTATTGCCTTTCCTGAAAGCCCTCCATATACATTGGTAAGAACAGGGCGCTTTGATTCAACATCTATTGCCATTGCCCTCACAGTATTTATCAGAACAAGTGCATCAGATTCAGATGATGCTCTTGCTATCTCGGAAATTGAGGTAACATTAGGGCTCAGCTTGCTCCATACCGGAATCTTCAGGGTACCCTTTAGATTCTTTACTATATCCTTCACAAGCACAGGATCACTACCAACCTCTGAACCAAATCCCTGGACATGAGGGCAGGAAAGGTTCAGTTCAACGGCGCTTACTCCATAATCCTGCATCTTTAGTGCAAGCTTTAAAAAATCATCTGTATTTGATGCGAAAATACTCCCAATAATGGGTTTGCCGGATTTCAGGGCTATATTGATTTCATCCCGAAAGAAATCTATGCCCGGGTTTGGAAGCCCCATTGCATTTATTAGATATGATCCTTCTGGTGCAACAACAGGCGAGAAGTAGCCATTTCTTTCTTCTGTGCCAATGGATTTTGTCACCACCGCACCTGCCCCCTCATCAAGAATCCTTTTCATCGTGTATCCATTTTCGTCAAGTATTCCTGAAGCGAGGATTGCAGGGCTTTCTAACTTCAGCCCCCCAGTGTTTGTGGTTAAGGAAATCATTTATCTCCAGGCTTCATTATATCAGATTATTTTATGGTTTCACTCAATTCAATGTTTATTTTATTGCATTATGATATTCCTGCCCTTATCCAGCTTGAGTGGAAAGATGCATTCCAGGCAAAAATTGATCATTAAATGCTTTGAAAGCTTTAATTCTTTAGCAGTCCACCTTCAGTTCTTCAGGAAAGTTTTCAAGTGGTATGATGTTAGGCCCACTGTTAATAGAAGATCCATAGTAAAAAAATACACCCGGCACCTGGAATATCCTGCATGAAAGATACATATTGCCGGTCAGGTTGTGAAACATATGGGCCTTGTCACCATCTGAGCAATGCAGTACCAGTTCGTCGGTTACATCAAGGAATTTGCTTATGGTACCGACATCAAGAGTATCATTGATCACGACTCTTGATGCACCTGATATGATAATATCCATCAGGTCGTTCTCTTTGTATGGATAGGCCATCAGGGTAAATTCTATATATTTGGATAATTCGTTATAGAGCTTGAAGTTAAAATGATAGTGGGTAATGGCATCAATATCGACAACAAAAGCTTCATCATAAGGGACCTTTGCGAGGTCATCCATATCCTCCAGCCCTTCAATTCTGCCCTTGTTCAGGATTAAGCAATGCATGGGGGATGTAAGTCAGCACTTAAGAAAATGTTTTCTATGAATTCTTCATAAATATGGTGTAATACATTCAATTATCATTCATACCCTAAATATTTTTGAAATTTGGGCACAATTCACAATTGATACATGCACTCATCATGTTATTATGTAACATTAACAAACCTAAAGGCAGAACCGGATAAATAATCCATTTATCCTTTTTTTCTCTACCTCAATGCCATTTTCTGCTCTAAAATGAAACAAAACTTTTTATTGCAGCTAAGTGATACATTACTGATGATGGATCAAGTTTCTTCCTATTATGCCAGGGCAGATAGAATTCTTGTTCCAATGGCAAAAGGAGATAGTTCTAAAAGGGCTTTTGAATTTGCCAGCGATTTTGCAAAAGTATTCGGTTCCGAAATAACCGCACTTACCATAAAGGATGAATCCAAAGAAGTGACCTGGAGCGATAAGGTTGCCGTAGTTATGAGGGCATACAAGGAGTCCAGTGAAAAGGGGCTCAAGGTCATTCCAAAAATTCAGAGCGCAAGAAACGTGAGGGAAGGCGTAATAAAAGAAGCAAATTCGAAAAACTATGATCTTGTCATTTTCAGCACCAGATCGAGATCCGGTGTTTCAGTTTCATTATTTGGGGGGCTGGGAGATTATATAATCAAACATTCAAGGAACACAACCGCATCCCTATCTATAAAAAACAGTAC
>JAKAVO010000038.1 GCA_021817255.1 Thermoplasmata archaeon
ACTTATACACTGGGCGACATAATTTCCAGGTACAAGAGGGCTCGAGGCTACAACGTTTTGTTTCCAATGGCCTTCCATGAGTCAGGAACACCGGTTCTTTCAATTTCGCAAAAACTGAAAAAGGGGGATCCTTCAACTATTGCTCTCTATACTGAATACCTGAAGGAATATGGTGAACCTGACATAGAAAAAAGATTGAAGGAATTTGAGGATCCGCTGGAAATCGCTACATACTTTTCAAGAGCCATTATACATGACTTCAACAAGATGGGATATTCCATCGATTGGTCAAGGGAGTTCACGTCAGCTGAGCCGATGTACCAGCAATTTGTAACCTGGCAGTTCAACAAGCTGAATTCACTTGGTTACCTTAAACGCGGTGACTACCCTATTCTATTCAGTATTGAGGATCAAAACCCAGTTGGCGAGGATGATATTAAGGATGGTGATACAGATAAGGTTTCTATTGAAGAATTCACCGGGATAGTGTTCAAAGGTGAAAGTTTTTCCCTGGCCGCCGGTTCCCTCCGACCGGAGACAATATATGGAATCACCAATCTCTGGATCTCAGATAATGGGACGTATGTTCTCATAAGATTATCAGGTCAAAATGTAGTGGTATCTGAAAACGCGATTGAAAAAATGAAATCTCAGAATTTGAAACTTGAAGTCGTTAGAAAAATTGATAGAAAAGAAATTCTGTCTTCAAGGTATCTTGTACCTGTTGTTGGGACGGAAGTTCCAGTATATGAGACAAGTTTTGTTGACCCAGATAATGCAACAGGCATAGTTTATTCAGTTCCAGCCCACTCTATAATGGATTATGTTGCGCTCACCGGTATCAACCCTGACCTTAAAATACAGTATATAATCGATATGCCGAAAGAATCGCAAAGCAATGTTCTTGATCTTGTAAAAAGGTTAAAAATTAAAAGCATTGAAGATTCCGAAAGTATACAGGAAGCGACCCAGATCCTGTACAGGGATGAATTTTACTCCGGCATCATGAAAGAAGGATGCGGGATTATTTCATCAATGCCCGTACAGCAGGCCAGAGAAAAAATAAGGAATCTTCTTCTGTCGGAAAAACTTGCATTTCCGATATTTGAAACGAGCAGGAAAGCGTTGACCAGAAGCGGATCACCAGTAATTGTTGCGATAGTTAAGGATCAGTGGTTCCTCGATTATTCTAATCCCGAATGGAAGAAAAAGTCACATGCCCTCGTTGACAGGATGGTATTTTACCCTGAATATTTGAAGAAGACATTCAACGACGCGATAGACTGGCTGAAACTCAGACCATGCGCCAGGCGACGTGGTCTGGGGACAAAACTGCCGATGGACCCTAACTGGGTAATAGAGTCTCTCTCGGATTCAACTATATATCCTGCGGTTTACACAAATGCACCATCTCTGAGAAAAATATATGACAAACTTGGAAAGATTCCACATGACATTCTTGATTACATCTTCGGTTCTGACGATCTTGAGATGCCAGATATTGATGATGCATCTATATCCAAACTTGTGGAGGAAGCAAAAAGACAAAAGTCTTACTGGTACGGCGTTGATACCAGGCTGACCACTCAGCCGCACATTTCAAACCATCTTTCATTTTATATAATGAACCATGTCGCACTCTTCAGCGAACATGATTTTCCGGTTCAGATAATAATTTCTGGAATAGTCACATCAAAAGGTGCAAAGATAGGCAAGAGCAAAGGCAACGTTGTTTCACTCCCCAGTGTGGTTGAGAATTATTCAGCAGACATATTCAGGATGTTCGTTGCGGTTGGAGCAGATATATCAACAGATCTGGACTGGAATGAGAATGACGTTTCAGTTCAGACAAAGAAGGTAGAGGCATTTTCTCAGATAATGGAAAATTACAGGAAAACGGAAGCACAGGCCGGGTACATAGAGAAATGGTTCCTTTCCTCTTTTTTCACCAAATACAAAAGCTACATTGATCTGATGGATTCAGGAAACATCCGTGGTGCAAATGTTCACATTTTCCATGAAGTTCTCAATGACCTTAAGTATCTCGAACGAAGAGGAGGAAAGACCGAGGCTGTCCTTCCGATAATCATAAAGCACTGGCTGGTTGCTTTGATGCCTGTCATACCGCACCTGGCTGAAGAATACTGGCACAGGCATGTACAGGATACATTTGTGAGTTTAGAAATGCTTCCAGATATACCACCGGATTTACTGGATGAATCTCTGCTTGAAAAGGAAAATTATCTTATAAAAGTCATAGAAGACATAAGGGAAATAATAAAGGCAACCAATATAATGCCATCAAAGATTGGAATACAGGTTTGCGGTGAAACAATTAACAACCTTCTCATGCAATTTGAAAGAAACCGCTTATCTGAGATACCTGGTCAGTACAAGCATCTAATTCCCGAATATATGAAGAACAGGAGAAATATATCCAGAACAGGGTTCAATGAATTGGATTTTATGAGAGAGAACCTGTCATACCTGAAAGAAGTCTTCAACTGCAATGTTGAGGTTGACGTTGCAGTAATAAAAAACAATGGAAAAAACGCCTGGCCAGGAAGGCCAATGATTCACCTGGAGAAGTAGATCTGGAATCATAAGATTGTTATAAATACCAGGCATTCCGTCTTATGAAGTCTCTCTGGAAAGACGGTGACAAAGGATCAGATCCATTGTCGCATGAAGTGTATATCTCTCATCTTCTGGGCGCAGAAAAAAATCTTGTATTGCATGGAGGCGGGAACACCTCTGTGAAAGTCACCGAAATGGATCATGCGATGAGAGAGATCCGTGTGCTGCGGGTAAAGGGAAGCGGCTCGGATCTTTCGACGATAACGGCAGGCGGGTTCACGGGTTTAAGAATGGATGATATGCTTCTTGCAAAGACTATGGATAAGATGGATGATATCAAAATGGCTGAATATCTGCAGAGAAGCATGGTAAACCCGGCAGAGGCTGCACCAAGCGTTGAGTCCTTCCTCCACGCATTCATAGATTTTACCTATGTGAACCATTCTCATTCTGACGCTATACTTTCAATAACAAACACTGAAATGAGTAATGATGAGATTGAGAAAATACTGGGAGACGTTGTGGTACTTCCTTATGTACCCCCAGGTTTCAAATTAGCAAAAGAAGTCCTGAAGGTTTCAGATAAGCTCAAGAAATCAAAAGGCCTGGTTCTGAGAAGCCATGGCCTGTTCACATACTCAAATGACCCAAGAGAATCCTATGAAAACCATATCAATCTTGTCACAAAAGCTGAAGAATACTGTCTCTCAAAGACCGATGGGAAGTTATTTACCAGACAATTTGAGAGCGTAAAAATAGATGAGGAGTCGTTTCTTCCAGTGTTAAGGGGAATACTTTCAAGAGATAGGAAAAAAATACTGGTTACAAATAAAACCAAAGAAGCAATGGAAATTGCAAATTCTGCTGAAGCTGAGGAAATTTGTTCCTATGGGCCTGCCACCCCGGATATGCTGATAAGGACTAAATTTGATTTTCTCTATTTGAGAGAACCGGAAAAAGCAGCTGAACTCATTGAATCTTTCAGATCTAATTATATGAATGAGCATTCGCTCTACGTTAAGGGTTACCCTATGCATGACCCTTTCCCGGCGGTTATAGTTGTTCGCGGTTACGGGATAATCAGCGCCGGAATATCTCACAAGGAGGCGTCAATCATTATGGATCAGGCGATCCATTCGTTCAAGGTAAACGGTACAGCCAGGAAGCTGGGCAAACATAGATTCCTGACCAAAAAAGAGGCTTATGAAATGGAATACTGGCCACTTGAAGAGGCTAAGTTGAAAAAATTCAGGCCAAGGAAACTCGAGGGTACTGTTGCAGTTGTTACTGGAGCAGCCAGTGGAATAGGACTTGAGGTTTTCAGAACCCTCTCAAAAGCCGGCTCACATGTCGTCGCAATGGATGTAAGCAGAGATATCGACCAGGTTTCCAAGGCAGTTATGTCGGAAACTGGAATTATCAATCTCCCTCTCTGCCTGGATATATCAGATAATTCACAGATATCTTCATCCTTCCTGAAAGTTCTCGAGACATTTGGGGGTGTTGATATAGTGTTTAATAATGCCGGGATTCTGAAGACTGCGCCATTGGAATCAATAAAAATAGAGGACCTGGATCTTTCATATAAAGTCAATTCAAAGGGAACCTTTCTTGTTACACAAAATGCCTTCAAAATAATGATAAAGCAGGGAATTGGTGGAAATTTCGTATTTAATATAACCAAGAATCTGACTCATCCCGGACCAGAAATGACCATGTATGGTTCCACAAAAGCATTTGCAGCTTATCTTTCACACTATGTTGCAAAGGAAGGTGGAAAATATAAGATAAGATCAAATATAATCAATCCTGATAAGATCTTCAAAGGTTCAAAGATTTGGGAAGGAGGAGTGCTGGAATCCAGGGCCAAGGCAAAGGGACAAACCGTGGAGGAGTATAAAACTCAAAACCTTCTTGGCATTGAGGTTCTCCCTGAACATGTAGCAGGTGTGGTCATGGCACTGATTGACAACGATTCTTTTGGTGCAACAACTGATTGCATGATTCCTGTTGATGGCGGGATAAAATAGTTACAGGAAGTTTCTCAATATTCTTGTTATCCTGAAATCAATTCCAAAGCCTCTTAGATCCTTCCTTGCATCGATCGCATATCTTATCAAATTGGAGGAAATCTTTACCTC
>JAKAVO010000039.1 GCA_021817255.1 Thermoplasmata archaeon
CTATTATTTCATCGATACTCAACAAAATTACAACATAAGCTTGAATGTAAGCGTTCTTCAGGCAGGATTCAACCATAAGAGCATTAACTTCTATATCAATTCCCTGGTCGGCCAGAAAAATTTTGCACCAATAAACATTGGCATGATACCGCTCTATTCAATTGGAAATGGCTTCAGCGAGAGCTTTTTGAAAATTCCAGGATATGATAAAAATCAATTGATGAAGAACATAAACCCATCTGTTTCTTCAGACATTTACAACAAGGGGCCCCAAAGAACCAGTATAGCATTATCCAATTTTACAAAAGTGAACAGCACCCAGTTTATTGCCTATACCAGCCTAAACGGGGAGATCTATTCCAAACTTGTATCAGTTAATGACATTGCGAAGCCAACAATATATGTCAACACCTCATTTTCAACCTTCATGAACATTTCAACCATAGGCCAGTTTTACAGTGCTTTTAATGCAAGGATTATTGCAGGCAGGGTATCGTCTTCCAATGCACTTCTTATTGGAAGGCTGACCAGCAATGTAAATATCAGCCTGAAAAACATGCTCAATTATACTGCAGACAAGCAATTCGGAAAGACATATGGAAAAGAATTTAATTTGCAACTGCCGGGGAAAAATTTAGCGGTAAACTCATCTTCATCCGGAATTGCATTAAACGAAAGCAAAACAGTTAGAACATTCAATGGAACGTTTATAGTCTATAATTTGCCAGGCGGAAATTACAATTTCACCTACAAAGGTTCCTCTTATGTGAGAAAGCAACTGGATTTCATTCACAACAACAAAACTGTTCAAAATATGAATTTCAACATCTCAGCTTATGGCCTTGTTCTCCCGATACGGAGCCTGGCAAACTTATCCTTTAACCTCACGCTTTCAAGTTCGCCAACAACTGTCCTTATGAACGGAGCATATACCCCAAATAAAAGTGGAACATCTATAGATCTGTATCTCTTCAAAAATCTGACGGGGGTAAGCATGGATTACCGCATAAGGGTGGAAGGCAACAACTTCACAGGCTCAAGCTTCAATCTTAACTATAAAAGCCAGTTCAACATTCAATATATCAATGTGTCCAACACGAATGCCAAATCCATATTCAATGAGACCGGCAGCACACTTCCCAACCATACCAGCCTCTGGAACAATTCTGTTTATTTTGGAAAAGTATCCGGAATAATCCAAAACGTAACTGTAAAGCTGAAAAACAATTCCGCTTATACAATGCTAAACGGGACAAGGCTTGAAATAAACAATCAACTGGTGTCTGAACTTAAATATAATTCATCGTCATTCAACAATCTGAAATATTCCTATTTAGGCGGAGCGCATCTGAAGGTAGACATTTACCTTGGAGGAGTGCCATATTCAATTTATACATACTTTTATGTATACTTTGGCATATTAAACGTTAATTACGCAAATATGAATGGAGTGGAGTAATATATGGAAAAAGAAAACAATGATCAGGAAGCAATAAAAGAAATACAGGACATACTGAGCGGAGACAATAGCAAGCGAAAAAGGAAAGGGTTCTTCAGCAGGAGAAAGAAAGCAGTAAGAGAGGAAACCCAGATCAGGGTAAAGACTATCCTTGATATCCCGCCTCTGGTCAATGCAAGGAGAAATATTGGGAACCGGGACGTCCTGAAAGCTGCAACCGATGCAAAAAGGGACGTGCAGAAAGACATAGAACGATATTTCAGCATTAACCTCGGAGGAAATCTGCCGAACATGAGCAGGCTGTACAAGGCCCTTAAGGAAACAAACAAGGACCTCACAGAAGAAATAACAGTAGACACAGTTTCACTTGAACTTGGCACTGCTTTGACTGGAACGAAGAGCAGTGGAGACAATCAGATGAAGGAAATGGCCCTGAAGAAATATGCCGCCTTTGTGATGGGCATCTACCTCCCGGCAGTATATTCCCAGGACGAAGAAATTGAAGGTGAAAAAATCATATCAATGGTTACAGATATTTATGACTACATGGACATAAAGAAACTGTATTTCGTGGATGAGTAAGTTTATGGCAGGCTCTGTTTTACCTTTTTTGTCACTTTCGATAACTGTTCCAAAATTCACGTTCGTTGAACTATATTATGAATTTAAAACAGAGCCATTAATATTTTTAATATTTTCAGTCCCGGTTTTTATGGTTGTCTTTTATTTTATCATTTTAAAGATAAATGCCCGCAGAAGAAAGGTGGATTCAGATCCAACACTTAAGCAGGAAAAGGAAACGTTTAAATTGCCGGAAGATTACATCAATAAGGAGATGGTATTTGTGCAGAATAAGGATTATGATCATTTTGAAACCAATCTTGAAAACAGCTCAAGGAAAATTGTTACACTGTCAAAGTACCTTAACAGGAAAGCGAGAAAATACAAACGAATGAAGTACAGGGTAACTTACACAGCAAGCGAGAGGAAAAAGCAGAAATTATCTGCAAATATGAAGAAGGAGTTTGAGGAGATTATGAAAGCCTACGCCAACATACAGAAGGCAACAATCGATCTTGACCTTAATAAAATGAAGGAGGAATAGTAGATATGGCAAAATTAACACATGGAGACCTTAAAAAAGTAAGAGATTCAATTGAATCTATAAGCGATGAAATAGAAGCAAGGGTTGTCGGATCCAAGGAGATAGTGAAATTCATGTTTATTTCACTTATCAGCAATAACCATATCCTTATGGAAGGTGTCCCCGGACTCGCAAAAACAATGCTGGCAAGCGAGTTCGCGTCCCACATTAAAGGGGAATTCAAAAGGATACAGTTCACTCCGGACATGTTGCCATCTGACATCACCGGAAATATAATCTTCAACCTGGAGTCCAGAAAACTTGAATTCAGGGAGGGCCCGGCATTTACAAATGTGCTCCTTGCTGACGAAATAAACAGGACACCGGCTAAAGTACAGTCTGCCCTCCTTGAGGCAATGGAAGAGAAGCAGGTGTCTGTTGGTGGCGTTACCCACAAGCTTCCGGTGCCTTTTATTGTTATAGCAACGCAGAATCCAATAGAGCAGGAAGGAACTTTCCCGATTGCTGAAGCTCTTATGGACAGGTTCCTGTTCAGGCTCATCCTCACATATCCTTCCAGGGATGCAGAAGTCAAAATACTGAACCGTGCATTGCGAGCCCCCAAGAACCAAACATATCTTGAAGTTGAATCCATATTAGATCTGAGAAACCAGGCGTATGATGTGTTCGTGGCACAAAGCGTGAAAGAATACATGGTTGATCTGATGAGGAAAACGAGAGAGAGCCAGAAGGTTTATGTGGGTGCCAGCCCCCGTACCACATCCAAGCTGCTGATGGCTTCAAAAGCCTGCGCACTGGTCCACGGGAGGAATTATGTTATACCTGAAGATATCTCTTATATAAGCAAGTACCTGTTAAACCACAGGTTAATACTCAGGCCCGAAGCAATGCTTGATGAATCAGACATTGGAACCGATGTTGCTTTCAAGGTCATCGAAGAAATATTGTCTGAGGTGCCTGCACCTTAATGATAAAAAAGAGAGCATACAGTGTACTGGCTATTCTTACCATAGGGCTTCTGGAGTCGTACATATACAATCTTTACGGCTACCAGATGCTGACATTCTTTTTCCTGACCGGCATATTCATAGTATGCGCTGACCTGTGGATTCTTAACCACGGCACATACAAAGCAGTATCGCAGATCGAGGTTAAGAGGACGCTCGAAAGAGATGAGATGAAGAAGGGGGAATTTATTAACGCAGAGCTTCTTATAAACAATAAATCCAAAAGAGATCTGCACCTCCAGTTTTTTGACACTCTTCCGGACATCTTTGAACTGAAAGGAGATTACACTGGCAATGTGTCTATAAAGAAGGGGGAAACTGTAAAAAAATCATATTCAATAAGCCCGGATGCAATAGGAAAGTATACCATAGGGCCGGTTAAAGTCATAGCCACAGATGCACTTGGGCTGGCCTATATTGAATTTGTTGCTGACTTGTATGAAACTGCCAAGATTGGGCCTTCTTCCAAGGATATTTTCATGCAGAGGAGTGAGAGGCTGAGCAATGTTATTTTCACCAATGGCCTGCATATTTCCAGGAAGGCTGGACAGGGGTACAACTTTTTTGGCATCAGGGCTTATAATGACTCAGATGACATGAGAAATGTTGCATGGAACAGGTATAACTTTTATGGAAATGATGAACTGTTCGTAAAAGAATGGGAGGAAGAAAGGCAGATTGATGCCATAATATTTATTGATTACAGCACAGGTTCAAATCTGGGCTACAAGAAAACCAGGATGTTCGATTTCATGGTTACAAGCGCAATAAACGCTTCCTACACCATGCTTAAGAATCAGGATAAAGTTGGATATATTATATTCTCGTCTGATCACCAGATATACAT